>JBDNJN010000078.1:0-11640 GCA_041687725.1 Pseudanabaena sp.
AACGTGTTCTCGCTAATCAGGTTCATCAAGCTTTTGATATTCTCTCCTGCTCTTCCTGATTTCTCTCCATTCATTTCCTCTGGCGCAACCTGAAAGTTCTTACCCTCTAACCCTTTCCGAAAATGAAACCACCCTGCCCTCGCCCCTTGGGAGAGGGGTTGGGGGTGAGGGCTAACTTCAGGCTTAAACAACGCCACATCCTGCCCCACCTGATACAAAGCAGGTAAAAACCAATCCTGCACCTTCAAAACCACCCGTTCCTGACCCCTCGGACGCTCACCCCGCTCCTTATTTAGATACAAGTCCCGCCGCGCATTTTCTAACGCCTCACCCACACCCTGACCGCGCAACAAAAAGCCATAAAACTTGCCAAACAACTGCCGAGCCGTCACCGCCAACACCGAATATTGCATCGCTAACACCGTCGGTATCCCCGCATGGGTCAACCGCGCCGCCACACTACCGAGAGCATCTTCACCACCCACCGCCGCCGACTGACAAGCCGACAACACGATCGCACTCACCCTTTGCCGATTCAGCATATCCCCCAAAGTCTCCGCCGTAATCAGCGCCGACTTACCATCAGCATCCTCAAACAACAAATAACCCGTATTCGCCGCCTCGTTTGCATCTGCCTTAGTCGCCGCCCCACGATCGCTCAGCTTTGCCCTCTCATGCAAGCGCCCATCGGGATCGAATGCCCCATGTCCGTCAAAATGCACGATATCCACCGCAGGCAAGCGATCGTCCTCCAGCCGCTCCACCAACTTGTCCAAAGTCGCAGGGCGCAAAAATTCCACTGCCACGCGATCGCCCGTCTCCTGCATCGCCGCTAACATCGCCAAACCTTCCGCCCTCGGATCGAGAAATCCTGCATCACTAGGACGACTCACCACCATCAACACCCGCAATTGTTCTTTAGGCTTCACCCGCACCGCACTGCGTCCACCCGTCACACCCGCAAACTTGCGCCGAATCGCAATCCTCGGATTTTCATGCAGCAAATAAGTCCCACTCGGATCGCGCAACAATTCCCAAGGCAACGCCAAAATCGCAGGATGACTCGCCCCAATCGTTAAAACCTTGCCTTTCTCATCAGCATCCTGAAAATCATTAAATATTCTCGCCGCCACGCGATCGCCAAAAATCGCCTCAAACAACGCCTTACCCCACACAGGCAACTTCGCCTCAATCCTCTCCGCACGGCGATCATCCACATCCATCATGTAATGCGCCGCATAGCTCTCCAAATACCACCGAATCTCGCCGCGATCGTCATCATTCACTGGCGAAACAAACACGATCGCCTCTGTTTCGCGATCGTCAAACTTTATGACAAAGCGATCGCTACCTGCAAACCTGACATTTAACTCAATCACAGCTAATAAACCTCATCGTGAGTACCAATATCAATCAGAACAATCTCATCTGACTCAATGCTAAAGACAATACGACAGTCATAACCACAAGAACAAGCCTGCAATCCCTCAAGTTTCCCTCTGAGAGGATGCGTCCCCAAATTTGGTGCAGATACATCTAACTCAATTTGCCGAATCACATTCTCTACACGGGGTTTTAGCTCAGGATTGCGTTTGATATAACGCCGAAAAGCGCGACTAAATTTTGGAGAAACAACAATTTTCTTCATTATTTATTCTGGTAAATCAAGCTCACTTTGCAACTTAGCGATCGCCTCTTCAGCCGAACAAGCTTTCAACTCTCCCGCCCGATAAGCAGCGATCGCCTCACGCGCATTTTCAGCAATCTCATCACGTCGCCTCTCAATTTGACGTTTACGAACGATTTCTAACAACATATCTTGCTGCTCCGTAGGTAGTTGCTCAACAATCTCAATCGCAGATGCAAGTGTAACCATTTCCAAATACTCCACAATAAAAATCAAACTATGTATGTGAAGTACCCCAACTTGCTTCGCGAAGTTGGGGCTTCCAACTTAACTAACAATGACGGTCTTATTCGTCTTCGGAGTTTGCCGTTTCAATCGCGTTTGCCTTCATCTTAGCCGTCTAAGCAGTCGGACTTACATCGCGTCACCAGCCAGCCTCTCACCTTCCGCAAGAGGAATCTAAATACTACTCGTACAGCAAAACTTGGATTTATGCGATGGCAACCAGTGGTCTTGTTCTTTAACCAGATCTCCGCCAAGTACTTTTATGCACCACTTCGGTAGCCTAATAGTCGGTCTGGGGGCAACAGCCAGACTTATCTTATCATTGATTCGCTATCGCTCAATTTATTTTCTGGTCACTTTCATCCCCTTCCTGCTTCGAGAGTCGGCGAGGAAGGGGAATTTCGCTCCGTTCGTTAAAATCTGTGAAATCAAATAATCCGTCTAATCCGTGATTCCGACTTTATGTTGACTCGAGATCGCCATATTCCGCACAAAAAGCCTTCACGCCAATATGCAAAATAATCACTGTCACCGCCACCACTACAGACGGCAGCACATTGCCTGACAAGCCCAAAGCCACCGCAATTCCACGAAAAGTAGCGATCGCTTCCTTATTATCCAGATCGCCCCACTTCTTCCATTGCTTATACAGCGTTCCTTCCTCTTCACAGAGATCCGCCTTTGCTGCCCGCCAAAACTTTTTCAAGAAACTCTTCGCAGGTTCATTCGCCGCCGTAGCGATCGCCTGATTTTGCTTTTCTAGTTGTGACTCTTGATCAATGGATTTAAAAGAAACGTCGTTGGAGCGCGATCGCAAATCTAGCAACTGTGCATCGATTTCCGTCGCCAATTGTGCAATCTCTTGATCAGAAAACATAAATTTTTATCCCTTTTTAGATTAATTATTCACATTAAGCAAAACTGCTCAAATCAAGATTAAAAAAGAAGGTGATCGCCAAGTGTCCTCAAGCGATCGCAACCCGTAAACTGACATTTAATGCGATCACAGCTAATAAACCTCATCGTGAGTAGCGATCGCGAAAACATAATCTTATCATAATCCCTTTTTTGCAGCTATATTTTCTCTTGCCAAGGATTGACTAGATTTGACTGACAGTCACAAAAATCGGCAATGTTACGAGTCGCCAATACTGCATTATGAGAAAGTGCGATCGCGAATTGGTTCCCTTACGATCGCAGGTAAATCGAATCCCCCTAAATCTGCAAAACGTTGATGGATAGATTCTCCTAGATTTCGCGGCACATCTTCTTCAGCCAAAACCGCCTTGAGAATAACGCGCACCTCTTCTTCCATAGAACGCCCTAATCGCGCCGCCCTAACTCGCAATTTTGCTTTGAGTGCATTATCTAAATTCCGAATCGTGATATTCGCCATCTTTGCAATCATTGCTATCCATGATAGCGCTGAATGTAAGTAGGTAACCATACCCAAAAAGCTGTAGCGCACGCTACAGCTTTTTGGGTTTATGCCTTGCCAGAAGGCTTAGGCGCTTGAGCCAGATACTTTTGTAACTGCTCCATTGCCAAAATCAACTGCGGCGTAGGATCGATCGCCACTAAACCATCTCGCATTTTTTGCCAGATCTCGAAATGCAAATGAGGACCAGTTGCCATGCCCGTGCTACCGACTAAACCGATCACAGTTCCTTGTTTGACTTCTTGACCATTTTTGACCAGAACCTCAGACAAGTGAGCGTAGCGAGTCTCATGAGTGTCACCATGCGAAATCACCACCATTAAGCCATAGCCACCAAGCCAACCTGCAATTTCTACGCGACCACTAAAAGCGGCGACAACGGGTGTACCTTCAGGGGCGGCTAAGTCCGTGCCTTGATGGAAGCGGACTTGCCCTGTGACGGGATGCACGCGGGTTCCAAATAGCGAACTAATTATCGAGGGTGCAATCAATGGGAACAACATTTGCTTGTCGCCATTGCTAGGCAAACTCATCGCTGCAATTTCTAGGGGCGTGAGGCGGCGCACTTGGACGGCAGTTTCACCTGATGCGGCGGTGTAGAGAACATTTTCTTTTTCGTAGTAGTTTTGAGCGCTATAGTTTTCCGAGCTATTTTGCTTAGGGGCGATCGCCACTTGAGGATTACAGAGATCGGCATCGCGCTCCATGAGGCTGCTAGCTTTGAATCTACAACCAGTTGAGCGATTTTCGAGGACAATTTCAACGGGTTGCGATCGCCCTGATTCTGCTTTTGGAGATACTCTTGGCGATGGATTAGATGCTGACTCAATGTTAACTTGGACAGATTCGCGATTATTTAGAGGGTTATTAGCTGGAGCAGGGTTGAAATTAGTTTCAGTTTTGATTTCGATCGCGGATGGTGCTATAGGGGCGATCGCTGGTTGCGCTTGAGGTGCTGGTACGGAAGGTTGCAATACTGCAACATCAGGTGAAACAGCAGACTTGCTAGCTGCATATGCTGAGCCAACTAAAAAATAGTTGTTTGTGGAGAGGCAAAGCAGAGTAGCTAGGGTAATTGTGGAAAGTGTGGATTTTTGCATGTTTGTAAGTCTACTGATAGCCGACAGAAAAGTTTTGAGGCTGATAGATCGATTCTTGAGAATTGCCTTCCCATCTTACTACCAGTTCGCCTGTTGGTCTAATGTCGATTATTTGCCCTTGAAGTTCCCGTCCATCAAGAATTTTACGCACATTTTTATCGCTAAGTATCTCTAAATATTCTGCCAAAATGCCCATCATGCCCTCGCGATCGCTACGAATTTGTCCTAGCTCAATCCCTGAAAGCACCACCTCAATTAGTTCATCCATGCTTGACAAAGTAGTTGGCAATTCAGCTAAGGCGATCGCGCCTTCAGGTACTGCATTTGTCCAATTAAGCCCAAGTCCCACCACGGCATAACGGATTTTACCCGCTTCGATTCTTGTCTCGGTGAGAATGCCTCCTAATTTGCGGCGATCGATTAATAAATCATTTAGCCATTTTAGTTTTACATTTGCACCTGTTTCATTCAGTGCTTTAGCAATTCCCCAAGCTGTCCATAATGTAATTTGATGAGCGTCCGCCGCCGCTAAGTTTGGCTGCAAAATCACAGACATAAACAATCCGCCCAAGTCTGACTGCCAACTATTACCGCGTTGACCTCTGCCTTTGGTTTGGCGCTTGGCAATAATTACTGCGTTGGGTGAGTCCACATGGCGATCAATTAATCGCCATGCTTCGCTGTTGGTGGAGTCGATTTCTTCGTAATGGATAATCTGAAAGTTCAAGTTAATGTCTGACTATTAAGAAGCTTTAGTCTCAAAGTATAAGAGATCGACAAACACTGCGCCAGCTAGTAGCAACAACTTTTCGTCAGCCGTCAATTTCGCATCGGTAAAGCGAACTCTAAAATTATCAGCATCCGTAAATAGCTCTTTACTCAACCCTGACCATTTCTTTTCAATTACGGATACTTCCCTTTCTCCTTTTTTGATCGGGAATGTCCAAATTTTCCAAAGTGGCGAGTTCATGGTCATGATTACTCTGCCCCGCGTATCAAGAAATTCAAATTTCTTGTTAAACCATGCAAATCTTTGTTGCAAACTCCCCACACCGCGATCGCTTGTCCCAAAAACATCAAGGCGCTGAAAAAACCAGCGAAAAGGGTGATGGGCGCGAAAAACCTGTTGATTTTCCATATCAGTTCCCACAATATTAAAAACTCGCCAATGTCCTAAAAACTGGCGCATGATCGCATCCAGAAAACCTAATTTTGGTTCAGCACAGTAACCAAATTGCTTTCCATCTTCGGTTTGAATCTGATAACGGTTCTGCGTTTCAAAGCCAAATATTTCGGCAATTTCAAATTTTTGTCTAACGTAAATTGCATTAGCTTGTGAAAGCGTTTGCAGGAAAATACTCATAATAGTTTTCTCAAAAGTCGCTTTCTAGCTTACCGCAATACTATTGAAGCTTCAAATCAAATTGCTAAATAAGCTGGATACTTCTTCGTCTAATTAAGCTCAATCATCACGATCGGATAAAAAGGTTGCACCAACAAATAATATGAGCTTTTCGTCAGTCGTCAATCCTGTGTCGGTGAATCGCACTCTAGAACGACAACGATCAAAGCCAGTGAAATATTGAAACAAACATTGAAACAAACCCGGAAATTCACCTCCATATACAGATACTTCCCTTTCTCCTTTTTTGATTGAGGATCTCCAAGTGGTCAAAGTCATTGTGGTCAAAGTCATTATCACTCGACCTCTAGTATCGAGAAATTCAAATTTGAGGCCAGGCCATGTAAGTCTTTGTTGCCAACTTCCCAAAGGACGATCGCCCGATCCAAAAACATCAAGGCGCTTAAGGAACCAACAAGAAGGGTGATGGGCGCGAAAAATCTGTCGATTTTTCATGTCAGTTCCGACAATATTAAAAATTAGGAAATTTGGTAAAAAAATACTCACTATTGCATCACCAAAACCTAAATTGGGTTTGGTTTCAGCATAATAACAACAACCAAGCTTCTGTCCATCTTCGGTTTCAATATCACAACTAATACGTGTTTCAGATACGCTAAATATGTCGGTAATTGAATATATTTGGCTACGTATCTTAATGCCAAATATTTCGATAGTTTCAAATTTTCGTCCATAAATTTCTTGCTTAACGTAAATTGCATTAGCTTGTGAAAGGGTCTGTAGGAAAGTACTCATGATAGTTTTCTTAAAAGTCGCTTTCTAGCTTACCACATCAGTAAGAAGAAGGCTTGGTCTCAAAGTATAAAAGATCGATAAACACTGCACCAGCAAGTAACAGCAGCTTTTCGTCAGCCGTCAACCTTGGATCGGTAAATCGCACTCTAAAATGATCGGGGTCAGTGAAGAAGTCAGAAAAACCTGACCATTTCTTCTCAGTTTTCTCAACTACAGATACTTCCCTTTCTCCTTTTTTGATTGAGAATTTCCAATATTTCCAAAGCGATAAGGTCAAAGTCATCACCACTCGACCTCTAGTATCGAGAAATTCAAATTTGTTGTTAAACCATGCAAATCTTTGTTGCAAACTCCCCACAGCGCGATCGCCCGCTCCAAAAACATCAAGGCGCTGAAGGAACCAACGAAAAGGATGATGGACGCGAAAAACCCGTTGATTTTTCATGTCAGTTCCGACAATATTAAAAACTCGGTAACGTCCTAAAAACTGGCGCTTGATCGCATCACCAAAATCTAAATTGGGTTCAGCACAATAACCAAACTGCTGTCCATCATCAGTTTGAATTTGATAAGTGCTACGTGTTTTAAAGCCAAATACTTCAGCAATTTCAAATTTCTGCCCATAGCCAAGCATTTCGCCAAGTTCAATTTTTTGCCTAACGTAAATTGCATTAGCTTGTGAAAGCGTTTCTATGAAAATACTCATGATTGTTCTTATTGAAAATTGTTTTTTAGCTTACTGCATTGCTATCGATACTTTAGATTAAGTCACCAAGCAAGCTGGATACTTCACCTTGCATATTAGTACGATTATCGTCATAAAGCATGAGGGTATCGAGCTTTTTATGGCGCGATAGTTTTTGGACTTTACGGACATTGCCATTGGTGGCATCGAGGGCGGCAGTAATCGCTGAGTGACGAATACGGTGGGGAGACATTTGTTTAGAAATTCCTGAACCTTTCGCAATTTGGGTAACAATTTGATAAATGGCTGCGCCTGTTAATCTATGTCCACGATTAGCAGGATCGATCGCATGAAATAAAGGTTGATTTATATTCTCAGTCTTAAAGCAAGATAGCCAGTCTTGAATTGCGTTAGCTGTTCCCGTATTAAGACTAATGAGACTCTTTTGAGAGCCACGTCCCTTTCCTAAAATTTGTAGCGATCGCCTGTCGAGATCAAAATCACCGATGTTGACGCTGACAACTTCATTGCGGCGCAGGGCATTGTCCCAAAGCAGTCGCAAAATCGCGAAATCACGTTTTCCTTTAGTTGTGTCGCGATTAATATGCAGCAGCATTGTGCGGATACCATCGGGCTTAATCCCTGTTGTATCGCGATAAGACTGGACTACTTCAGTTTGGACATCATCGAGATTCCAATTGCATTTCCCTAATTTGGCGGCGAAGTTTACTAAAGACTTCAGTGCGGATAATCGGCGGTTAATCGTGGCTTCCTTTAAGCCTTTTGCGATTAAGTCAGATTTATAGCGCAGGGCGATCGCGATCGCGTCAAATCGATTCAGTTGCAAAAACATGGCGATCACCACTTCGGTGGGCTTCTGTCCATAGGCGGCAAGAAAAAAATAATGCAAATCTTTCTCATAGGCGCGTCTAGTATTGAGACTGCGTTTATCGACAAGTAACGCCGTTAAGATATCGGAACTAAATTCGGTGAGCGCATAGGGAAGGTTTTGAGAAGGAGAGGCGATCGCCTCTCCTTCTCTCACTTGAGTCTCAAATAAAGTCTCGCAGGATATCTCAGAATCTTTATTTGAGATATGCTTTTTCTGACTGAAACGTAACTGTTCGGGGGCGATCGCCTCAGTAATTCCCGCATTAATCGCCGCCCGTTTGACAAGGCCATAAATAGCTGTTCCCGTCAGCCGATGTCCATAATTAACGCGATCTAAAGCTATAAATAGCGGCGCTTGAGTGTCTTGCAACTCATCAGGAATATAAATCAAAGTCAGCCAGTCTTGTAATGCGTTGGCTGTGTCTAAGCTGAGACTAATAATTTCAGGTTGATGTTGCCGATCTTGCCGTACATAGCGCCGTTGAATCTGAAGCGATCGCTCTTCATAATCAAAATCACTAATACTAATCGCCACAATCTGTTGACGCTTGAGTGACTTTTCTATTAATAATCGCAAGATTGCATAATCGCGTTGACCTGATAATGTGTTGCGATCGCAAGCTGTGAGGATTAGCGTTGCTATGTCATCTGTCATATTCGATCATGATTTGCTGCTAAATACTTTATAGGCGATCGCGCCTAAAACTACTAATCCCACTGTGGGTAGCCAGTTATAGCGAATCCAATAAAGCAAATTATTAAAAAAGTAGCTAGCCTCACGAGATACCCATGCAGCGACAACGATTGCACCAACGAACATTAAGAAATACAAAACGAACTTAGGCATTTTTTTACCCCAAAAGCAATTTTGAATATATATTAGCTTTAGATTGCCAAGTTTAAAAAATAATGAGTTCTCCAATCGCGCCCTATCAACCTATTCTTTTACGGTTACTGCATAATGCGATCGCGCTATTAGTTTTCGCCGCGCTGATTACAGGATTCTTAGTATATGACCGATACGACAAGCGATTTGGCACACTTAATTTACCAATAATTCCGAATACGCAAGGAATTCACGGCACGATCGCGCTTACATTTTTAATAGCATTACCGATTTTCGCCCTATATTGCTTCCATGTCGGCTCACGCCGCTTAGTCCAACCACAATCTCTGTCACATTTTCAAGAAATTGGCAAACCGATTTGGTGGATATCATTACAGCGTCTCACGAATACCGTTATGCTTCTATCTGCAACCTTCGCGGTGATCACAGGTCGCATGATGCAAGAAGAATGGTTACCAAGTGAACAGTTTAACCATGCTTGGTATAGCGGACACCTCATTGCATGGTTATTGATGATTCTTAGTATAGCGATGCACTTGCTGATGAGTGCCAAAGTTGGGGGGATGCCGCTATTGCTCTCGATCTATAACTGGAAGGTTCGCGCTGAGGATATGCCAAAAGCTTGGCTTCATAGTTTTAAGCTTAAACCGAGAAGTACGATTCTCTTAATTTTTGAAGTTCTGGTGATTGGTGGCATTGCGATCGCATTTGGTTTACCTGCTTTTTCACAGAAATAAAAAAGCCCAAAAATAAAATAAAGTAGAGAAAGCTGCCAAGCACCTCATTTATCTTCACGAAAAAACATGATAAAAAAAGACCTAACTTTACGCAGCGATCATGGCTGGGAGTCAGAAGAAGGATATAAGATATTTGTTGCCGATCGCGGAGCGGTGAGGTTTGACTTCCCCAAAGATTGGATCGTGAAATTCAAAGAAAAGTCGGTGAGCTTTCATGACTTTGAGCCAACCGATGATACAGGCGCATTAGAAGTGTCCTTTAATCGCTTACCGCCCCATGATTGGAATACATTTCCGCTCAAAAAAACACTCCAGCAAATTCTCAATGATGATGATCGCGAAATTCTCTATAAAAGCAAGGTTAGTGGTGCTAATCGTGATGGGATGAGACTAGTCTGGGCAGATATTCGCTATATTGATGCTACCGAAAAAAGAGAAGCAACATCGCGAATTTTGGTAGGTATTGGTGGCGATGTGCAAGTTCTATTCACTTTTGACTATTGGACAGAGGGCGAAGAACAAATGCGAATTGTCTGGGAAACTATGTTGCGATCGCTTCGCCTTGGCTTATTTATTCCTGACCCTACCAGAGGACATGTGGTTAACCCAAATCTCAACTAAAACGCCAGAAAAGCCGTCGTCACTAGTTTCTAAACACCAAAAAAATTGGAGACGGTGCTTCGCACCGCCTCCAATTTTTTTGGTAATATACTTGGTGATTTTTTACCGATGACTTAGCAGTTCAATGGTGTATTGTTAACTCACTTAAAATGATTTAGGATAAGCGGCTCATATAGCCTTGCTTTAAAACTGTAATTTGTGGGTATTGAAATAATGGCAAAAGTGATAGCAACAGTCAATATGAAGGGTGGAGTCGGTAAAACTACCTTAACTGTCAATATTGCCACCTGCTTGGCTAAAATCCATCGCAAAAAGGTCTTAGTCGTAGATTTAGATACTCAAATCAGCGCTACTCTCAGCATGATTTCACCAGCCGAGTTTGCTAAATGCCGCAAAGAAAATCGCACATTGCGTAATCTAGTTAGTCAAGCGATCGCGCGTTATGGAGTACAGGTTAACGATCCAGAAGAAAAGGTCTATCAAATCAAAGATCTTGTAATCCCCCATGTCTGCAAAGTGCAAGGGTTGGATCTGCTAGTAGGCGACATCGATCTATACGACGAATTTCTAGTCTCGGAAATGCTCTATAACCGATCGCTACTATATGAAGAAAAGCAAACCTTTCAACAAACATGGAGTAAGTTCGAGAATACCTTAATCAAAGGTATTCTCGCTCCAGCAATGAAAAGCTATGATTTCATTATTCTTGACTGCGCTCCCGGCTATAACCTGATCACCCGCAGTAGCCTCGTAGCCAGTGATTATTATCTAATGCCTGCGCGTCCTGAGCCTTTGTCTGTAGTGGGTATTCAGCTATTGCAACGACGTATCGAGAAATTGCGCGAAGTCTATCGCGAAGACAATTCGGTTAACATTCAGCTTTTAGGTATTGTCTTTAGTATGTCGGCAGGTTTTACTCTCAGCCGCTATTACCAAAAAGTAATGGATCGCGTAGCTGCGGACTTTAGTAGTGCTAAGATTTTTAAAACGAAGATTCCCAATGACGTAAATATTGCTAGAGCTGTAGATAATTTTATCCCTGCGGCGTTAGCTAATCCTAATTCTGCGGGGGCTAAAGCTTTTGCTGAAGTCACGGTAGAACTTTTGAAGAAGCTAGTACACGCTGGCTGAAGTAACAAGACGCTAACCACGGAACTTCCATTTAAAAGGTTTGGATAAAAGCTCATTGAAATAGTTGATAAAAGCGATAATTTTCTGACGCAAATGGTCAACAGATAAAAAGCTACTGCG
>JBDNJN010000079.1:0-21105 GCA_041687725.1 Pseudanabaena sp.
AAGATTCAGATGCGCGGGCTAGCAAGGCAGTGGGGACTTCCTACTACTTGCACCGTCGTTCTGCGTCATGGCAAATGGTACGCATCAATCACGGTAAATTGTGAGGTGGTACGTGAAACTGGTGACGGTGTAATTGGTTTGGATTTTGGTGTCACCCATGCTGTTGCGATGAGTGATGGCACAATTATTGATGCTCCTAAATTCTTGGCAAAAGCAGCTAAGGACATCAAAAAAGCTAATAAAGAAAAACGTAGAAAGCGCTCTCCTAACCGCAAGAAGAAAATCAAAGCTTCTAAGGGTTGGAAACGAGCGCAAAATAAAGTGTCTCAACTTACTCGTAAGGTCGCGAGAAAAAGAGACGATTGGGTGCATCAAGTTTCTAGCAATATAGTTAGCGGTAATAGCCTAATTGCCACCGAGAAATTAACCATCAAAAATATGACTCGCAAGGCGAAAAAAGGTAGTAAGCGTAAGGCTCAGAAAACTGGGCTAAACCGCAATATGTTTGACGTTGGGATCGGTATGCTTAAATCGGCTATTGAGTACAAGGTTACTGAAGCGGGTGGGCAGTATATTGAGATTCCAACTCAGAAAGTAAAACCTTCTCAAACTTGCCCTAATTGCGGTCATCAGCAGAAAAAAGAACTCAGCGAGCGTGTGCATACTTGTTTGCAATGTGGCTACACAGCAGATCGTGATGTGGCGGCGGCGCAAGTCATGCTCAACTGGGTTTTATATAATTCTACGGTGTTCGGAACGAGCATCGTCAAACGTGGAGAGTCTAGCTCTACTCCATCCCCTACGCATTGTGGCGGGATGGCGCAACTTGGCTCGGCGAAGCGTAAAAAACACTCCTTGCTCGATGGGATTTTAGAAACCCCATCCTCGCGCAGCAGGGTGGGGTAGTTCATTAATATGTTATTGATTTTGTGGGTGAAATCAGAAAAAAACTTTTCACGATGGTGGAGCAAAAGCCGTGCAGAACAATCTTCTATAAAAACTCATTTTTAAACTAATGAGAAAAAAATTTCCTTGGTTGCGATCGCTATTGGTTCTAAGCTGTGCTGGGCTGGTAATTTCGTTTGTCGTTCCCTTACTCGATCGCATTATTCAAATCTATCAACTCGTCGCCATCTCTTCACCAATTTTGGGCGGCTTTGTCGTTCTCTTGGTAATGGGAGCATTAGCGGGATTATTTTTTGTTCTCTGGCGATATTTGCGTCTATTTCAAGCGGAGCCATCCAAGCCGCGCCCGATCCCTGAAGCTCCCACCGACAAGATCGAAGCGGCTCAAGATAGTCTCGAAGCACTAGAACGTCAGGTCGAGCAAATCCAAAATGAGGTAATCCGCCGATCGCTTTCTGAGCAAACAGAACAACTCAAAAAGAATTTCATCCGTCAAGAATTGCGCGTAGTCGTGTTCGGCGTTGGCTCCGCAGGCAAAACTTCGCTAGTGAATGGATTACTCGATTTGGCAGTTCATGATATTAAGAGCCGAGGTGAAGTCGGTGCAACAATGGGAACGACGCAACTAGGCAAAGTTTATAAGCCTGTAAGATTTCAGGATATACCCGTCCAATTTACCGATTGCCCTGGCATATTAGAAGCGAGTGCCTTGGGTGGCGATCGCGAACAGGAAGCGCGAAAAATTGCCACGGAAGCTGACCTGATTGTATTTGTAGTTGATGATGACTTGCGGCGATCAGAATATGAAGTTCTCAAAGCCCTTACTGAAATCGGTAAACGAACAGTTCTTGCATTTAATAAAATTGATCGCCTCACCAAAAGCGATCGCGAAATCATTCAAACCAGTCTGAGATCGCGAGTTTTAGATTTGATTCCGCCTGAAGATGTTGTCGCGATCGCCGCTAGCCCGACGACAATTACGCTCGACTCTGGCGAAGTCATCACTCCCAAACCAAAAATTCAGCCTCTACTCGCGCGTATTCTCGACATTCTCAGCTATGAAGGCGATGAACTGGTTGCCGACAATGTGCTATTGCGATCGCAAAGATTGACAGAAGAAACCCGTGAAGCTCTATCGCAGCAGCAACAAGCCGAAGCCGAAAAAGTCGTGGAGAAATTCCAATGGTTAGTAGTTGGTGTGGTATTCGCCACGCCTTTACCCGTTGTCGATATGCTAGCCACAGCCGCAATCAATGCCCAAATGGTTGTGGAAATCGGCAAAGTCTACGGCTGCGAAATCAATATCGATCGCGGTAAAGAATTAGCAAATTCGCTCACTCGTACTCTGGTTAGTCTCGGCATCGTCAAAGGCGTAGTCCAAATCATCACCACATTAATTTCTGTAACTGTGGTGGGGCTAGTTCTCAAAGCCACAATTCAATCGGTAACAGCCGCCTATCTCACAAGGATTGCTGGCAAGAGTTTTATCGAATATTTTAGTCGCGATCGCGATTGGGGTGATGGCGGTATTGCGGAAGTGGTGCAGCGTCAGTTTCAATTAAATCGCCGTGATGAGTTTCTCAAAGCTTTCGTGCAGGATGCCGTAAATCGGGTCATGGTGTTAGTAAAGCAGCAAATGTAACCCAAATAGCTGTAGCGATCGCTACAGCTATTTGGTTAACCCATCGCCCCTTTTTTGTAGAATTCAGTCAGTTCAAATAGAAAACTAAGACTTTGCTTACCAGTCATCGAGATCGGTGAAAAAGTATCTGAACTCGAATACTTCAGAATAATATCGCGCACTTCAGATTGATTGGTAATCTGTACTACCTTCATCGACCATACACTAAAACTACGATGCTCAATTTCCGAGAAATCAATCAATTCCGCATTAACATGCCGCTTATCCAGCAGAATGCGATTATAGGTTTGGCTAACTGTGCGCCGACTACCTTCTAGTACCTGCAAAAACATCGAATCGCCAAAACTCAACATCCCTGTAACCCCTACTTTTTTGTTGTTGAATTCAGACTTCTGCGAAATTTGAATAAAGTCGGGATATTCTAGTCCTGTGATAGCTTGACTAACATAGATTAAGCGATAGAGAGCCATGAGTTTATAAGTTACCAAGTACTGTATACAAGACTACCAAAAATTATCAACATTAAACATAAATCCCAAAAGAGATATGCCGCGCACAGAGTGCGCGGCATATCTCTTTTGGGATCTGTTTTTTAGCCGACAGTGCTTTGCGATTAGACAAAACCCAAATTTTTTGTAAAAGCCCCTCTTCGCGGGGCTTTTACAAAAATATTGTGGTTCGCTTGTTCTCAATTTGCTGTAAGTATTGACCTACTTTACTTTCCAATCCATACAGACACAGAGCCACCTTTACAACTAAACTCAGCCCAGCCTTCATCATTCGTGGTTACAGACTCATCAATATGCTCAGTAGTATCGATATAAGTGCTGTTGGGATTCCCGACATTCATCCATTTTCGTCCATCCTCACCATTGCTTAGGACTACTGCCATACCACCAGAATGCTCGTCATCGCCTAATCTCGTCCAGCCAGTCGTATTAGGATGGTCGAAATAATCAATTTGCTCACCGTAAGCATAGGTTTGGCGTACTGATAGAAACTTGTCAAGTAACCATTGATGACTCTCGATCCAGATTTCATACTCGTTGCCATCTTTACCATAGTTCTTGTAATGTGCGCCGTAGTAATCAGCGTAAAAGATACAAGGATATCCTTCTCGACGCAGCAAAATCAGTGCATAAGCAAGGGGTTTAAACCAATCTTCAACGATTGACTCTAGGGACTGCAATGGCTGAGAATCATGGTTATCAACTAAGGTAACAGCAAGCGTAGGCTGTACTTGCACCAACGTATTCTCAAAAATTTTGCTTAAGTCATAATCTTCACCTGCTTGACTAGCAACATGGAAATTGTAGTGCAAGGGCGCATCAAATAAGTCAACCTTGCCTTCAGTAACGGCAATGAAATTGTTTAAAGCTTCTACTTCGTAAGACCAATATTCTCCCACTGCAAATAGATCGCGTTTTGCGTGGTGACGTACATGCTCTAGCCATTCTTGAAAGAAACCTGCTGATACATGTTTAACCGCATCAAATCGAAACCCATCTACATGGGTCGTATCATAATTCCATTCACCCCAATATTTGAGTTCTCCTTGTACTTCTGAATTCTGCATGTCAAGGTCGCAACCCATTAAATAATCAAAGTTCCCCTTCTCTTGGTCAACATCTGTATCAAATGACTTGCCCTTGAGTAGATAGACGGCATCTTCGCCTTCGTTATAAGCGTTATAATCGATCGCATCAAAATGCCACCAATGCCACTCCATTGTCGAATATTTACCCTTGCGCCCCTCAAAGGTGAAGTGAGTCCAAGCTTGAATTTTTTGGTATTCACCGATCACTTTATTGCGGTTTTCCATACTAAATGGAGTCGCTTCCATTTCTTCGGTCTGATCTCCTCCAAGTTTGTGATTAAACACAACATCGGCATAGATGCTAATTCCCGCCTTCTGTGCTACTTGGATCGCCCGAATATATTCATCTTTAGTGCCATATTTTGTACGCACCGAGCCTTTTTGATCGAATTCGCCAAGATCAAACAAATCATAAATGCCATAGCCGACATCCATACCTCCAGCCTTACCTTTATAAGCAGGTGGCAACCACAGAGCGGTAATTCCAATTTTTGCTAATTCTTCGGCTTTCTCGGCTAACTGATTCCACAGGCTTCCATCATCTGGCATATACCAGTGAAAGTACTGCATCATCACGCCATTATGGTCAGACATGGTTTCATTCTCTGGGTAAGGTTTAATAATAAACTAGAAACAAGGAAGTTTTTGCATAATTGCAAGATTAATCTAAAAAGTAAATTCCTTGGAATTAAATCTAAATTAGCGTCACTCTAGCACAAGAATTTAGCTTGCCTTAGCAAATTCAATCTTTGTCTTATGGATGTAAGACTCGCTCCACCAAAAGTTAAGAAACCTAAGAGTTAGCGTTGCGGCGCTTCGCGCCGCAACGCTAATTCTTGCGTGAGAAGGGAGGTGATAAGAGTCTGTTTTAACTAAGTTGGCGATCGCTAGATCTGTTAGCTAAATTCTTTTCGTTACATTTTGTGTAGTAATCAATCAATTCACTCATTTCACTCCAGAAGTTAATCAAGTCTTTGTCAGGGTGATTAGTGTCAAGAGAAAAAATAGTTATTCATCATCAATTACAATGGTATATGTCTATGTTTCGACACGTATTTATATTTTGTATCTTCAGGTAGATGAATAAAATGTTTAAACAAGGCATACTACTTTTAGTGAGCAAATAAATAATGAATTGACTTCGTTTTTTTCACTTTGACGGTTTTTATCAACACAATTGAGGACATTAATTATGAGTTTACAAGAAAGGGCTAAAGCGGCTGCTAAAAACGTTGAAGGCAAAATCGAAGAAGCCGTAGGTGATCTCACTGGGGACAGTAGCAAGCAAGCTGCGGGTCAAGCAAAGCAAGTTGAAGCTGATGTTCGCAATGCGGCTGAAGACGTAAACGACAAGGCTAGAGATGTAGCCGATGCTGTAAAAGATAAGGCTAAACATGCAGCCGATGTTGTCAAAGACAAGGCTAGAGATGTCAGAAATGCTATTGACTAAATGTCATTAATTCTATGGTTTTGACTAGCAAAAATTTTTCGATTACTAATTTCTTGGAGACTATAAAGATGATTTCACAAATTTACCGATCATTGCTCACTATTGGATTGTCTGTATTCTTCTCATTTGCTTTAGTTTTTGGATTTAACGTTGAGAATAGTTGGGCGGCAAGTTCGTTCACACAGTTAACTAATTTCCCTCGCACTCCGATCGCCTCAATGGAGAGAGTAAATGCAGCGACTAAGGATCTTGAAGGTAAAGCTCAAGATGCGATCGGCAATGTCACTGGCGATGCTAAAAATCAAGTCGCTGGCAAGGCAAAACAAGCCGAAGCGAAGACTCGGTATGCGGCTGAAGACACTAAAGATAGAGTGAAAACAGGTGCCAAAAACCTTGAAGGCAAAGCTCAAGATGCGCTTGGTAATTTGACAGGCGATCGCGAAGATCAGATTGCTGGCAAGGCAAAGCAAGCTGAGTCAAAGACTCGTAACTTGCTAGAAGATGCGACAGACAAAGTTAAAGGCATGTTTGATTAATCTAATAGCTCCTATGGATGATGTGAAGAGTCATCCATAGGAACTATTAGCTTTTGATGCAGAGAGTTTTGATCTGAATCTGCAATATAAAGTTTACGAACTTAACTAATAGGAGGATGTAACTATATGAATTTTATTTGGTTTATTTTGATCGGTTTAGCTGCTGGTTGGCTAGCAGGACAACTGGTCAAAGGCGGTGGCTTTGGATTGGTGGGAGACATCGTTGTTGGTGTAATTGGGGCATTACTTGGTGGTCTCCTATTTAGCACCTTTGGTGTGTCTACTGATGGTGGACTGCTTGGTAGTTTGATTGTTGCCACGATTGGTGCTGTTGTCCTTCTCTTTGGATTACGCCTAATCAAGTCAGCGTAGTTATTACCTGCGCTACAAAATGCCACTCAGTTCAATTAATTAATTAAAGGTTTATTAAAAGTCATGCCTGACGAAATCGATAGAGAAATCACAACCAGAAAAGTTAATTCTGATCTCAACTCCCCTGTGAATGGATATAAAGTTTCTGAAGAACAAAGGACTAGAGTTACTAATGATGGTAGTTCTAATGCGGTGATAGTCGGTGTTTTAATGTTCTTAGCTATAGGTGCAGGGGCAGTTTTATACTTCCTGAGCAGTCGCCCAGCACCGACCCCGATCATCATGCCGACTCCAGTTGGTACTGTTAAAGAGGACAAATCAACAATCATCGAACGGAATAACACAACTATCAGAGAAACTAGTCCAGCAACGCCCCAACCTATTCCCAACATTGAGGTTATTGTTCCAACAGTAGCTCCTCAGCCTGTAGCACCTGCTCCTGCGGTGACAGTAACGGCACAGCCAACAGTAGCACCAGTCGCTCCTGCTCAGACGGCAACGCCAACGCCAACCGCAAGTGGGACCAATAACTAGTTGGATCGCGACTAAGATATAACTGCGAAAGAAAATAGAGGTAGAGCAATGCTCTACCTCTATTTTCTTTCGCAGTTACAGCGCTTTGCGCTTTTATAAAAGCGCAAAGCGCTGTAAATAGCGCTGCATCAAGTATTATTCTGTAAGATGTTTAAAGCCTGAGAGCTATAGAGGAATCTGGTCTTTAAAAATAATATGTTTAAAAAATGCCAAAATCACATAAATCTTAATATAATTTTCACTGCTTTTATATGGCTGTGCATTGATATATCTGGGGGCGTTTTCTTAGCTCAATCTCATCAAAAAGTGGAGGCTCAAGGAGAAATTCAGATTCGTACTGAACAATGGTTAAAAGTTGAACAAGTGATCGGAACTGTCACATATCGAAATTTATATAACTATGATAATCGTCCAGCAAAAGTGGGCGATCGCCTACAAACTACTACTGATGAAATCTCAACAGGAGCTAATGGTTCGGCTATTTTAAGTTTAGATACAGGGGTAGGTTCGATTTATGTTAGGGAAGTGTGGTTACCACTGCTCAAAACCAGATAAAAATGGTCAATGGCGGATTTCAAAATCTAACGTTTGTTGGTTAACCACCCTCGAGGGCTATGCCGATTAATAATGACCCAAATTTGAGATATTCAATTAGTAAACAATCATCAAATTTAGACCGTTTTGTTATTTTATCAGGATACACTAATCCCTTTAATACTGTTAAAGTAGATGAATTAGAGCAATCTTTAGATCGTAATGGTAAATTTTCCCTACAACTGCCAGCAGCTTCAAGCCTAAACGTGAAAGTAACTGTGGAAAACTCGACAGGGAAAATCCAAGTCTATGAGATTCCTCTTCTCTGAGTTTATTTCTTGGTTTCCTATAACCTCAAAAGAAATTTTCTAATCATTTGAAAACAACTAAAAATAACTAGATAATGCTTCCTCCTTTTATTGTTTTAGACCCGATTCTCGAAAATTGGTTGCGCGAAGATATCGGACGCGGCGATCGCAGCACCAGTGGTTTATTTCCAGATGGTAACGCCCCCATCGGCAAGGCGGTATGGATTGCTAAGGCTGATGGCGTGATTGCAGGATTAACGATCGCCGCCAGAGTATTTCAGTTACTAGATAGCTCGGTAAATTTTGTAGCGATCGCGCAGGATGGTAAACCTGTGCAATCGGGTGAGCTAATTGCCGAAATTACTGGCAGTCTTGCCACATTGCTGATGGGTGAGCGAGTGGCGCTAAATCTAGTCATGCGATTATCAGGAATTGCCAGCGCTACGGCGGAATATGTCAAGGCGATCGCGGGTACGAGCGCAAATCTGGTTGATACCCGCAAAACTATCCCTGGAATGCGACTGCTAGAAAAATATGCCACGTTTGTCGGTGGCGCGATCAATCATCGTTATGGTTTAGATGATGCGGTAATGCTCAAGGATAATCACATCGCGGCGGCGGGTGGGATCACAGAAGCAGTGCAACGAGTGCGCGAGAATATTCCATTTACGACATTAATTGAAGTGGAAACTGAGTCAATCCCTCAAGTAAAGGAAGCCGTGCAGCTAAATCTAGATGTGATTATGCTTGATAATATGCCGTTGGAGATGATGCGCGAAGCGATCGCTTTAATCCGTCAACATAGTCCCCATACTAAAATTGAAGCTTCAGGAAATATTATGCTGAAGACAATTGGCGCGATCGCCGAGTTAGGTGTTGATTATATTTCTACTTCGGCAATGGTGACGCGATCGCACTGGCTCGATATCAGTATGCGAATTAGGTGAATTCAATTCCATCAGTTGATATACACATGGGGCCCTGGTTCCGCTCGATGAGCAAAATGGCTATAAATACTTGATACGCAAGGATTATAGCCATTTTGCAGGTAAACGCTTAAGATCCTTGCCCTAAGGATGTTTTATCGATTTTTCCTATCCAACGGAACTAGTGCCATATCGTGGCGCAAAAGGTAAAACCCCTACAGCGTTGTATTGCCTGACCAAACAGGACAAGTTGATCGCGTCTAAAAAACTCACAAAAATTTGCTTGAAGAGAGAATAAATTAAGGACGGTTTTTCGGTATCATAGGCATCAGATTAAAGCAAAAATTAAATTTACATATATAAAAGGCGATAAAAAGTGACTATCAGGGTAGCGATTAACGGATTTGGACGTATCGGACGTAACTTTCTCAGATGTTGGGCTGGTCGCACAGATACAAACCTAGAGCTAGTTGGACTTAACGATACATCCGATCCCCGTACCAACGCTCATTTGCTCAAGTATGACTCCATGCTCGGCAAATTTAATGCTGAAGTCAGCGCTGATGACACCACGATCACTGTCAATGGCAAAACCATCAAAACAGTCTCCGATCGCAACCCTGACAACTTACCTTGGAAGGAATGGGGTATCGATCTAGTCATCGAGTCTACAGGCGTATTTATTGATAAAGTTGGCGCTAGCAGACATATCGGCGCGGGGGCTAAGAAAGTATTAATCACCGCACCTGGTAAAGATGAAGATGGTACGTTTGTGGTCGGTGTAAACGATAAAGACTATAACCATGATATTCATAACATCATCAGTAATGCTAGCTGTACTACCAACTGTTTAGCACCTGTTGCCAAAGTGTTGTTAGAAAACTTTGGGATCGTCAAGGGCGTAATGACCACCACCCATAGCTACACTGGCGACCAACGCTTACTTGATGCTAGCCACCGCGATTTGCGTCGTGCTAGAGCCGCCGCTTTGAGCATTGTGCCAACCTCGACAGGTGCAGCTAAGGCAGTTGCGCTCGTATTGCCTCAACTCGCTGGAAAGCTCAACGGTATTGCTTTGCGCGTGCCAACTCCTAACGTCTCGGTTGTTGACTTTGTAGTTGAAGTTGAAAAGAAAACGATCGCCCAAGAAGTTAACGAAGCATTCCGCGTTGCGGCTGAAGGCTCGATGAAAGGCATTTTGGAATATAACGAATTGCCTCTAGTATCGATCGATTATCGCGGTGTTGATGCATCTTCGATCGTTGACGCTTCTTTAACAATGGTTATGGGCGGCAACATGGTTAAAGTTATCGCTTGGTATGACAACGAGTGGGGCTATAGCCAACGTGTTGTCGATCTAGCCGAAATTGTTGCTAAGAACTGGAAATAAATCTTAAAAAAGAGAGGAGAACGCAAAGCGTTCTCCTCTCTTTTTTTATGCAAATACCGCTATTTCGCTGATGTGTGGATATAGAACGATGCAGATAAAATAGTATGAAATTGCTGTTTTTTAACGACAAAAAATAACAAGGCGTTCTTTTCCCTTCGGCAATCAAAATGAAACTCCCTTTCACTTCTACTTTGGTTGATTTTGGCGCTTTTTGTAAACGTAATCAGCAGCATCTAGTAGCTGGATTGATTACGTTTTCACTATCTTTGAGTATTTTGGGATTAAGAGAAAGCGGAGCTTTTAAAGAAGTTGAACTTTGGGTTTATGACAGTTTGATGCGATCGCAACTCAACGAACCACCCGATCGCCGCATTGTCATTGTCGAAATTTCGGAAGCCGATATTCAAAAGTTTCGCTGGCCCTTTAGCGATCGCCTATTCGCGAAAATGATTAATCAAATTGCGATCGGCAAACCCGCCGCGATCGGCATTGATAAATATCTGGATATTCCTGTCTTAGAAGGGCGCAGTGAATTGGTTGAGGCAATTAAGACTGCGGGTAATGTGGTTAATGCCAAGTTTATCGCGACAGTCGCTGGCAGAAGTGGTGTCGATCCAGCTAGCGATTTAGAACAAATTAGCCGCTATGGATATGTAAATTTGCTTACTGACAAAGGAGCGAGCGTGCGTCGTTCGGCAATAGTGGGAGATTCGGGTTCTTTTGCCTTTGAGATCACTAATTTATATTTACAAAAATTATATAACCAGCAACTAGAATTTAATCCCACCGCAATTCAATTTACGGCTGGCAACCAAATTATTCCTAGATTGACACCAAATTACGGCGCTTATCGTAAAGAGGATGATAGCGGTTATCAAATGATGATTCGCTATCGAGGTAAGCCGAGAGCTTTCGAGCATATAAGAGCTAGTGATGTAATCGATGGGCGCATTGCACCTGAACGATGGCGCGATCGCGTGGTACTAATCGGCGTGACTGCGGAAAGTCTTAAAGATAGCTATCCCACACCAGTAACCACTGATGGCGAGGTGATGTATGGAGTAGAAATTCATGCCAATATCGTCAGTCAGTTAATTAGCGCCACTTTAGACGATCGCCGTTTCATTAAGGTTTGGTCAAACGATCTCGAAAATATTTGGATTCTGGTTTGGGCGATCGCAGGTGGCGCGATGGCAGCGATGAGTCCCCATTCTGGAAAAAATCTTGGACTTTTAGGTGTTTTCGTTGGTGGACTAGTTGGTGTTAGTTCTTTTGCCTTTAGTCAGTCTCTGTGGATACCATTATTTCCATCGCTGTTGGGCTTGATTTCCGCAAATGTGCTAGTCATGGCTTATCAACTTGCCATTCAGCAATCAGAACGCAAAGTATTAATGGGACTATTTTCGCGCCATGTGTCCAAGGAATTAGCCGATATAATTTGGTCAAATCGCGAACTATTTCTACGAGAGGGGCGCATTAGTGGGCAAGAGGTATATGTCACAGTCTTGTTCACCGATATGCGAAATTTTAGTACGGCGGCGGAAGCTCAAGCTCCGGGTGAGACTCTAAATTGGCTGAATAATTATTTAGGAACAATCGCTAATGAAGTTTTAGCTCATGGCGGGATGGTCGATAAGTATATCGGTGATGCGGTGATGGCGGTATTTGGCGTACCGATTCCCCATAACAATGAAATTGAACGCACTCGTGACGCTCAACGTGCAGTAGAAGCCGCTCTAGCGATCGCGTATAAATTAGCCGCAATGAATGATGTCTGGGTTGCTCAGGGTTTACCACCTGTGTCTACAGGTATTGGCATTAACTCTGGTCTTGCAATTGCAGGTAGTCTGGGCAGTGCTGAGCGTTTGGAATATTCTGTATTAGGAGATGCGGTAAATATTGCGGCTCGCTTGGAAAGTTTTAATAAAGAAGTGGACGGTGGAATTCATCATATTTTGATCAGTGAAGATACCCACCAACGCTTAGATGATAATTTTCAGACTGAGTTTGTGGGTAAATATGCCCTCAAAGGGAAAACAAAAGAAACAGGAATTTATCGAGTTCTTGATATGCAAAAGAAAGTTAACCAACTGAGTTCGATAAATTTGACTGAGCAGAAATAAAAAAGCGGTGGATTTTGTTTGTATTTACTTATCTGCGAATCGCATTGTTTTCATCTAATCTGGTAAAACGAATTTCAATTCTTCGCTTATCATCATCAGTTGGCTTAGCATTGTTTGGTAGTTTAGGCGGAACGAGTTGAGCGGCTGAATATGCCCGAAATTCTAACCCTTACAGTCTTTTGTTGGTTTGTTGGTAATATCGCAAAATACGCATAATTTCAACAGCACGCATTAAACCTAGATCGGCATTAGAACCTGCAATCAGGCTGTCAGCAGTTTTGCGATCTATATCTATATCATTGGCAATGTTTGATAAGTTTTTATCAAGATTACTGGAAACACCACCGATAGTTTGGGGATCTGTATGTCCAATAATTTCAACGAGGTTAATTTTGTATAACTGGGCATTTTTCTCGATTTCATTTATTAGACCATTATCTTTTTTGAATTCATCCAACATTTGAGCATTTTGAAGACCCGCACTACCAGATTTAAATCGAAGCGCTCCTGAATCACGTAAAAATATAATTGGTGGTGTATCTGATTTTCTTGGATTTGAGTTATTACCAGATGGATTCGATCTAGCAATATTTATTAAGAGCGAAGTCATTAGAAAAAGATTGATAATCAGGAAGGAGTTAGACATGAGGTCAGTAAATGCTCCCCATACAGACAGCCCTTGTTACCCCTTGATATTCTCTGTTGGTTGTGTAAGTCATAACAATTATTTCCTTAAATCTTCGTAAACTTGTTTTAAACCTTACAGACTACTTTACTTATAATCAAAGTAGATAGGGTTGATTCCACCAATAATTTTAGGAGAAATTAGTGTTGACACAAACAATTTTAAAGCCACAAAAAAATCAGTTATATATTGAGCAACCACAACAGGCAAAGGGGCAAGGAGAGAGAGTGTACGCGATCGCATTTGATATGGACATTGAATCACTAGACCTCTTGCAGAACTGATTTCATGGTAGAATGATGGGTGTGGTTAATCTCAGCTATATCCAAGTCATAGTTGTAGATTGAGCCAATCAAACAGCAGAAAAGCCTAAATCAAGCCAACTCGTAACTGTATCACGTTTTGAGTTCTGCAAGAGGTCTATTATGATGGGCATTCGCTGTCAATGTTGCAAAAGATTGCTGGTGCGCTTAATCAAAAGGTTGAGATTAAGTTTTTGGAAATTGAGCTTGAGACAAGTGTGGTATAGCGATCGCATTTCCACACTTCTACAGCCCGATCGCATTTCACATCAACAAAACAGCGATCGCGAATCGCCTCTTACAAACTTGAGAAGATGATTGTTGAGGCGATCGCTATTTTTCTTTCACCCGAACAAATATAACAATATTGTGATTTAATAAGTTAAAATTATTTTAAGTGACGAGTGTGCCAAAAACGCAAGTTGTTTTCTATCAAGATGAAAATGGTACTGCTCCTGTTTTGGAGTGGTTGAAAGTCCTGATCAAGAAAGACCGTAAAGGTTACGCAAATTGTGTGGCTAAAATTCAGCAACTTGCGAGTACTGGATATGAACTGCGAAGACCCGCAGCAGATTACTTGCGTGATGGAATCTATGAACTTCGGGCTAAGCACATTCACATTCAATATCGCATTCTATACTTTTTTGATGGTCAAAATATTGCAATTCTTGCTCATGCCATGACGAAAGATACGGATCGAGTTCCCATTGTAGATATTGAGCGAGCGATTGGGCGTAAGCGTCAGTTTGAAGAGAATCCAAATGTTCATACTTATCAAGAGAATTTAGATAATGGCTAAGACTAGTGATGCACTTAAAATTATTGATAACTTGACTGGAAACGATCCTGAACTTGAGGATTTAGTGAGGGAGGCTTCGCTTAATGCTGTGGTGGCTCAACTTATCTATGAGGCGAGAGCTTCGAGAGGGTTGACTCAAAAGGAGCTTGCCGATCGCATTGGTACGAAGCAATCGGCGATCGCTAGGCTTGAGGATGCTGATTATGATGGGCATTCGCTGTCAATGTTGCAAAAGATTGCTGGTGCGCTTAATCAAAAGGTTGAGATTAAGTTTTCGGAAATTGAGCTTGAGACAAGTGTGGTATAGCGATCGCCTTTCCCCACATCTACAGCCCGATCGCATTTCACATCAACAAAACCGCGATCGCGAATCGCCTCTTACAAACTTGAGAAGATGATTGTTGAGGCGATCGCACTGACTTTGCACGAAAATCTGTGATAATATGCCATTACAACTATAAATAAACCGCAGTTGCAGGATATTTATCGTTGCTATATTCCTTCACTTCTGTATTTTCCAAGTCTTCTGCATGGCTATGGATGTGCATGCGTGAAGTTAGTTGTCTGAAAAATAGTTTTATCATCCTGCACTTATCAAATGTCTCACAGACAGGCTATCAAGAAAATTCTGATCTTATCAGCTAATCCTTTAGGGACTGAGAGATTACGTTTGGATCAAGAGGTTCGAGAGATCCGAGAGGCTATACAGAAATCTAGAAATCGTGAGAGCATTGATATTATAGTTGCAACAGCAGTTCGTACAATGGATATCCAAGAGGAGATTTTGTACAATGAACCACAAATTGTTCACTTCTGTGGTCATGGTGCTGGAACTAATGGCTTAATATTTGAAGATATTAATGGGAGAGCAAAACCAGTTACAACAGAATCTCTCACAACATTATTTAGATTTACAAGTTACGTAGAGTGTGTGGTACTTAACGCCTGCTACTCAATTACACAAGCAGAGGGAATAGCAAATACAATTAAATATGTAGTAGGTATGAGACAGGAACTTGGAGATAAAGCAGCTATTAAGTACTCACGAGGTTTCTATTTTTCTATCGGTTGCGGTCATTCATACGACATTGCTCATGAACATGGTCGTATTGCTATTCAGATTGAGGGGCTTGGGGAAGAAATGACCCCAATAATCAAAAAAAAAGATCTGGATTGACTGCCCAAGTTATATCTGATCTTAGCGGCGAAACTAGGAAGTATCCGATTGGACTAACAAAAGCCTTTAATCGTCTACCTGAACGATTTCAAAAAACTGTAGTTGTGGTCTTCTTATCTATTAAAGCATTAAGAAATGTTCTGATAATTTGCATTGTAGTTCTTCTCTTGTGGCTTTGTGGTTACATTACATTAAAGCAGCTACTAATATTCTATTCTATTCTATTGGGTAGTACAATACTATCCGCTATTGCACCTGCTATATCTTCTGTCTACTCCGTTCCATCTGAATGGATAGGTTTAAAGCCCGCTATGATACTCTTTAATAAATTTACCCATGAGAATCTGGAGGAAATAAATTCTTTGGGAGAAGTCGAATTAGGGAAAGCTATTCAAAAACACAACAAAGCAGCAGAAATATTCTCAAAGCATCTATCCAATTCTCCAGACTTAGTGGAACAATATCCTGAAATTTCTGAAGCTTTTCGAGAGATTAACATCGGAACTAGAAAGGTTCGACGATTATATGACATAAAAAAACGACAGCGAATATCTTGGGAGGAAGAACAGAGACAGAAAAAACTTCGTGACAATAAGAGAAGAGAGAAAGAAGAAAGAACTCTTCAGCAAGAGCGCAATAACAGAGGATTGAAGCATGGCGTACCTCCCGTAGACAATTGCAGATGTCCTAAACAATTCCCTATTCGGGCTACTGCTAGGCACAGGATTTATTATTATCCAAATGAAAGAGAAGGTGTGGAAGTTTACTGGTGCTTTGGTTGTTCTGAGGAAGCAGAATCTGATAATTTTCGCCGTCCTCAGAGGAAACCCCCTGAACAACAAACAAGATCATAGTTGCACCATATTTTTATACTCTGAGAGCGATCGCCTTCTAAAAAATAAATCATTAGAAAATACTTTCTTGGCAAAATAGCGATCGCCAATGTATCAGGTAGTCGCCTCGACACAATTCGTAAGACAGAAACCGATGTCTTTCAAATTACGGCGCGATATTCCACCGAAGTCAGCAACAATGGTTCTTACAGCACGACTTCAATTGATAAAGACATTCAGTAAGTAGTACCGATTACCTTTTTTGTCGAGTAGCATACAATCATAAAAGTGGGGCTAAGCGCCACTTTTATGATTGTCCTTTGCGCTAGTGACTGAAGCCATGAGTTATATTAGTTCGCGATCGCCGTCTTCATCTTGCCCTGTCTGTATGCGTGGCGCGATTTCACCGATGCCAATGATGGAATCAGTGGCTTGCAATTTTTGTAATCATATTTTTGTACTTGAGCAAAGCGACGATCAACGTCAGCAATTTATGAAAATGGCAGATACGATCTCGACGTTGCGATGGGTTTGGACTGGTAGACGCTGGGAAAATGCCAATGCAGTGCAAGTTTATACGAGCCGTTGGCTGAGTGTTTTAGGGATTTTATTGGTGATCGTGCCAACTGCGATCGCAACTGCGGCTGTTTATCTTTTCCCAACCGAACCCGATGTTCCATTAGCTTGGTTTCCCAAATTTTGGGCGATCGCGACATTTTGCGGTCACTTATTTGTGCTGTTATCAATTACCCGCGATTATACGCAGTTCCCGATCCAAGCTTATTGGCGATCAATTTTGCGATCGCTCTCACAGCGCTTTGCGCTGAAATAAAACCCAAAAAGACAAATGGGGCGCTTCGCGCCCCATTTGTCTTTTTGGAAAGCTAGGCTATAAAATGGACAGTATGGCAAAAAAGAAAAAAAGTGAATTAAAGAAAAGTAAATCGTTTAAAAAGGCTTTAAGCAAGTCTTTGTCGATATTTCACTATGGAATTAAAGCTCTAGATTTGGTTTGGACGACTAGCCGAATTTTGACCTTAGCGATCGCCATGTTCACAATCTTTGGTGGACTGTTACCTGCGGCGATCGCCTATGTAGGCAAATTGATCGTTGATAGTGTCGTGTTAGCTTCGCAGAGTGGATTAATTAGCGATCGCAATTTAGCTTTGAGCTATGTTGGGTTTGAGGCCATCTTGATTGTGATTTTGGCGGCGGCGCAAAGGGGATTAAATGTATCTCAATCTTTGCTACGTGTGTTGTTAGGACAGCGAGTGAATGTCTTGATTTTAGAAAAAGCACTCACTCTCAATCTCGAAAATTTTGAAGATCCAGAATTTTATGACAAGATGTCTCAGGCGCGATCGCAAGCTTCCAGTCGTCCTTTATCTTTAATTAGTCGCATCTTTGGTTTAGGACAATCAGCGCTAACTCTATTAACTTTTAGTGGATTATTGTTGAATTTTTCCGTTTGGGCGGTGATAGTTTTAGTACTAGCAGCAGTTCCTTCTTTCATTGCCGAAACTAAATTTTCTGAACATGCTTTCCGTTTGTTTCGATGGCGATCGCCTGAAACTCGACAGCAGAATTATTTAGAAATGTTGCTAACGCGAGAAGACTATGCGAAGGAAGTACAGCTTTATCAATTAGGCGGAATGCTGTTACAGCGCTATCGTGATGTTTTTAATCGATTATATGAAGAAGATCGCAATCTCACGATTAAAAAAGGATTTTGGGGCTATTTATTGGGATTGCTGAGTACGAGCGCGTTTTATGCTGCCTATGCTTGGATTGTGATGGAGGCGATCGCTGGCAAAATCAGCTTGGGCGAAATGACAATGTATTTAGTCGTATTCCGTCAAGGTCAATCAACCTTCGCATCGGCGCTAACTTCCATCGGTGGCATGTATGAAGACAATCTTTATTTAGCCAATCTTTACGAGTTTTTGGAACGTCCGATTCCGCAATCTCAGGGCAGAATCACCACAGGAATTGAGCATAATGGGATTAGATTTGAGGACGTTTCTTTTTGCTATCCTGAGAGTCAAGAACCAGTTTTAAAAGATATTTCCCTATATCTCAAACATGGCGAAAAACTAGCGATCGTTGGTGAAAATGGCTCTGGTAAAACTACTTTAATTAAGCTACTAACTCGCTTATATATCCCTAGCAGTGGCAGAATTTTATTAGATGGAATTGATTTAAATGATTGGGATATTGATATATTGCGAAAAAGAATCGGTGTGATTTTTCAAAATTTTGTGCAGTATCAATTCACCGTGGGCGAGAATGTCGGTGTCGGTGATGTGGAACAAATTGCTGACGATCAAAAGTGGGAAGTTGCGACTGAAAAAGGCATGGCAAAGCCATTTATTAACAATATGCCGTTAAAATTTGGAACGCAATTAGGTAAATGGTTTAAAGGTGGTCAGGAACTTTCGGGCGGTCAATGGCAAAAAATTGCGCTGTCACGAGCATTTATGCGATCGCAAGCTGACATTCTCGTACTCGATGAACCAACAGCCGCAATGGATGCAGAAGCCGAAATGAGCATTTTTAATCATTTCCGTTCTCTCACTCAAGATCAAATGGTTGTCTTAATTTCCCATCGATTCTCCACAGTTCGCATGGCAGACAAAATCATCGTAATGGCAGATGGTAAAATTATCGAGCAAGGTAGTCACGAGCAGTTATTAGCAGCAGATGGACGCTATGCCCATCTTTTCACGCTGCAAGCAGCAGGTTATAAGTAATTATAAGCAAAGAATAATATCACTAACCAAATAACCGTTAAATTTGTAATTTATTCTATGTATAAAATACTCGAAAGCAATCAATTATCTATCCTACTCAATGAGTTAAAAACTCTTTTAATTGAACTCTATGGACAGCGTTTATTTTCTCTAATTCTATTTGGTTCACAAGCAAGAGGAGATGCAACGCCCGACTCGGATATTGATGTAATGGCAGTTCTTGACGATCCAGTTAATCCTGTTGAAGAAATATCTAGAATGTCTGATATTGGCTGGTATTTTATGAGTAAGTATGGTGAGTTAGTTTCTATTATTCCTACTGCTAAGTCAGCATTTTTAGATTCAGAAATTTCTTTTGTGAGAGTTGTTAAGCGTGAAGGAATTGAACTATGAATGAAATAAACAAGTTTTTGATTTTAGCAACTGAAGACATACAAACAGCCTAGTTTTTACACGATAGTCAGCGCTTTCGCCCCTCTATATCTCGCGCTTATTATGCGATGTATTACGCAGCTCAAGCACTGCTATTGTCAGAAGGTTTAGATACTTCTACTCACAAAGGTGTGATTAATTTGTAAATGAGGTTGAAATAATGCTGATGGATAAAAATTAGCTTTAAAGAACAAAAATGGTTAAATAACGTGTAATAGTAGAGATAAGTAGTTAAAAAATTATGCAAAATTTTAATTGGAAGAAGCTGCAAAATGGTTCCGATATTCGTGGCGTAGCGATCGCGGGAGTACCGAACGAAGACGTAAACCTAACTCCTGAAATTGCGAAAATATTAGGACAATCTTTTGCGAGTTTGCTAGCTCAGAAACTAGATAAACCTGCATCAAAATTACTTATTTCTGTCGGGCGCGATAGTCGTCTATCGGGTACAGAGCTAATGCAATCGGTGATGGAGGGGATTAATTCTCTTGGTAGTCAGGTTTATGACTTTGCGATCGCCTCTACACCTGCGATGTTCATGAGTACGATTACGGATGGCTTTAATTGCGATGGTGCGATTATGCTCACAGCTAGTCATTTACCATTTAATCGCAATGGCTTAAAGTTTTTCACGGCGCAAGGTGGTTTAGAGAAGAAAGATATTACAGATATTCTTGTGCTTGCGGAAAAGAATGAATTTGCGATCGCCTCAACTCAAGGCAATATCACCGAACATGATTTTATCTCTGTTTATTCGCATCAATTTGTTACTAAAATTCGCGAAGCCGTTAATCATCCTGAGCATTACGAACAGCCGCTTCAGGGTTTAAAAATTATTGTCGATGCTGGCAATGGTGCGGGTGGATTTTATGCTGGCAAAGTATTACAGCCTCTGGGGGCAGATATCACGGGTAGTCAATTTCTTGATCCCGATGGCACATTCCCCAACCATGTGCCAAATCCTGAAGATAAAGTTGCGATGGCTTCCATTTGTCACGCCGTAATTGAAAACAAAGCCGATTTTGGAATTATTTTTGATACCGATGTCGATCGCAGTGCGGCAGTGGATCAATTTGGCAATGAGCTTAACCGTAATCGTCTGATTGCGCTGATTTCAGCAATTGTGTTACAAGAACATCCAAAATCAACGATTGTCACCGATTCGATTACTTCCGATGGTTTAACCAAGTTTATCGAGCAAGATTTGCAAGGAATTCATCATCGCTTTAAGCGCGGTTACAAAAATGTAATTAATGAGTCCATTCGTCTGAACGAGTCTGGTCAAGAGTCTTGGCTAGCGATCGAGACTTCTGGACATGGCGCAATGAAAGAGAATCACTTTCTTGATGATGGTGCTTATTTAGTAAGCAAGCTCTTGATTGAGCTAGCCAAATCAAAACTTGCAGGAAAATCGCTCACAGAATTAATTGCGAACTTGCAAGAACCAATCGAGAGCGAAGAGTTTCGGATTAAGATGGGCGTGGAAGATTTTAAAGCGCTAGGCGATCGCGTAATCACCGATTTACAAGCATTTGCTGGTACTCAACCAGATTGGAAAATTGTTCCCAATAACTATGAAGGTATTCGCGTTTCCTGTACTTCTCCCGATGAAAATGGCTGGTTCCTATTGCGACTTTCCCTACATGATCCCGTCATGCCTCTAAATATCGCTAGTTCTACTTTAGTTTGTGTTTGATAGATTTATCCATACTTCTTCCATTGAGAGAAGAAGCAATGAGAAGATTTCGCAGCCAGTGGTTATGATAGGAAAAGCCATTAAGGTCTCTAAAGGGTGATCGAGTGAAAAGA
>JBDNJN010000080.1:0-3755 GCA_041687725.1 Pseudanabaena sp.
AAACCAGACTCAACAATCGTCGTACAGAGCAGAATATCCGCTTCATGATTATTAAAAGCAAGCATGGCAACCTCTAACTCCGACTCCTGCATCTGCCCATGCGCGATCGCTAATCTCACATTTGGCAACATCACTCGCAAAGCATTCGCGATCGCCTCAATCCCGACAATGCGTGGCACAACATAAAACACCTGCCCACCACGATCTAACTCATGACGAATTGCTGTCTTCACCAGTGACGCATCGTAAGCAGACAAATGGGTTTGAATTGATCGCCGAGATGGCGGCGGCGTAGCAATAATACTCATCTCGCGCACCCCAGACAGCGCCGCATAAAGAGTACGCGGAATCGGGGTAGCACTCAGAGTCAACAAATCCACATCCCCCTTCATCGCTTTGATTTTCTCCTTTTGGACAGTGCCAAAGCGTTGCTCTTCATCAACTACTAGCAAACCCAAATTATCAAACTGGACATCCTTAGACAAAAGTTGATGCGTACCGACCACAATCTGCACCGTCCCATCCGCAAGCTTTTGCAAAACCTGTTTGCGCTCCTTGGCAGGACGAAACCGATTAACTACTTCCACAGCAAAAGGATAAGCCGCAAACCGAGTTTTGAGCGTATAAAAATGCTGCTGCGCCAGAATCGTTGTTGGAGCTAACAAAGCAACTTGTTTACCCGCACAAACCGCCTTAAAAATTGCCCGCACCGCCACCTCAGTCTTCCCAAAGCCGACATCACCGCATACCAACCGATCCATCGGGCGATCGCTTTCCATATCTTGCTTAACATCTTGGACGGCTTTGACCTGATCGGGAGTCAATTGATAGGGAAAAGAATCCTCCATTTCCTGTTGCCATTCCGTATCAGGTGGAAAAGCATAGCCGACTAAATTAGCGCGTCTAACATAGAGTTGCAGTAAATCCCCCGCTAACTTGTGAATTTCCCTTTGACATTTGCTGAGAGCGGTATCCCACGCCTTAGTAATGGCAATGCTGTTTAATTTAGGTGCGGCATTAGCAGCACTACGATAGCGAGTGAGAATATTTTCCTGTGATACCGCCACACCAGTCTTACCATCGGCAAACTCAACAATGTAATGAGGCTGCGCTGCTCCCTTAACCGTAATGACTTCAAACTTAGCAAGCTTACCAACCCCGTATTTACGATGAACGACATAATCGCCAATATTTAACTCATTCGGATTAATTGCCTTCGCCGCGTGAAGACGTGATGGATGCACAAAGGATGGAGCCGCCAGCAACTGTTGTCCGAACATTTCGCGGTCTGTCAAGATCGCAAGTTTGCAACTGCTCAAGACCAAGCCCTGCATCTCCGTTAGTCCAGAATATTTCAAAATTACAGGCTTCCCAGCTTGTTGAATGCGTGTAATCGACTGCATATCATCGGCATCACTGACAAAGTTAGCAACGCAATCGTGTTCCTTCAGCAAGGTCGCAACCCGCAGAGGTTGAGCCGAAATTAAGGTGACTTGATATCCAGAGTCTAGATATTCGCGAATCAGTGCTGCAATCTCATGGAACTGATGGGGAATCACAGAAATAGCAGAACTTGCAAAATCAAAAATATTAGCTTTCGGTTTGAGCGATTGTTCGCTAAGTTGAAGTGTTTTAAAGTGATTAACCTCAGTCAAGCATTTAGCAAAACTTTGATGTAGTTTAGGCGAGTTTCCTTGGGGAAATTGATTCTGATAAAGTTCTTCTGCCAACTCATACCAGCGATCGCCATAACTCTGACATTGCTCTGGCTCATCAATTGCCAATATAAAATCCTTGGATAAGTAATCCAGTAACGAAGCGCTATGGGATTCAGCAAACGCGCTCAAATCTACAGGGGCGATCGCTACGCTGGATAGGTCAGTCTGACTCTTAAGATTAGCGGGGTCAAATTCTCTGATTTTCTCAATAGTAGAACGATTAAGGTTGATGCGAATGGGTAATGCTCGATTGACTGGAAAAATCTCTATGCAAAATCCTTTGCGGCTCCATTGTTTTTCTTCTTTTACTTCCTTGACTTCTAGATATCCCAACTTTGTGAAAGTAGCTGTTAAAGGCTTCACTGATTGAGGATCTCCTACATTCAGATAAAGGCTGTGGGTTTTGAAGACTTTTATCGATGGCAGATGTGGTTGTAAAGCGTTAACAGTTGTGGCGATCGCTAGATTACTTTGTGGTTGCGATCGCAATTCTGCCAAAATCTCGATCTGTGTCCAAGTTGTTTCTAAATCTATGGGGACTGATTCATAGGGAAGGTTATCAATGGGTGGATACAGATAGACGTTTTCCCAGTTCATCGCTTGTAACTGTAAAGCCCATCGGGTTGCTTCTTCGACGGTGGCGGCAATGATCAGTAATGGTTTGCTTTGCTCTTGGCAGAGATGGGAACTAATCAGCCCTTTGCCTAGACGTGATAATCCTGACAGGGAGATGCTTTTGGCTGTTTTTAGCTTCTCTCCTATTCTGATGCTCAGTGGTGCTTTAGCAATTTTCTGGATGACCGATCTAAATGGCATGAGAAGTTTTGGAAGCGATCGCTAATTTATTGTTTGAGTGAATTTGCAATATTCTCATTTATCTCCAGCGCGTTGGGTTACAAGCCGACGTAGGGGAACTGATACATAGCTTATGATGCTGTCTGGATGTGTTTGTGTGCGTGAGCTTTGGCTAAGCGTACCCAATGTTCTAGAAGTAGATAACGATCTAGTTCGACTTCCTCTGGTCTGGAAAGTGCGCTAACTTTGTTGCGATCGAGAAGATCGCTTATACGGGCTTGCATTGAAGGTGTAGGGCGGATGGCAAGAATTGTTTCGGGGCTGGGTTGACTTGCCAGAAGTTCGACAATTTGATGATCGTCTTGGTAGGGGATAATTTCTGTGGGACTGAGTTCCTGAAGCGCACGGTCAAGGGCTTCGGGGAGGCGATCGCCTAGTTGTTGTAGTTTTTCGCCGAGGCGGTCTGGGACTTCTAAGATAATTTGCATGAGCGATAATCTTAAATTAGTGGATTGTGTTTATTGTAGCAAGTTGGTTATAAGCGATCACCTTTTTAATCTCTGAGAAAGTAAAAGGTGAGTGGCTAGTTTACCGAGAGCATTACTGTAGAAATGATGTGGTTCGCTATTTCGTATAAACATCTCGCCACTACGAGTTAGTACCTAAAAGTGAATTTATGGCTAAACCATTTCTAAACGCTAGCAATTTTTTTGAAGTAGCAAAAAAAGGATTCACAGGAGGGCAATATAAGCCATTAGCTAAAGCGTTTAAGTTGGGCGGTCAGTATGACGCACTAGTTGCAATTACATTTTCTGTAATGACCGTTGAGGCATTTTTAGGAGAACTTATTGTGTTATCTAGAGATAGAGAGGAATCTGATGCACAATCACTCGCCAATTCAATCCGCGAAAAGATGTCAATTAAGGACAAGCTATTTAATGCAAGTTGCAGTACTTCTGATACCCCGCTTGTTAAAGGAAAGGTGATATTTCAGGATTTTAAGCTTCTTGTTGATACTCGTGACGCAATTGTTCATCTATGGGCTGGAGATACTATGGATGATGGTCTTATAGAGAGACATACGAAGATTTTGAAGCAATTAACACATAGTTTAAAATTTGGTGCTTTGAGAAAAAGCCAAGCAGGAAAGCATAGAATTTAGAAGCAAGAAACTGAGGATTAAGCGATGTCTAAGCCAAGTGGAAACCAAAAACGAACAGCAATCATATATTTCGGCGAAAC
>JBDNJN010000081.1:0-2593 GCA_041687725.1 Pseudanabaena sp.
CAGCCTGCGATCGCGCATACTGCTGACCGCGTTCAAAGGATTGAGCGGTTGCATTTTCACGAATTAATGCTTCATCAATTTTTAGGATAGGCATGATAGTTTTTCTTGGTGCTCCTAGACCATTTTAAAGAGTTAAACTCTATTTATCCTTTAGGTGTTTTATAAATTAATCAAAGCTTCTAGCTGATTTAACAAAGCTTCTAATTTCTTTTTCTTTTTTGTATCTTTCCACACCGAAGAAGCCTTAGCAGCTTTGAAGGTAGTCTCAAATCTAGAACGGAGATCGGGAGCTTCGGCAACTTTTGACTTTTGACTGCTTTCCTTGATTCTATCCTTGATCTCATTTAAAGATAACTTGTTTGAGATCGCCTCTTCTAGTATCTGCTTTTGCAAATCCTCATCCTTCACGCCTGCAATTAGTTTTGCTTTTGTATATTCAATCTTACCTTCACGCAATGCTTGAATAACACTTTCCGAAAGTTTAAGCAAAGGTAAGCGATTAGTCACAAAGGATTGCCAACCCATGCGCCCTAGTCTTGCAAAAATTTGTTCAAGATTCTGAAGCAAATCACTATTCTCAGATGCATTAACACTAGTGATAATAACGTTATTATCAGACTGAGAAGTGCTGTTTTGATTTCTGATAATAACGTTATTATCAGACTCAAGTATATGGCTGTCGTCATTGATAATAACGTTATTATCAATGTTACCAATCTGTAAATCTGCTTTGTTACGGTTGGTTTGGTTGAATAGTAAGCGCAGTAAGTTGGGGATGTCAGCTAGGGGCTGATTCAGATCTAAAGCTAGAAGATCAAGAATACCCTCAGTTTCTTCGATAGGATTTAGATCTTCGCGTTGAAGGTTTTCGACTAGCGCAATTTGCCAAGCTTCATGGTTATTCAACTCTCGCACAATCACAGGTACAGTCTTTAATCCTGAAATCTGTGCAGCCCGATAACGTCGTTCTCCTGCGACAAGTTCATAGCCACTATCTAAATGGGGACGCACTAATAATGGTTGTAAGATTCCATGTTGCGTGATCGATTCTGCCAATGTTTGTAAGGCTTCTGGATCAAAATAACGGCGGGGTTGTTTTGCTGGCAAATGGATATCGCTAATAGTGATCTCTAATTCAGTGTTTGGGCGATCGCTCTTATCACTAGGCTCTGATGAAGGTTCGGGAGCAAGCCAAGGAGCGCTAGGAGCGGTGATGCGTCCGCCAAAGGGTTTGGTTGATTTACGGGTCATGCTAGTTTCTCGATGTGGTCAATAATTTTGTTAAGTATCGCGACAGCAGGATGCTTTGCTTGCAAAACTGCTAGCGGTAAGCGTTCCTCGCTTGCATCCACAAAAGCTGTAGCACGAGGAATGGCTGAGAACACCTGTCCCCAAGTCGTTAGTTGCTCCTTCATCGCTTCTAGAGTACGAATGTCGGCAGAGTTGCGACCATCATAGCGCGTTGGCACAAACCCGATCACTTGCAATTGTCGATTGGGTTTGCTTTTAACATAGGTAAGGGTTTGTAGTAATTCATCTGTTCCCTCAAAAGCCTTCAAATGAGTTTCGACAGGAACGAGAACATGAGTTGCTGCAACTAGCGAAATATAGCTTAGTAGCCCTAAACTTGGCGGACAGTCGAGCAGAATATAGTCATATTGATCTTTCACAAGTTCTAAAGCATCTTTCAAACGAAAATCGCGTAGAGAAGCGCTAACTAATTGCATTTCTGTAGCACTTAATAGTCGATTAGCGGGAGCAAAGTCCATACCTAATAAGTCTTTGGTAATTGGTAATGGTTCTTCGTCAATAATCGCATTAGCGACTGTCTTGGATAACTCAGAAGGGATTAGTCCGACAAATTTAGTAAGAGAGGACTGTGGGTCCATGTCAACCAATAAAACTCGGCGATCACGTTTAGCGATTTGATAGCCTAAGTTATGAGTAAGCGTCGTTTTACCAACGCCCCCTGCTTGGTTAAAAATAGCGATGATTTTTGTCACAAATATGTTTAACCTTTACTTTGTTACGTTAATTATTTAACACTAGCTTGAATCTGTCAGTTATACACAGTAGTACTAATCTAAAATTTAAATTTAGCTCGTTTGAGCCAATAGTTCTAGCCGATCCAAATTTGATTAGTATCATAGAAAGAGCCTTTCTGTTCCAGTTTAAAATCACCCAAAAGTAAACCCAACCAAATTTCAACGATTGGTAATTTCAACTTATTCTGCAAATCTATAAAACGCATAGGTACATCATTGCTCTTTAAACAAACAGAGATCGCCTCAATCCAAGCCGAAACATCCTCATCATGAGCAATAGAAAGAGCCAAATCTAACTCATCCTCCCAACTAAGCAAATGTTCTTGCTCAAGCACCTGAAGCAAAACCTCCTTATCAACAGCACCAACAACTGAATCACCATCCTTAATTTTTTCAGATGACTTTCTTGGCAAAGACTCAAAAGGCTGAATGAATTGCTCAAAATCGACTACTACCGATTGGCGGACATAGCGATCAAAAGCATGATCGGACATCATAGGTTCACCATGATTTGCGTGAGCCTGTAAATGTTCAAAGCAGAGATTAGA
>JBDNJN010000082.1:0-7876 GCA_041687725.1 Pseudanabaena sp.
GCCACCACTTTAAAAAAGTTGGAATTCAAACCAATGCCAGCCTTAGCATCAAAAATACTAGAGCGAGAATCGGTACGAAAATCCATAGAAACGACTTGATCCTCAGTGTAGCCAAGAATATCCTTTAGTTCTCCTTCCGATGCTGCTTTCATCGCTGCACAGATTTCCTCATAAGTAGTAGGTTTCACTGTTTTGAAAGTGAGATCCACTACCGACACATCGGGAGTCCCAACTCGCAAAGCCATTCCCGTTAGTTTGCCCTTCAGTTCAGGAAGCACGAGGGAAACTGCTTTAGCGGCTCCTGTAGAAGATGGAATGATGTTCTGTGAAGCACCACGTCCACCCCGCCAGTCTTTATGGCTAGGGCCATCCACTGTTGGTTGGGTTGCCGTCATCGAGTGAATGGTTGTCATTAAACCTTCCGCAATACCAAAGTTATCTTGCAGCACCTTGGCAACGGGAGCTAGACAGTTCGTAGTACAACTCGCGCAGGAAACGATCGCATCTTTTGTGGGATCAAAATTCTGGTGATTAACCCCCAGCACAAAAGTCGAAACCTTATCTGGATCTTTCGTCGGCGCAGAGATGACTACCCGTTTCGCTCCTGCTGTTAGATGGTTTTGAGCGCCTTCTGCACTGGTAAATAATCCTGTGGATTCGACCACATAATCTGCACCAAGTTTACCCCAAGGAAGTTCGGCTGGGTTTCTAATCGCCGAACAGGGAACGAAATGTCCGTTAATTTCAATTCCTTCTTCCTTGGCATTAACAGTCCCTTTATAAGTGCCGTGGGTGGAGTCGTATTTAAACAAATATGCCAAATTATCAGAAGGAACTAGGTCATTAATCCCGACCAGTTCTACCTCTGGATGATCCATAGCAATGCGAGCAACTAAACGCCCAATGCGACCAAACCCATTAATTCCAATTTTAAGTGTCACGTTTGAGTCTCCTAAGAGCGTATTTGAGAATTTGAGCAACAAGGCTTCTAAACCTATAGCCTGTCAATATAACAAGAATAAAGACAGCCTCATAGATAGCTTCATAGAAGCAAAAAAGCTATCACACTCCACAAATTTAAACGATCGCCAAGCGAATAGAAGTTCATTAAAGACATTATTCCAAAATCAGCCGACCATGCACAGTTACAGGTTTAAAACCCAAATATCTGTGGCGCACGCTGCGCGTGCGCCACAGATATTTGGGTTTTATAGCGTGAATATGAAATTTTTGACTAGCATTCCTGAAGCAAGCATCCCTCCCAGCGATCGCGTTTCATATGTGCCTGTATTGGGAATAAATTCACGAAAATTAGTAAAAGCTTCGAGATTATCGCCAAGAAAGTCATAGATACTATCATCAAAGCGCAAATTCTCGATTGGGGCAACAAATTCGCCATTCTCGACCCAGAAGCAAGCATAGCGAGTCATACCCGTAATTCTGCCACCATTGCGATCGCTCCAATTGAGATAATGCAAATTTGATAGATAGAGTCCCGTATCTAATTGTTGAAGAATATCCGCTTCGGCTAAACTTCCTACACCGACTTCAGGCGATCGCATCGATTCACTGCCACTTGCGCCATTAGGTTGTTTGCCATATTCTTTAGCACTACGCGAACTAATTAAAGTATTGACTAGCTTTCCATTAGCAATAATGGATAAATATTCAGGAGCAACTTCTCCTAAACCATTAAAACGCGGCACATTTCCATAGGTAAAGTTTTCGCTCAGGGATAGTAAGGGCGAGAGCGTTCGTTCTTGATTCTTTAATTTCAAAAGAGCGCTACTACTCTGCTGAAAACTTGACTCTCCCACACTCCCAGCCAAAAAATCCAATAAATCGGCGGCGGCGGCAGGGGCGAAGTAAGTGCGATATTGTCCACGCTCTATTGTTTTGCTGGGTCTTTGCAACGCGATTAGTTGTTGTTGCGATCGCTGAATCTGCAAGTTGTAAGCCTGTGATTGCCATTCCTTACCTGCATAAATACCTTTGACAGCTTTCTCACCCGAATCAGTCTGCACAAACATCGAATAATCGACAAAGAACGAATCTGTGGCGAACCAATGTCTTTGACCTGCGGAGTTAGCGCTTGCCCTAATCACTGAACCAGATGCATAAAATCCTGTGAAATCAACATTATTTACTGGCGCGAGAATTGTGGCGATCGCCTCTTCTGGATTTAACAGATTTCCTTGATAAACTTCGCGACTTGAGCCTTTGTTTTCAGGAATAACTAAATAAGGATTTTCAGGGATCTGTGCGACTTCTTGCCGCAGATAATCGAGATTGGCGATCGCGTAGTTATGATCAATTTCGCGATCGCCCGTAAATGGAAATTTGGCGTAAGCTTCACGTTGGTTATAAATCAACGAAATCGTCACATCCCCATCAGCGACAACTCCCGACTGGCGCACCTTGGCATGATTAAATCTCGTGAATTGACTACGCTCACTTTCTAAATTAATAGTTAGGTGTTCTCCATTATGGAGACTATCAATCAGGCGATCGGCTAATTGATAAAATGCTTGTTCTAGTTGTTCTTGCATATATCTGACTATTAAATAATTACAGAATTGATCATAAGTAGTTAAGCGAAATTCAGAATTAATGCCGAAAATTTGAGATGATTTAGGATATATGCATTTTTATATATTATCTGCCGATGTAAACATCTACTTTATAAGATAATCATAATTATAATCACAACAATTATCACACATTGTTAACATACAGCGCTTTGCGTTGTCATAAAACCCAGATAGATTTTTGAAAGTGGTGCGAAGCACCACTTTCAAAAATCTATCTGTACCCCTTAAAGTCTCAATAGGCTATAACGTATGAGCGTCCGATACCGATGGCTGTATTGGCTATCCGAAAAGTCTATTTTCTCTTGTTTCATCAATTCACCGACTTCTCAACATGAGCGGAGCTATAAATTTTGATCACAACTACACTATCAAGCTTTGTCTCTTCCGATTTCCCCGCTATTTGCGGTAATGAAGACGTAATTCAACGCGCTGTGCAAGAAGATGTACAGGTATTTCCAAATAATAATCTCTGCCTCGAAGAGATTACTTCAGCATTTGCCTGTGCATTACATATGCACCAGCCCACGATTCCCGCAGGCGCAAATGGAGCGCTAATTTGCAACCTTCAGCATATGTTTGAACATCAGGGTGAAGGTGATAATCATAATGCTTCCGTGTTTGCGTGGTGCTATAGCCGTATGGGAGATTTCATTCCCCAATTAGTCGAGCAGGGCTGCAATCCAAGAATCATGCTGGACTATTCAGGGAACTTGCTCTGGGGCTTGCAACAGATGCAACGCCATGATGTTTTGGATAATCTCAAAAGGATAACCTGCGATCGCCAATATCAGCCATATGTAGAATGGCTCGGTACAATGTGGAGTCACGCCGTAATTCCCTCCACACCGATTCCCGATCTGAAATTGCATATTCAAGCATGGCAAAGTCATTTTGCTTCTATTTTTGGCGTTGATGCTCTGAAGAGAGTTAAAGGATTTTCTCCACCTGAAATGCATCTTCCTAATCATCCTGATACACTCTATGAATATATCAAAGCCCTCAAAGAATGCGGCTATCGCTGGCTCATGGTTCAGGAGCATTCAGTCGAACAACTCGATGGTTCGGGGTTAACTCAAGATCAGAAATATTTGCCAAATCGTCTAGTAGCGATGAACTCGAAAGGCGAATCAATTAGTATTACTGCACTAATCAAAACCCAAGGCTCCGACACTAAACTAGTCGCGCAAATGCAGCCCTATCATGAAGCGAAAGGTCGTTCTAAACAGATGATTGGTAACATTTCAATTCCTTCTCTCGTCTCACAAATTGCCGATGGCGAGAATGGCGGCGTGATGATGAATGAGTTTCCGCGTGATTATCCGTTGGTATGGGAGCAACTGAAAAATAATGGTCGCGGCACTGCGGGAGTCGTGGGACTAAATGGAACTGAATATCTAGAAATGATCGAAGCGGCTGGTGTCAACCCGCTTGATTATCCAGTCATTCAGGCAGTTCAGCAGCATAAGGTTTGGAACAAGGTTGATCAAAGCGGCGATCGCCAAAATCTCAACACCGCCATTGTCGAACAAGCTATTACTGAACTCAAAGAAACTGATCATCAATTCCATATGGATGGAGCTTCATGGACAAATAGCATGAGTTGGGTGCGCGGCTATGAAAATGTCCTTGAACCAATGAATAAACTCAGTGCGAAGTTTCATGAGAAATACGACCCACTAGTGGCACAAGATCCTGCAACTACGAAGCGATCGGATTATCAGCAAGCTCTGCTCTACAACCTCCTAGTCCAAACCAGTTGCTTCCGTTATTGGGGACAAGGAACATGGACAGACTATGCTCGCGAACTCTATCGACGTGGCGAATCTTTGTAACAAAAAAGCGGCGCATCGCGCCGCTTTTTTGTTCATGGAGATTTATTGAGATTTGTTGTTGTTGATGCGATGCATTGCTTCTAGAATCTTGCTATCAGAAACTATTTGCTGACGCTGGTTTAATTTAAACTGTTCAACGCGATCGCCTAATGTTTGATTAGACATAAAACCTTTATCTTCTGTGATTTGCCAATTAAAGAGGCGGTCTAAACCTTCTAAAGGCGTGAACGAAACATTTTTGTTCGTAAATCTCAACAACTGCATACTACCGCCACCAACAGTAGGAGCATTGGTCTGCTGCATTTCTATTAAGGTTTGATGAGAGAGGGACAGAGCATTAGACTCACCAGTTTTAATTAAAACTTGAGCCTTTAGTGAGCCTATATTTAAGCAAAATATAGTGCTGGCGATCGCCAATAAACCGAAAACTTTAAATGAAACCATTTACACTACCTGATTTTACATAGGGAACTGCAACAGTTTGTTTCTAGCCAACTCTTTTTTAAGTTAGCATTATCGTCAGATTTTTGTAGCTAAATGTCAGAATATTTACATAAGCAGGTAGGCAAAAGAAAACTTAAAGCCCAAAAAGCTGTGGCGCATGCGCCACAGCTTTTTGGGATTATGAGAAATCCGATTCTGAATTTTTCAGTAATACGGGTGTTAAAAACTTCAAAGTTGGGTTTGATTGCTATAGTATCGATATACTTCGATTATTTTGATAGATTTGTTAAGCAATCGGGTTAAGAAGTCGGGTTAAATGATCGATAAGTAGATTTTAGTAATGACACCATGCTAGAGACGGTAAATGAAGCAGCGCAACCAGAGGATTTGTCGGTACCAGCCATTGAGGATGTAGCCGAATCCGCGATCGCCACTGTCGATCCATTAGTTGATTCCCCAGTGGTCGATGATGAACTCGAAGCGATCGATGATGTCGAGATGTCACTTTTTGATCATCTTGAGGAGTTTCGATCGCGTATTTTCTATGCCTTAATTGCCGTGTTCGCGGGCGTGATTGGCTGCTTTGCGTTTGTTAATAAAATTGTTGCCCTATTAGAAATTCCTGCCCAAGGGGTGAAATTTTTGCAACTTGCGCCTGGAGAATATTTTTTTGTATCGATTAAAGTCGCTGGCTATAGTGGCTTACTAGTCGCCAGTCCTGCAATTTTGTACCAAATTGTTAGCTTCATCTTGCCAGGACTCACACGCAAAGAAAAACGGACGATCGCGCCGATTGTGTTTGGCTCTAGCATTTTGTTTGTGCTTGGCATTGTGTTTGCCTATGAGTTACTAATCCCCGCCGCCCTCAATTTCTTCATCAGCTATGGCGGCGATGTCGTCGAGCAATTTTGGTCAATCGATCGCTATTTTGAGTTTGTGTTGTTGCTGTTATTTAGCACGGGCTTAGCCTTCCAGATTCCTGTAATTCAAGCATTGTTAGCAATGACAGGGATCGTCAACTCTGCCAGAATGCTCGCAGGTTGGCGCTATGTTGTGCTTGGTGCAGTGATCCTCGGCGCAGTGCTAACTCCTTCAACCGATCCGATGACTCAAAGTTTGTTAGCAGGTGCAGTCTCGATTTTGTACTTTGGGGGCGTTTTCTTAGTCAAAGCAATGGGTAAATAAAGAATGAGAGTACGCCGTCGGCGGATTCTCATTAAAATCAAAGATTTAAAAATGGAAAATCGGAATATCTTGATCTATGACACAACCCTTCGCGATGGCACACAGCGCGAAGGGTTGTCATTGTCAGTGGAAGACAAAGTGCAAATTGCCGATCGCCTCGATCGGATGGGGATCGCTTTTATTGAAGGGGGTTGGGCAGGGGCAAATCCTAAAGACAATGAATTTTTTCGACAGATGCAAAACCAGCCACTTAGTAATGCGGAACTGGTGGTTTTTTGCTCGACCAGACGCGCAGGAATCGAAGCAAAAAATGATCCGATGCTCATACCAATTGTTGCTGCCGAAACTAAGTGGATCGCCATTTTTGGCAAATCTTGGGATCTCCATGTCCTCGAAGGTTTACGGACTACGCTTGCCGAAAATTTGGCGATGATCGGCGATACGATCGCCTATCTCAAAAGTTGTGATCGCCGCATTAGCTACGATGCCGAACATTGGTTTGATGGTTACAAAAATAATCCTGATTATGCTTTGCAAACTCTTAAAGCTGCCTTTGATGCTGGGGCTGAATGGTTTGTCCTTTGCGACACAAATGGCGGCACGATGCCCGATGAAGTTGGTAAAATCACTCAAATTGTTTATGATGCGCTGCGTCAGTGGGGGAGTCACTCGCCACAAATTGGCATTCATACTCATAACGATGCTGGCTTAGCCGTGGCTAATGCGATCGCGGCTGTCCAGCATGGCGCAACTATGGTACAGGGAACGATTAATGGCTATGGCGAACGCTGTGGCAATGCCAATCTCTGCACCGTAATCCCCAATTTGCAACTAAAAATGGGTTATGACTGCATCGCCGCCGATAAATTAGTCCAACTCACCGAAGTCTCCCGCCAAGTCAGTGAAATCGTCAATCTTGCGCCCGATGACCATGCGCCCTTTGTCGGTGCTTCCGCCTTTGCCCATAAAGGCGGCATTCATGTCAGTGCGGTGCAGCGCAATCCCCTCACCTATGAACATATCCCCCCCGAAAGTATCGGCAACCATCGCCGCATCGTCATGTCTGAGCAAGCAGGGCTGAGTAATGTAATCTCCAAAGTCGAAACCTTCGGCATTTGTCTGCGTAAAGAAGATCCCGCCTGTCGGCAAATCTTGCAAATGACCAAAGCTCTCGAACAAATTGGCTATCAGTTTGAATCTGCGGAAGCGAGTTTTGAATTGTTAGTCCGTGAAGCTTTAGGCGATCGTCCTAAGTTTTTTACGATTAGTAGTTTTCATGTTTACTGCACCACCGATGCCACCCACCGCGATGGATCGGTCAATTCCCAAGCCACAGTAAAAGTGATCGTCAAAAGCGAAGAACATCTCACCGCCGCCGAAGGTAATGGTCCAGTTGCCGCTCTTGATATCGCGTTGCGTAAAGCCTTGATTGGTTTCTATCCTGAAATTGCGAATTTCTATCTCACCGACTACAAGGTGCGAATTCTCAATAGTGATTCAGGCACTCAAGCCACGACTAGAGTACTAATCGAATTTAGTGATGGTAAGAGGCGCTGGTCAACGGCAGGCGTATCGAAAAACATCATTGAGGCTTCTTGTAAAGCCCTAGGTGAGGGCTTGGAATATGGACTTCTCTCCGCAGTTCGATACACTCTAGGGATCGTTGGCAATTTATAGCTTGTATCTAGTTCTACTTTAGTTTGTGTTTGATAGATTTATCCATACTTCTTCCATTGAGAGAAGAAGCAATGAGAAGATTTCGCAGCCAGTGGTTATGATAGGAAAAGCCATTAAGGTCTCTAAAGGGTGATCGAGTGAAAAGAC
>JBDNJN010000083.1:0-30085 GCA_041687725.1 Pseudanabaena sp.
GTCTACAAGGAATCTACAGCCCGTCTACAACCCATCTACAGGGAATCTACAGCTTGTCTACAAGCAATCTACAGCTTGTCTACAAGGAATCTACAGCTTGTCTACAGGGAATCTACAGCTTGTCTACAGGGAATCTACAGCTTGTCTACAGGGAATCTACAGCTTGTCTACAGGGAATCTACAGCTTGTCTACAAGGAATCTACAGCTTGTCTACGAATAGGTAACAAATCGGTAACGAAAAAAATACTAATTTGTAACAAAAAATAAATGAACCGATAACAAATCGATAGCAAACAGTTACTTCTCGATAACAAACAAGTAACGAATAAGTAACGAGAAGGTAACGAGAAGTCTACTGTTTGAGGTTGTTAAGCATTTTGTGTAAAGTCTGAAAGCTAGAAATGGATGCGATCGCGACGATTGATAATTTTTGGCACATGAGCGATCGCATTTCCCAGATTTACTTTTGGCAGGTTGCTAATGAATCCCAAGTTTGTCTGTTTGCCGTCCCAAAATCGTCCCAAACTTGTACCTTGTGTTGTCCCAAAATCGTGCGGATCGATGCGGATCTACAACGATTTTGCGTGCTTTGAGGTGTGTGCAAATTTGAGTGCAAGCTATGTTGCTTGTCGGACAAAAAATCGTGCTATCGCTCTTATTTTTGTTCGACAGCAACATGACGCTTGCCAAAAGGGGACACCCCCTTTGGATACCCCCCGTCACAAATTTGGGAATAACTTGGGACGAATAAAATCCTGTAAAAATCCTAAATATGGGCGCACTCCATTCATCACGTCATGGGCGATCGCAATAATTTAAAGTTTTCGGCGAAGTAGCGATCGCGTATCAGTAAGGGATTTTATTTCCAGTTGTCATGTCCCAATGGTAAAGAATTTAACTCGTCTCGAAATAATCTCCACTGCGGCATTACTTTGTCTAGGACAGATTTAAAGCGATCGCTTGCCAAAAGAAGATCTCTTTGGATACCCCAGCGCCAAAAACAAAAAAGGGCAGAATTTTTGCAAACTATTTTGTAGGAGCATTCTGATAGAGTTCAAATAGCACATGATTAATTCTTCGCAGTCAAGAAGATCCCAAATATCAACCTATGAAAACACTCAAACAGGCTTGTAATCCTCGCGATAGCGTATTTGATCGTTCTAAGCAAGATACTGTTCTTGACCTGACAAATTTATTGGAAGGTCGGATTGACCCAGAAAATTTCTTCAGGGAAAACTATGTGACTAAAGGGATGCAGTCTCTTTTTCAAGGAGCTTTTCAAAGGTTTACAGGGTTTTCTGATAATGGGGTTTTTTTGTTAAAGCAATCAATGGGTGGGGGGAAGACCCATAGCATGATCGCATTGGGATTGATGGCAAGATATCCTGAAATTCGATCAACTGTACTAGGCAGCTTATATAACGTTAATTTTGGGGCAGTGCGGGTAGTTGGATTTAGTGGTAGAGAGTCCGATGCACCATTAGGAGTTTGGGGGGCGATCGCTAATCAGCTTGGCAAGAAAGAAGTTTTTAACGAATATTACTCACCACTACAAGCACCAGGACAAACTGCATGGATTAACTTACTCAAAGGTGAGCCGTTACTGATTTTGTTAGATGAGCTTCCGCCTTACTTTCAATCCGCAAAAGCCACACAGATTGGTAATACCGATTTGTCTTGGGTCACGGTGACAGCACTGGCAAATTTATTTGTGGCAGTAAGTAAGGAAGAATTAAAAAATGTCTGTATTGTTATTTCTGATCTTAATGCCACCTATGACGATGCCAGTGAGCAGATTAGTAAAGCATTGCAGACACTCTCGGCTGAGGTTGGACGCGGCGCGGTGCAGCTAGAGCCAGTGGGGATGAATACCGATGAAATTTACCATATCCTCCGCCAGCGCCTATTTAAAGAGTTGCCTACTGCTGCTGATATTTTAGAAATTGCTAAGGCTTATTCGCTATCCGTGCGTGCTGCAAAGCAAATGGACATCACTAACGCATCACCCGAAAAGTTTGTGGCACAGATTCAAGAATCCTATCCTTTTCATTTTGGGATTCGCGATCTATATGCTCGATTTCGCCATAATTTAGGATTTCAACAAACACGCGGGTTGATCAAGCTCATGCGTGCAGTAGTAGCAAATCTATATGACCCAAATCGAGATAAAGCCGATCGCCAATATTTAATTCATGCCCACGATATTGACTTGAATGATAGCTGGATTACTCAGGAAGTCCAGAACATCAACAATACGCTCACAGAAGCAATTTCCCATGATATTGCCTCAAATGGGGGCGCGATCGCCGAACTCATGGATGCACATCTAGGCAGTACCGATGCTCAAGATGCTTGCAAGTTGATCTATGTTGCGTCTTTAGCAAATGTACCTAACGCCATAGTTGGTTTATCTTTGGCTGAGATCGTTTCCTATCTCTGTACCCCCGGACGAGAGTTATCGCGATTGACTAAGGATGTACTCGGAACCCTATCTACCAAAGCTTGGTATCTGCATTCTGATAACGACGGCAAGCTTTATTTTAAGAATGTGCAGAACTTGGTTGCCAAACTAAGTAGCTACACAGCATCGTTCCAAGGCGAGGCTTCGCGCAAGGAATTAAATAAATTTTTGACCGATGCTTTTACTCCACCCCAAACATCATTACGGGATTGCTATCAACAGGTTTTAACTTTTCCATCCCTTGATGAGATTAAGCTATCATCCGACAAAATCACTCTGGTGATTGTCGAGCCGCATCAGGGAGGATTAAATCCTGATTTAAAGAAGTTTTATGATGATCTTGACTATAAAAATCGCATCCTGTTTTTGACAGGAACCCGCACTACCATGAATGCTTTGTGGGAAAACGCGGCGGAGTTAAAGGCAATTCGCTATATTTTGGCGGAGATGAAGTCCAAGAAATTACCAGATAGCGATCCACAGGTGGCTAGTGCTAAGGATCTAGAGGGAAAAATTTTATTTGCGCTACTCAGTGCGATGCGTGAAACATTTTCGACATTGCATTACCCATCGGGTGAAGGGTTACTGACAGCCGATTTTGTGATGAATTTTTCTGATAATGATTACAATGGCGAGCAACAAGTTCGCGAAACGCTAAAAAGCAAACAGAAATTCACTGAAGATATTTCCAGTGAGACGTTTCGGAAAAAATGTGAGATGCGTCTGTTCACTCAACAAAATATGTTGTGGACAGAGGTAAAGCGTCGTGCCGCTAGTCAGTCACAGTGGCAATGGCATCGTCCTGATGCGCTCGATCGCCTCAAAGAAGATCTAGTCAGTAAAGATCAATGGCGTGATTCAGGTGGTTATGTAGAAAAGCCGCCCTTCCCTAAGCCTGAAACCGCAGTCCAGATTACGGTTTTGCAACGCAACGATGAGACTGGCGAAGCAACTTTACGCATTGCTGCCATACATGGCGACACAATTTATTACGAAATTGGCGGCAAAGCGACAACTGGTTCGATGCTTGTATCTGAACCAAAGCAGTTTAAAACCAGTGAGCTAGAGATTTCGTTTCTCTGTGTAGACTCCAAGGCTGAACATGAGACTGGATCGGCGCAAACATGGCGAAATACGATTACTTTGAAGTCCCGTGAATATCAGCAGGGCAGTGACAAAATGATTGAGATTCAGTCTGCCCCACCTGCTCAAATTCGCTATACAACCGATGGCTCTGACCCAAAACAAAATGCTGGGCAATACGATGCTCCGTTTCTTGTGCCAAAGGGGACAACCCTTGTATTGGCAGTGGCGGAAAAACATGGCATTGTGTCTGAAGTGCATCAGCGCAAAATTAGTACCAATGATCGCAAGACTATCGAGATCGATCGCACTAAGCCTGTGGTATTTGAAAGAGCGCAAAAGTATGTCACTAAGCAAGAGTCCTACGAATTTCTCAACCGTCTGAAGAAACATCAGGGTAAGGCAGTGGGCATGAGGCTAGAAATCCAAGAGGATGAAAATCATTGGCTAGATGTATCCACTGCGGCTAATTTACAGTTAAGCGCTGAACAACTAGAAAAGTTGATTGCTGAACTGCGATCGCTTTTACCCAATGGCGAAATTACCATTACATCTGACTCCCTTAATTTTGAGACAGGACAGACTTTGCTTGACTGGGTGACAGAGGCTAAAACAGAATTAAACCCTGATGAGATTAAACAATCATGACGGTTCCCACCAAAACTAAGGTAGAAGGATTTGGCTTTGCTCCCACTGAGTCTGAGCATCATTTTTTAGTGACGATCGCCGCTAATAAAAAAGATGATGTGATGATCAGCGAACATCTGACATGGGATGAAAATGTGAATAAACGCGAACTAAGTTTTGCTTTGGGGCAGAACGACAACAAAATGCGGGTAATTCTCAATCGTCTTAAGTGGGATGCGATCGCCGATCCCGTCAAAGCTGAGTTTAACCAACGGCTAAAGCGGACTGGTCAAAAATCTGGACAGTGGAAAACGGGTCAAATCCCAATATCAAGGTTATTTGGTAAGGAATTAGCTTTATTAGCATGGGCGATCGAAGATGCTGACCCTGGATTAATTTCGACAGCAATTAGAAACTGGCTAGGACTTACGCCCGAAGAGCGTTGGTGGTTATTTACGATGACAAATGCCGCGACTGGACACGCTCTGACTGGTCGCGGCAAGGGTTGGCGCAAAGCCGTGAGGTTTGCTCTGACCGAAAATCCTGTATCTGACTCGATTTACTTTGATGAAAGGTTTAATTTGCCTATTTTTGACGCGAATAAATCACCTAGCTAAATGTTTTAGTCGTATGCAACTATATTTAGTGTGTCTAAACCATCTAAGCCACTACATCTATGGGGTTACGCATTTCTAATAAAAATGTCACAATAGAAGGCTAACTAAAAGCTTAATGTAAACCCAGATTGGTTGACAAAAGCCTTAGATCGCTTTGGAGGTGAGCTATGACTAAAACTGAAGCCAGACCTGAAACCATCGATCTGAAAGCGCTATTCAACCGACTAAATGCACTTGGTTTTCCCAAAGATTTTGTAAATAGCACCCTTTTACCTAGCTGGTGGTGCAAAGAATTTGAAGAAACGAAAGGTGCTGTAGTTGAAGCAGCAGCTTATATTTCGCGTCGTACTAGTTTAGATTTTCGGGCATTATTGGCAACTGATGAGTTAGTTTCTTTACCAGAAACTGTTCGGCACAAATATAAATTACGCGAAGGTACGGAGAAAGCAGACCTTAAACCTGCTCAAGCGATCGCCGATCGCGTAGCCGAGATTATCTCCTATGCTTGCATCCAACCAGTAAAAGATATTGAAGGACTAACAGCCCAAGAAATCCGTGCTGAGATTTTAGACAATTATCCCTGTGTCACTCTTGAGAGTTTGCTTGATTTTTGTTGGAAAAATGGCGTTCCTGTCGTCCACCTCAATAATTTCCCCAAACGTCCACCCATAAAGAAGGCTGAAAAGCCATGTGAGCCAAAACCTAAACAAAAAAAGTTTGACGGGATGGTGGGATATTTTCGCGCTAATTTAGAGCAGGCGGTCAACCGTCCTGTGATTGCGATTGGCAAAAATGAAAAAAGTCATGCTTGGCTATCGTTTATTTTGGCTCATGAAATCGGGCATATTGTCTGTGGTCACGTCAGGGAAGAGTCAATTATTGATGAAAAAATTACACCCGAGCCTAGTGACGATCCGCAGGAAGTAGAAGCAGATGAGTTTGCGATCGCTCTTTTATTTGGGCGCAAAAATGCGAGCTACTACAGTCTCAAGAACCTCAATGCTCCCGCTTTGACTCAATATGCACAGAGTTATGCTGAGGCTGACCATGTTGATGCTGGTGCAGTTGTTTTAAACCATTCTTGGTACAAGGCTCATATTGCCAAAGACAATGAAGAAAAAGCAATAGCTTGGAAGATTGCGAGAGCATCTCTTAAAAATATAGAAAAGCAGTCAAATGCCCCTGCTTATATCAATAGCTATTTAGTCAATACTTTAGATTGGGAAAATCTAAGTGATGATACACAGGAGTTTTTAGAACGGATGACAGGGATCGAGGTCTAGTATTTTGGGGATTACCTGCTTTATCGATAACGATGTCATCTTGAAATTAGTTACTTGTGATTTATTTGATGAGGCGATCGCCGCTTTTGATATCGATCTATCCAATATTCATGTTCTAGAAACTGCAAGATTTTCTATGAGGAGTAACAAGACTAAGAAAAATTACTCTGAAACTGTTATCGAAAAGGCGATCGCTACTATCAAAGATTTTCACACTGTGGAGGCACAGGCTGACAACCCACTTTTTGACCTCAAAATTCCCGATATGGATGTTGGCATGCTCTCAGCGCTGAAGCGACTGAGATTCCAAGAATCACTTCTTAGATTTTCTGCTTCTTAGCAACAGCCCTTTAGAGAAATCTCTATCAGGTCTTATGTTCGCTCCACAGACTAACCCCACAAGCCCTGCGGTTTTTAAAAGTTATTTTGTTTACTAAAAGCTTGGTTATCGATCCTAGTTGTACCATTCTAACACAAAGCCGTCCTAAAACGACAATTATATGAATCAATCAAAAAGACTAAAGGGAATAAATTCCCTCGTTCGCTTTCCTCTCAGCGCTAAAGCGACTGAGTTTCCCGCGTATCGTGTGATCCTATGAGTTAAAGCTAATTGTGGCAGCAAGTGCCGAAACTTCTTTTTATTTTGCAACGGGAGATAAACGCTGTCTTCGGGCTTTAACAGGTATTACCGAATTGGCGACGATGCGCGAAAAACTAAGCGGTCGGGTAATTTGTCTCGAACAAATAATTATGAAAATTATTCAAGTGTATGGGTTTGAGGTTGTAAAGCAGAAAATTATTCCTGCTAGAAGTTGTGACAAGGTTTTGCAATCAGCTTTTGGATCGGGAGAAAAGACTGAGGAGCGAAATACCTTAGAGGCTTTAAATGCCTATATCAGTGAGATCGAGCAAAAATGTCCATTTTTATTAGCAGCTAACCCATAAAAACGTACAATAGCCTTGTACAAGTCAGGAAGTATCATGACTATAGAAACAACCTATAGCCAAGCGCGGCAAAACTTGGCAAGCTTGCTAGAAAACATTCACCTGTTGCGATCACCCAAAAATGCAAAAAGACTAATGGGTGCAATCAAGCGTGCTAGGGAAAGAGCGAGTTAAGTTTCTGCAATGTCGTTATCACTATTAGTTACCCATGTCTCCATCATTCATCGAAACCCAGTTACCAATCTCTAAGCTGTCTAAAGAGTCTTACAAAGAGCGAAAATCGAACTATTCGCAAACCTTGACAGGACTAGGGAAATGGTGGGGACGGAAGCCGTTAATTTTAGTGAGGGCGACGATTTTAGGGTTGCTATTGCCATCGACTGACGATCCGAAGCGCGATCGCGAAATCTTTCTTAAACTATTGATGATGGATGAAGAGGGGCTATGGTTACGGAAGACTAAGGCAATTTCGCTCAAGGAGGTTTGGGAGCGATTGAATACTAAGGAGCGTCAGGAATGGTTTGCAGAAGAGGGGAAGTTAAGGGCAAAAATTACTAAGGATGAGCGCGAAGCCTTGCAGAAATTGGTTTTCGGCAAGCTCTCCTATGACCACAAGTTAGAGTATTGCGATCGCCCTGAACAGATGGACAATCTATCAGAATCGGCATGGCAAGAGATTAACGCCCATTTAGGAACGAGTGCCACAAATCTCAGTGAGTTTGTGCAACAGTTGGGAATTAAGCGGTTTGGACATATTCCCCGCGTTGGCGATGCTTTTTGTGGTGGTGGTAGCATTCCTTTTGAGGCGGCGCGAATTGGTTGTGAAGCCTACGGCTCTGACCTCAATCCTGTGGCGGCTTTGTTGACATGGGCGGCGCTGAATATTGTCGGTGGTGGTGAGGAGGTTGCGGAACAGGTACGCGAGGCGCAACAGTCAGTTTATGATGCTGTCGATCAACAAATTAGGGAATGGGGAATCGAACATAATGAGTTAGGATGGCGTGCTGATGCCTATCTCTATTGCGTGGAAACTCTTTGTCCTGAATGCGGATGGAAAGTGCCGCTTGCGCCGAGTTGGGTGATTGCCGCAAAATATGGAGTAATTGGTGAGCTTGTTACAGATGATTTTAATAAATGTATTCAAATTGAGATTAGAGAAGATGCAAATAGTCATCAAATTAATTTAGCTAAAAAACAAGGTACATTATCTAACTCTCAACTAATATGTCCTCATTGTAATCAAACCAATCCAATCCAAGCTATTCGAGGAGACCGTCGCATGAAAGAAGGCACTCAATATGGCTTGCGGCTTTGGAAAAATAATGACCTTGTACCAAGTGCTGATGATGTATTGCAAGAGCGTCTCTATTGCATTCGTTGGATAGAAACTTATCTTGATGAGAAAGGACTGAAAAAAACTCGCCGCCATTACCGCGCCCCTGATAAATCAGATCTACAAAGTGAAGTAATGGTGTTAGAACTTGTCAAAGCAAGGTTTGCAAATTGGAAAGAAAAGGGTTATATTCCTAGCCGCAAAATTGAAGAAGGGGCAGAAACTACTCGCCTCTTTCGGGAAAAAGGCTGGACACATTGGCATCATCTTTTTAATCCAAGACAGTTATTGCTATATGGATTAATTTCAGATTTTTCATTTCAAAAAGCACATTTGAACATAGAAAAAGTCTCTCTAATCTTAAGGCTTGGTTGTTGTTTAAACTGGAATTCAAAATTAGTAATTTGGAATAGTGATATATCAAAAGGTCCAGGCTCAACCGAACAAACTTTTGTCAATCAGGCATTTAATACTCAATATAATTACGGTATCAGAACAGTAACAACTTTAGAAAAGACTTTTTTTGGTGTAGATATTAATAGCTGCAACCTTGGTAATGATTCTAAAATTTTATCTGCGGACGCAAGGCAAGTAATCGAATCTTGTGATTTTTGGATTACCGATCCACCTTATGCAGATGCAGTTAACTATCATGAGCTTTCAGAATTCTTTTTAGCTTGGTATGAGAAGCATATTCCGAAACTATTTCCAGACTGGTATGCAGACACCAAGAGCGCTTTAGCCATCACAGGCAGAGATTCACACTTTCGGGAAAGCATGAGCGAATGTTATTGCAACCTTGCCAACAATATGCCCGAAGATGGAATGCAAGTCGTGATGTTTACCCATCAAGACGCAAGCGTATGGGCAGACCTCGCCCTCATCCTTTGGGCCTCAGGGCTGAGAGTCACCGCCGCATGGTGTATCGCTACCGAAACAGATTCTGGATTAAAAGTGGGAAACTATGTCCAAGGCACAGTCTTACTCATCCTTCGCAAACAAACCAGCGATGAAACCGCCTTTCTTGATGAGATTTATCCAAAAGTAGAACTCGAAGTAAAGCGCCAACTCGATGAAATGTTGCGACTAGAAGATAAAGAAGAACCAAACTTTGGCGATACCGACTATCAACTCGCCGCCTACGCCGCCGCCCTGCGCGTCCTCACCCAATACAAAACTATTGAAGATATTGACATTCAATACGAACTCTCTAAAACTCGTAAAAAAGGCGACAAATCCCCCATAGTAGAAATCATCGATAACGCCGTCAAAATCGCCTGTGATTACCTCGTACCCGCCAACTTTGACAGCTTCATCTGGAAAAGCATCACCCCCGAAGAACGCTTCTATCTCAAAGGATTAGACATCGAAAGTCATGGCGAATATCGCTCTAGCGTATACCAAGAACTAGCGCGAGGCTTCGGACTCAAAGACTACAAATTTTGCCTAGAAACCAGCAAAGCCAACGAAAACCGCCTCAAAACTGCCAGCGAATTTGCGAATAAAAATCTCGGCGATCTCGGCTTCGGCTCATCCCTCACCCGCACCGCCCTCTATGCCATCCGCGAAGTCGTCACCAGTGAAGAGGCTCAAAAAGGCAAAATGCTCCTGCGTAGCGAAGTCCGTGACTATTGGCAACAACGCCGCCTCATTATCGAAATTCTCAAATATCTAGGCACAATGGAATACAAAATCCCCCATTGGGACAAGGACGCAAAAGCCGCCACCCTGCTTGCAGGAGCAGTGGATAATGATAGTCTATAAGCATATTGACATACGGCAATTAGCCGTATAAAATAAACATGATAATTGCGTCTTATACTTTTATAAACCCAATGCCATGACTCCCGCAACGCCTTCAAAAACAGTCGCCCGACTAGAAGCCCGTGTTAGCCCAGAAATAAAAGCCCTTTGGCAAAAAGCGGCTGACCTAGAAGGGCGCACCTTAACTGACTTTGTTATTGCCAGTGTTCAGGTAGCCGCTTGCAATGCGATCGAAAAACATCAATCCCTCAAACTTAACCTTCAAGACAGTGAAGCCTTTATCAATGCGCTCCTAAATCCACCCTTACCAAATGCCGCACTCAAGGCAGCAGCTTCGCGATATAAACAAACCATGAGGGCTTAATGGTTCTCAAAATCGAGCCACTAGATAGCAAAAAGCATTCTCGCTCAAACTTCTCTTGTGGAAAAGACAGCCTAGATAGTTACATCAAAAAGCAAGCATCTCAAGATATTAAAAAAAGAGTAGCGACAGTATTCGTCTTAGTTAACGATCCAGAAACAGAAGTTTTAGCCTACTACACCCTCTCTTCATACATTGTTGATGTGACGGTTCTAGATGTTTCCTTTGCCAAAACTTTGCCCCGTTATCCACTACTACCAGCCACTTTACTAGGTCGCCTTGGCTGCGATCGGCTTCAAAAAGGTAAAAGATTAGGTGAGCTAATGCTAGTCGATGCCCTAAAGAAATCCCTTGAGGTATCAATGCAAATTGCCTCTCTCGCCGTAATTGCCGAAGCTTTAGATGAAGAAGCCGCCAACTTCTATATCAAGTATGGATTCCAGAGATTTAAACAAGAACCATTGAAGCTTTACTTACCGATGAAATCGATTGAGTTACTTTATGAATAAACCCTCACCCCTAGCCCCTCTCCCATCAAGGGCGAGGGGAAAAAGATTTAGAAGGAGCAAAGCTCCTTTCTCTTGCTCCCCTTCTCCCCTAGTGGGAGAAGGGGCTGGGGGATGAGGGGGATAAATCTACAATTTCAGGTTTCACTTTCTTGATATTCAACAATCAAAGCGATCGCGATGGAAACCTCTGTTAAATCAACATCTGACAATACCCCCATCTTTCGTACAAATCGCTGCGTATCCACACTTCGCATTTGCAGCACATCAGCCGCCGAAATCTTAGTTAATCCATTATCTTGACTTGGCTCAACATAAACGTGCCAGAGATTTGCTCCAAAAGCTGATTTCCAATCTGTCAGTGGTACAACTAATTTGAGTGGTAGTTTACCAATCACATCGGAACTCACAACAATTGCAGGACGAGTTTTCTTGATTTCAGCCCCAAGCGTAGGGTCTAGATTAACTAACCAAATTTCACCCCGTTTAGGACTCATAATTTGCCTCTACATTAAAACTCGTCCAGTCTCGCCATGCCAAATCTTGCTGATAATGATCGACCATTACCTCAGCTTGCTGTGCCAAAATCAACCGCCGTTCAGCCATCGGCAGTCGCATAAAAGCACGACGATTGACATTTGGATTACTGGAAACTTCGCGAATAAAAATCTCGACTTGCTTTCCTTCTAACTGATTAAGTAACGGATCATTTAAAGCGATCGCGCCATTTTTGCAAGTAGCTGTAAGAACAATCATAATTTTGTACTCCTAAAAGCTGTGAATATCTAGCTCACCATGTCTAGCGATGTAAAATCAAGACAAACTTACAACCTCATTGTATCCCTTGACCATCCATCGCTTCTCATCACGCCGTCAGAAACTCGATCGCACCTTTCTCTGTGAAAAATTGCAAGGCGCACAAGCCTACGATCGCATCGCAGGTTACTTTAGTTCATCGATGCTCGAAGTTGCTGGCGAAGCGATCGCCTCCATGACAGGCATTGTCAGGATTGTCTGCAACTCCGACCTCAACGTGCGCGATGTCGAAGCCGCCAAATCCGCCGCTAACTATGCCCTGCGCCGCGAATGGTGTGCCTCCGAACCCGAACAAAAAATCTTAGATGGCAGAGAAAACGGCAAAGATCGCTTTGCGAAGCTCTACCAAGTATTGCGATCGGGCAAAATGCAAGTCAAAGTCTTACCCCGCGATAAATTTGGACTCGTGCATGGCAAAGCAGGTGTAATCACCCTCGCTGATGGTACGCAAACCTCATTTATGGGTAGCACCAACGAAACCTATCACGCTTGGAAACTGCATTACGAACTACTCTGGGAAGACGATGACCCCGAAGCAATTGAATGGGTACAAGAAGAATTTAATAGCCTCTGGAATCATCCCCTTGCTTTACCCCTTGCCGATTTTGTGATCGAAGACATCGGACGGATCTCGCAACGCACTGTCATTCCTAGCATCGAAGCTTGGCGCGAAATTCCTGATGCGATCGCCCAAGCAGGGGCAACCATCATCGAAACCCCAGTCTATCGTCAAGAATATGGACTCTGGGAACATCAAAAATATTTTGTCAACATCGCATTTCAAGCACACAAAACCCCACATGGAGCGCGTTATATCCTTGCCGATATGGTGGGTTTAGGCAAAACCATCCAACTAGCGATGTCAGCAATGTTGATGGCACTCTATGGCGATAAGCCGATCCTGATCCTCGCGCCCAAGCCTCTACTCTGGCAATGGCAAGAAGAAATGAAAACCCTACTCGATCTACCTTCTGCGGTGTGGAATGGCAAGCAATGGGTCGATGAAAATGGATTAGATTATCCCGCGATCGGTGCAGAGGGAATTAAAACCTGTCCCCGTCGCATTGGCTTAGTTTCACAGGGCATCATCACCAGCAAATCCGAAGCAGGAGAATATCTCAAACAAATCCAGTATGAATGTGTAATTGTCGATGAAGCACATCGCGCCCGTCGGGAAAATTTAGGCGCAGGTTGCGAAAAAGAAGAATGCAAACCCAACAACTTATTGCAATTTCTATTTGATATCGCCGATCACACTAAAAGCTTACTCCTAGCCACCGCCACACCAGTCCAACTAAATCCCATCGAAGCATTTGACTTACTGCGCGTACTCGCTCAAGGCAATGACATGGTTCTAGGCAACACATGGAGCAACTGGCGCAATGCTGAAGGCTCATTACTCATGGCAAGAGGTGACAAAACTTTTTCAGAAACAGACCCCGAACGCGATCGCCAACTTTGGTTATGGGTCTGCAATCCGATTCCTGCTTCATCCGAACACAAAACATTCTCTAAAATTCGCCGCACCCTCCAACTCAAGGACACCGATTTCAATGCAGGGATGAACAAGTGGGACAAACTTCGCCTTGGTGAAAAACAAGAAATTCGTAGCTTAGCCGATAGCTATGGCAAGCAATACAATCCCTTCATTCGCCATATCATCCGCCGCACCCGCGAATATCTCGAAAATACCTACGATCCAGAAACAGGCGAACCCTATCTCCAACCCGTCCGTGTCCAGCTATTAGGCGAAAATGATACTGATGCGATCGCCCTTACTCCTTATCTGCGAGATGCCTATGCGATCGCTGAAGAATTTTGTCAGTCCGTTAGCCAGCGCATGAAAGGATCGGGATTTTTAAAAACCCTGTTGCTACGCCGTGTTGGTAGTTCTATTAATGCAGGCATGATTACCGCTCAAAAGCTGCTAGGTAAACAAGATGATTTGGACATTGAAGACGAAGACGAAGAAATTAGTAAACAAAAAACCAGTGAATTTGCCGACAAAATTACATCTGAAGAATCAATTCTCCTCGAAAAATTTATCCAACATCTCAAAGTCGAACAGGACAATGACCCAAAATATAACGTAGTCAAAGAACTTCTACTAGATCGCAATTGGCTAGATCTAGGCTGTATTATCTTTTCGCAATATTTTGACTCTGTATGGTGGCTTGCCAATCAACTTACCCGCGATCTACCAAACCAAGAAGTAATCGGTATTTATGCAGGTGGACAAAAATCTGGACATATTTGTAACGGTGAATATACCCGTTGCGATCGCAATGTCCTCAAAAAAATGGTGCAGTCAGGTGAAATTCGACTCATTCTTGGCACGGATGCTGCCAGTGAAGGGTTAAACCTGCAAAAACTAGGTAGTCTAATCAATCTCGATTTACCTTGGAACCCCACCCGCCTCGAACAACGTAAAGGTAGAATTCAACGGATCGGTCAAACCCGCGAGACAGTCCTTGTCTACAATATGCGCTACAAAGGCTCAGTCGAAGATCGAGTGCGCGACCTCCTAAGCGATCGACTGCAATCGATTCATCAAATGTTTGGACAAATCCCTGACACCCTCCAAACGATTTGGGTAGATGAAGCATTAGGCGATCGGACAGAAGCGAAACAGACCATCGATAAACTTCCTGACCAGCATCCCTTTGAAATGAAATACAACCAAATTCAAACTAAAGTTAACTGGGAGTCCTGCACTCAAGTTTTAGATAGTAGCGATCGTAAAAAAGCACTTTTGCAAAGTTGGTGAGGGGGTAAAATGAGCAAAGGTACAGAAACTTACGCTAAGGCTGAAAACCCCGCTACATAAGCTCTTCAGATTCACATTTCATCTGTGCTAATTTCTGGACTGACTTAAGAGACAGTCAAAAAATAATCGATCCTTTATTTACCTTAGAAATCACTGGGATCGCCCACTCCTATAGCAGCAATTTTCTTAAGTAATGGGATCATTTACTTTTTGGTAAACTCTAAGCCTTAATTATAAAAACACAGATTTACAGAAACAAAGATATCATTATTTCTGTAAATACGATTAATCGTAAATAATGATTATCAGCGTACAGAACCAAAAGGGCGGCGTAGGCAAGACTACGATCGCTATTCATATTGCTCATGCCCTAGCTTTAAAAGGTGCGAGTGTTTTGCTCATTGATGCCGATCCACAGGGTTCTGCTAGAGATTGGGCGGCAGCGCGTGACGGCGAACCACCTTTTGCAGTAGTTGGACTTGATCGCCCAACTATTCATCGTGACTTACCTGCGATCGCCAAAAATTACGATCATGTACTCATAGATGGTCCACCACGAGTTACCGAGTTAGCCCGATCCGCTATCCTTGCCGCTGACATTGTAGTTATCCCAGTGCAGCCATCTCCCTATGATGTTTGGGCGGCTCAAGAGGTTGTCAACTTAATCAAGGAAGCTACTGTATTTAAGGAAAATCTTAAATCTGTATTTACGATTAATCGTAAAATCGTAAATACAGCTATAGGGCGCGATGTGACTGAAGCGCTTACAGGATACGAAATACCTGTATTGCGATCGCAACTTTGTCAGCGTGTTTCCTTTGCGGAAAGTGCTGCAACTGGTAAAACTGTATTCGAGACAGATCCAAATGGGACTGCGGCTAAGGAAGTTAAAGCGCTGGTTAATGAGTTGATCGAGGTAATGGGATGAGTAAAAAAGTTACATTTGGAGCAAAGCCACAGGCTAAAGAGCCATCAATTGACATTGCCGATCAATGGGTTGCAACTAGGAATATTGAGCCAGTTGTAGCATCGCCAGTAGTTGTCGAACCAGAGAAAATGAAGCGATTAACCATTGATATCCCAGACTCGCTTCACAGATCGTTTAAGTCAAAAACTGGTGGTAAGGGTGAGAAAATGGCAGATCTAGTAAGGTTGTGGATTGAGAATTACGTCGCAGAGGCGTGATCTTTGAATCAAGGCGATCGCCACTCCCAACAAAAAAGCAACGATTCCCAGTGGTGAGAATCGTTGCTTTTTTTCTTAAAATCATTAAGCCCCTTCAACAGTTTTTACTTCCTTCGGCTTTTTCTCAAAGACTTGAATATTTGGCTCATCCAAGCTAAAGCCATCCTCTGTCGCATTGCCCAACTTACCTGCGATCGCCGCGACCCAGATCGGAAAACTAGCCTGAGCATCTTGCAACTTTTTGAAAACCTTCGGCTTCACCGTCGCGGTGAATATACGTCCATCGCAATCGAGATAAAAAGTAATCCAGCCATTTTTATCTGTTGATGCGATCGCGGGTAACTCATTGATCTTGATCGTTACCTCTAACTTACCTGATACTGTCATACTTCCTTTTTGGGACTTAATTTCACCCTTCTATTTTACTATAAAAGCATTACCGCATAAGGATTCTACTACTCTATCTATACACAAGCTATACAGATAAAAAAGCACCTTGACCATTTTGGTTAGGGTGCTTTTTTAACAAACGAAAATTACACAAAAACCAAACCGATTTACACAAAAGTGACCAGAATCGTGTAATTGACTTTTTCTATATGTCAAATATTTAATCATTTATTTTTAATTACATATTGACTTACGTTTTACTCACGGTGTAAGATACTGTAAGTAAAACGTTAGACAAGAGGTTAGGCAAATGACTAAGGCGATCGGTTATGTAAGGGTATCGACTCAAGAACAAGCGACACACGGTTATAGCTTGGATGCTCAAATCGACAAAATTAAGGGTTATGCAAATCTCTATGACATTGAGCTAATCGATATCGTCATCGATGCTGGTATGTCTGCAAAGTCCTTAAACCGTGAGGGCTTACAAACTGTCTTACAAGCGTTAGACAGTAGCAAGGCGGACGCGGTGATCATCTTTAAACTAGATCGCCTTACTCGCTCGGTATCAGACTGGAATACTTTAATCGCTGATTACTTTACCGATAAAGCTTTACTCTCAGTTAGTGACCAGATTGATACTCGCACCGCAGCAGGTAGATTATGTCTAAATGTTCTAATGTCGGTCGCTCAGTGGGAAAGAGAAGCAATCGGAGAGCGTACCAGTATGGCGCTACAGCATAAAAAATCTCAAGGCGAACACGTTGGCTCACCTGCTTATGGCTTCAATATGAGTGAGAAAAAATTAGTTAAGTCTGCTAGCGAGTGTCAAGTTATCGATCTGGTACGAGATTTAAAAGCCAATGGCGCGACATTACAGCAAATTGCCGATCATCTTAATCATGAAGGGATTGCCACAAAACGCGGCGGAAAATGGCACATTAACAGTATCAAACGAGTATTAGATCGTGAGGTTGCGTAATGTCTATGACTGAACAGGCGATCGCTATTTGCGGATGGCAGTATGTAAGCACTGCCTTACACCGTAAGACAGAATGTAAGGCGTATTTAAAAGCTAATGGTCTAGAGGTTGCCAATGCTCAGCGCAAATTAGCTTCATTGCTACGAGATACAGATAAATCTAGAGATTACTTACAATCGTTAGACACTGACTTACAGCATACGATCGTTAACAATTTGCTTAATGATCTATCTTTTGATGAGATGCAAGAAATTATAGAAAATAACAATTGACTTACACCATGATTACGGTGTAAAATAACGTTAGTTTATCGTAAGACAATATGGCAGAATCACCAGACAGCAAAGCATCTAAAAGTCTAACTTTTAGATTGCCAAATGAGATTTATTCAGAATTAGAACAGTTTGCGATCGCTAGAGGGTTACTTAAATCCGATGGCAAGATAAAAACTACTGATGCTCTAATCGCAGTCATTAAGCAGGGCTTAGGGTTGTCTCACGGTGTAAGTCAGAACGTAAGTATTTCTGATGTTGATATACAGGCAATGATCGATAATGCGATCGCGCCTTTGCTTTCTAAAATCGATCAACTTGAAGACGAATACAAAGACGCGATCATCAATGCTAAGCATGAGATGAGATTGTTTGTCATAAAGGGACTGACAGGAGCGCTTGACAAGCCTTATTTTGGGATTGAAGAAACTAGCGAGACTAGCTTAGATACTGAGGTAAAGCCAGTTGATAATGCGATCGCCACAATTCCCACGGAGGCGATCGCATCATCAAAAAAAGCTCCAGTGCTGCCGCCACACTTGAAAGCGGTAGCACTGGAGAAAATTCTGCAAGTAGCTTAGAGATTACCTTTGAGCTTAATCCTGATCACTCTATAAATCTGGAAACCATCAGAGGAATTGAGATTAAAGCTTTGATGCTTCTTGAATCATGGGAGCTTAAAGAAAATGGCTTAAAGCGTGAATATGATGAGGTTGCAGGTAATGTCAAATTTTTCGCGATTAATCCACCGCCAGTTATTGAGGCGATCGCATCTCTACAAACTGAAAGCGCTGGCACTAGAAAAAGTATTGCAAGCAGCTTAGAGCCTGATTTCTTGGAACGACCCTATGTATCAGCATCTACCCCCGATCCTCAACTACCTGAAAGCGATGCTCAAAATGTTGATGCGATCGCTGAACCAGAAATACAAGAAATTGGCTACAGCATTAATCAGAAAGATGGCTCAATCGCCACACGAACTTTAAAAGGTATCAGCGTAGCGAAAATCAAGAAACTTTCTAAGGAAGAATTAAAGGCGATCGGGATTAAGAAAAAATCAATAGATGGTACAGATAAATTCTTTCCTATCGACACTAAAACCATTGCCTCATAATGCTTTCAAAGTCTAGCTTTAGAAGCGATTCTAAAGCTAGACTTTTATTTAAGGAGATTAGCCATAGCTTTTTATTAATGGCTTTGTGCGCGATTCTGAAAGCAGTATTTTTTGATGATCCTCAAATTTTGCCAATTCAACCAACCGAACTACAAACGAACTATGAAAGAAATTAGTCAAGAAGAGCGTGAGAGACGTAGAGCGCGTATTTACGAGACAAAGCCATGGTTGCGAAGTACGGGTGCGAAAACTGACATTGGTAAGGCGATTTCTAGCCAAAATGCTTTACGTCATGGAATGAGATCGGCTAATCCATTGTTACAGGCGATCGCACATCGCAAATTGTGGGAAAAAGAAAAGGAGCGCATTAGAGAGATCGTGAGAAAGCAAAGAGAGGCATATTCTCAGAGTACAGCCGATCCACATTCCTCATGGCAGGAAGTTTTCGAGCATTTAGAAGAATTTTTAGAAGATTGAACCAAACCCACGAGATAGTCACTAGTAGTCCACTAACCTAAATTTACCCAGTACGTCTTATATAAATTAAAATTACCCAACTTATAGCAGAGGTTTCAGGCTGTATCTTATACAAGAAGGTTGTAAACTTTAACCTATTTACGTCCTTTCAGCCTACAACTCAGATAAGACGTTAAGATAAACCAAGAAAAATTTTTAGATTTGATTAGATCATGCCAACCTCCCAAATTGAGAAATCGGGGACGATACAAGTCAGTAAGACTGAAAATCCACGAGATTTATACGAGCATCAAAACCAAGCTATTCAAGCGCTTGACAAGAAAAATTCAGCGCCATTTAAGGGATTGTTAGTCTTGCCTACGGGTGGCGGTAAGACTTTAACCGCAGTTCATTGGATGCTTAAAAATTTTATCGACAAGGGGCAAAAAGTTCTATGGATTGCTCATCGTCACGAATTACTCAATCAAGCTCTTGATACTGTAAAAAACAGTGCTTAGGAATGAAAAATAATTAAGCTATGCAAAATAGGAAAAATAAACTATGCAAATCAGACTAGGCTCGATTAGGGCAGTGTTCTTTATTGGAAACAAATGCATAAGTTAATTATTTTTCATTCCTTACCATTCAACAGTTCAGAATGTCAAAAAATTTAGGTATCGTATTATCTCTGGACATCCTAAACACGATATTCCAGTCAATATCAAATCTACTGATGACATCATTATTGCGAGTAAAGATAGTCTGAACAGTGGCTTAATTCATCTGTTAGAAAATTGGGTTAATCACGCGGAATCAATCCTATTGGTGATCGATGAAGCTCACCACGCATCTGCAAAGACATATCGCAAGTTAATCGAGAGCATTGAAAAAAACTTTACAGATCGGAAAAAAAGTAAGAATTTTAAGATGCTGGGTTTAACTGCTACTCCTTTCCGAACTGAAGAAGGCGAGGCGGGGCTTTTGAAAAAGGTGTTTCCAGATGACATCATCTTTGCTGAACATTTAAGAACACTGATCAATAGAGGTATTCTTGCTGAGCCAATCTTTGAAAGCTTAGAAACACAGCTAAATTTTTATCATGAATTATCTGACAAAGATATTAAATCGATTGAGGGATTCGATAAAATTCCAAGGGATGTTGCTGAAAAAATTGCGATGTCAAATATTCGTAATACACAGATTGTCAATCATTATTTCAACAATAGAGATAAATACAAACCGTTGCTTGTTTTTGCAATTGATGTAGTTCACGCAATTACGCTAAATAAAGTTTTTAAAAGTAGAGGGATTAAATCTGATTTTGTAGTCTCTAGTATTCAAAATGCAGGAACTGGTGCTACTGTTTCTCCTCAAGAGAATGGCAAAAAAATACAACAATTTAGGGATGGTGAACTTGAGGTATTGATTAATGTTGAAATGTTGACGGAGGGGACAGATTTACCAAATGTTCAAACAGTCTTCTTGACTCGCCCTACTACTTCAACGATTTTAATGACTCAAATGATCGGCAGGGCTTTGCGTGGGACTAGAGCGGGAGGCACGGACAAAGCTTATGTTGTAACTTTTATAGATGATTGGGAAAATAAGATAAATTGGGTAAACCCTGAAAAACTTCATATTGAAGAAGATGCCGAATTTATTGATCGAGACAAAGAGACAGCAAAGAAAATAGCTCGATTGATCTCGATTGACAAAATCGAAGAATTCGCTCAAATTATGGATAGTTCGATAGATACGACTGAGCTAGAAAAATTAGATTTTCTCAAGCGTATTCCTATTGGCATTTATAGGTTTTCGATTCTTGAGCCTTATGAATCAGGGGAATCTGTCCCTCGAAATTATGACGTGCTTCTGTATGATGACACTGAAGAAGCTTATGACAACTTTATCAACGATTTAGAGACTATATTCAAGCTGATTGATGCAGATGATCGAGAAGAATTATCAGATGGTGAACTTGAATATTTATTGAATGTTGTTAAGGACGTTTATTTCCCCAACAATCAATTTTTAATTGGTTATAGAGATGGTGATTTAACCAACATTCTTAGATTCTATGCTCAAAAGCAGATTAGACCAGAATTTCTTGCCTTTAGCGAAAAGAGAAAATGTAATTTAGCGATCGTTGCTAGACATATTTACGATAATTCGCTAGGTGGCAAAGCTAAAACCGATTATGTCGATTCACTTTGGGATGACGAAAAATCTTTCTGGCGTGTCCTTTTTGGCTCTAAATTATATTTCAAAAAGCAGCTACATATTGAAACCTGCAAGCTTGAGGGTGATTATGGCGACACAGTGTCAACTCCACCAGTATTAATTCCTGATGATGTGCCACTTACAGACCTCACCCTAAATGAAATTAAAGAAAGAGATCCTTTCGAGTATAGAAAAATCAAAGATGCTGTCTTTGCTAAATACTCGGCAGATGGTTTTATTTGGTGCGCTGTGAGTAAATTCAAAAGCCAAAGTCGTAATGATTTTCAGATTGACCACATTCAACCCATGTCTCAGGGAGGTAAAACAGTGATAAACAACCTCCAAGTTTTATCGCGCAAAGAACATATTAAAAAAACAACACTGGAGAATATGAGTAATTACTAAAAAATATTTGACGTGATTATGTCTGGCAACATCTGGTATCCGTTTCGATATAGTGAAAAAAGCGCTGAGTTAATGGAGGCAAGAAATTAAAAGTACTCATAATCATCGATCGCCAAATTACCATTGGCAACCATCACATTATCGACTGGCGCAAATGTCGCAAATTCTCTATTACTAATATTCTTATTAGGGAATTTGCGACACAAAGTGGTCGTTTCAGGGTTTTCGATGGACTTAGCATCACGGGTCAGCCATGCCTCAAAAATGACATCTTGTAGATCGGTCATTGGTTTAATTTGGTACTCTCCTGCTTTTTTCCGTTTTCTGGATTCTTCATCCCTGACAACTTTTTTAGCGATCGCATTCAAAACTTTTTCGATGTTGGTTATTGGTTTGGCATCGAGATCAATCTTTATCCCAAGATGACGATGTAGAGGTATGCGATACCAGTCTGAGATAAGTCTCTGGTTAAAGTTTTGAACTCTGTGGTCATCATTGGTTAGAGGATCGTCTCCCATATCTGCCAAGAACTCAGGCAAGCCAATTTTGCGAAGAATGGCAATCTTGCCAGCCAATAACTTTTTATTAGCATCAGGAGCAAACAACAGTTTGTCGTCACCTAACAGACTTTCTAGCTTGGCTGTTTCTCGTTTAGGTAGGTACTCAGCACCAATGGTTAGGAAATATTGCAAGGTCAGTTTTGAATAGATCCCGCCTAAATCTTCTTTAACTAATTCGGGCGTGACTTCGATCTGGTACTTGTCTACCAATTTCTTCTTGGCAAGCTTGAGACGTTGATCTGGTGTATGCTCCTTAGCTTTTTCAAGCCGTTTTATTTCCAGTTCATCGTCAATATTTGCCAGTGGTACAGACTCGCAATATTTGGCAACATTTTCTTGTTTTAGTTCCTTGAGTTGGTTTGCTGCGGTGGTATCTACTTCACCATCTACATAGTTAATGGTGTAACCGTCAAGCCGTAATTGACGTTCTACGCATTTGCGGTAATTGGCAAGCTCATAATTGCGTCGCGCCATGTATTTAGCCCAAGTTTCGACACTCTTCCGCAGTCCAGTACTATCGTCAATATCAGCGATCGCTAGTGCGTTGATATTGTCCTGTCTATTTTTCAAACATTGCTTGGCTATGGTTTTCCAGTTGGTAGAACCACCGTAAATTACACCGTTACCCCGTTCGCTGACAAAGATATGCAACGGAATATTAGGACGATAGCGGTTAGTACCTTGCAGCAATTTACCGACACCTAGCAAGCCAAACGAGTTACACCATTTACTATCAAATAACCCCTCTTCCTCGATGCTTACACCGATACCCATAGAAGAAGTATGTACAGTGCGTTGGTAACGTCCCATTAGTTTCGTGACATTGCCTTGCAATGCTCTGTAAGCATCGTTGGTTTTATCTTTGGTTGTTTGCGAATCGATTACAAGGCTATCCCCTGTTAGGGTTGCGAGATTTTGAGCGCTGTAGGTTGAGCCAATTGCTTGAGAATTGCTGAAGCAGATGGTGCGATCGCTAGTCGCTTGATATTTATCAACCCAAAGCTTAGAACCGTTGTAAATATTGGCAATCCGTCCCTTAGCTAGTTTGTAGTCATTGCGGATAATAAATGCATCCTTCAGGGTTTGCCCTGCTAGTGAGCAGAAGTAACTTATAGACAAGTTGGTTAAGTCGCTGTCAAACATATACATATGTCCATCGTCATATGTAGCCTTTGATCTCTGTAGGATGTTTCCAAATAGTGCGATCGTTTCCGTCCTGAATTTTTGAATATCAGTACTAGAGTCCAACAAACATTCACAACCACTTTCAGCTTCATCTAGGAAAGTTGAATGTGGTGTGAAGTCAGGAATTAACCGATCTAGTTTGTGCAGGCTGTCGTAAGTCATGGCAACACCATATATTCTTGCCTCGATGATTAAAGCTCTACGCTCATCGTCACTCTTTGCATTTTCGATGTCGTAAATGTTTACCAAGCCCAATCCGCTAAGGTTGTCTTTAGTTGATGGTTGTGATGCTTGGTTAATCAGGTTTGTCAACTGTGTGATGTAAAGGATTGGTTTAGGATCACCCAGACTGAGATTGTCGGCAATAATCTTCTGTAAATAATTTTTACCAGTTCCTTGATATGACTTGCAGCCAACTCCAAATTTATCTTTGGGGATATCTCTAATGAAGTCGAAGGTATCGCGATCGCCTTCAGGTTTAGCTAGGTATCTACGGTTAAGCACTTTGTCAGCTTTACGCAGGGCATACGAGCCTAGATGCTCAAATTCTGATGTACTGATGTACTCGATCTCATCGATCTGCTCTTGACTAATCTCATCGATGTCGCCATCTTCTTTGTGGAATTGTCCCCACCACGCAACATTAACTTTGTAGCCCCAAGACTTGAGTAGTTCCCAAAGTCCCTGTAAGCAATTCATGGTTGCATCGTCACTGTGGGAACCAGCATCAGGAAATATCCTGACTGGTTTAGATTTGTCGGTGTGAAATTTTTCGAGATATCCATTTAATTGCTCTGGTGATGATGTCCACAGACGACCACTAGCACCTATCATCCTTAGTCCAAGTTTGTGGGCTGCTAACTGTGGTTTAATGCTTGCCCCTTCAGTAATACCGCAAACTGTACCAGTGCCATAAATGCCTATTGGTAGTTCACCATTTCGCAAATTTGGACTTGCTCCGCCTGAATATGCAGACGAGAGCCAACGATAACGCCCACCGTCACTTCCAACATCTAGTCGAACCTGACAGCCAATAATGCGATCTTGACTATCTTTAATTGGGGTAATAATGCCCCGTTCTGAGTTGGTTAGGATTAATTTACCTTTACGGTTGGTTACTCCTGCTAGATCGGTATTACCTACATCTGACTTTAATTTTTGGTATTTGTTGGCTGTGCGGAATTTTTCCGATTCGATTTGTTCAGACGTGAAACCACGATTTAACATGTTTTGGCGGTGGTCTTCCGCTAGAGTCAGGCTGTCTAGGATTTCATTCCATGCCTGTGATCGCTCATCCTTGGTTAGGGTTTGCGATTGTTCAGCAGCAATGCGATCGCTTTCCTGTTGCTTACTTCTTCGCGTCTCTTGCCATTTGTCACGGTCAAAGGTGTTTTCGCCTTGATCTGGAACCCATACGCCCCAAGATTGATTTTTTGATTGTTTGAGGAACTTGTAGCCATTGGTGCGATCGCCTTGATAGCTTGTCGATAAGTTCATGCACAGAACTACAGGACTATCATCGAAAACTCGACATTTGCCAGTTGAGTCGTCACATACAGGGCATTGATGATCTTTACGGGTTGCAATGTACTTACTCATGATCGCCCTCCATTGCTGCAAGGTGGCGATCAACGAAATTCGATGTAAATCTGGTGAATGGTAACAGTGTTAGGATGCTTGCTAGATAAGTGTTTGTCGCGTTCGATATGGTATAATAGACAGAAGCGAGAAACGAAAATTTGTAGTCTGTAGACTTTTGACGCATACTTAGAACGTATCCTCGGTGTTTTTCACCGTGAGAGTTAGCGCCTAACTAGATAGAATCTTCCGCCAAGAAAATTTAGCTATCTATTTAGACTTGAATATCAAAAAAGTCCTTTGAGCATTGTCTCAAAGGACTTTTTGCTTCATTGAACAGATCTATTATCTTTCACTAATTTATAAATTTGATTTCTTCTGATTTAATTCCTAGAATTATTACAGAGTAAGGATTTCAGGATTGAAAATTGAATTTAGGGATATTTGTGCGCCCTCTACCTCTACCTGTAGTTATAAAATTTTGTTTCTCTCCAATATTCAGGACGTAGATTTTACTGCTATCTAGGTATGAGGCAAGCTTGCTTAAAGCTTGTGTGATTGCATGAAACAGCCTTAGTCTTAGCAAGTCGTAATCTCTTTGAATTAAAGGCGTGACAAGTTTTTGAAATAAGTTGTGTGTATTTTTAAAGCGGTTTTCGTCGAAGATTTGGTTTAAGGTCATGGATGGCTTTTCACCATTTTTAAAATCCTTGAGTGCTTGATTCTTTTTCCTTAAGTCTGTGATTGCTGCTTCATTACCAACGCCAGCAGAGCTTTTAGGAATCCCAACTACAAATTCCTGTAAAATTAGAGCAAACCATATACCTGCATGAGGGTATTCAGACCCTCCTCCACTTGCGTGTATTCTTTCGCAAGCTTTATATATAGCGATGTAAACTTCAGCAAGTGGTTGATAGCGTTTTGCTAGTTTGGGTTCAGGATGTTTATGGGTTTCATTGATATTTAGCTTGATAATCCAGTGAGCAATGACCGCTTTTATTAACTCGGTATATATTGGAAAATCTTGCACTAGTGGCAATCGCTCCGCCGATCTAATATTTGCTAATACTGCTTCCTGTAAGAAACTATCTTCTGGGGGGGGACAGCAACCCTCAATACTAAAAAGTCGGATCATGCGATCTTTTTCGCTTGTTCTAGCCATTTAATTCATGTCTCCTTTGTTATCATTGCGATCGCTTTCGGGTAAGCCATAAGGTTCGATACCGTTATCTCGAAGCCATGATTTAAGCTCATTGAGTTCGCGACGGCTTTCATCGTCAAATGTAAGTCCATCACTTATTTGAGCTAAGTTTTGTTCTAACTGTTTGTTTTGTTGCGATAAGCGCTGATTACGTTCTTCTTCAGTACGAATCACACCAAAAGCATTGTCAAACCTACGTTCTAGAGATTCAATGGTTAGGGAAACTGTCATAAGTAACGCTGAACGATTACCTCGAAAACTTTCCCACGCCCAATAGAGGGCAACTAGTTCTAGTGGTAAACCTCTAATTCTCGTTTGACCTTGAGATCCACCTTCACCTATATCGACAGTTAAATTTTCTGGCTGATAGTTGTCTGTAGACGCATCAGGCAAAAAATCGAAAGTGCCTTGAACTTCTCCTAGTAAGCGTTTGAGAGCTTTAGATTGCAAAAAATCGAAAGTGCCTCTAGCAGGTTTTCCGACGCATTCAGCAGCTTGGCTCAATGACATCCGATAGCTACCGTCAGGCAACTGGAAAGCATCAACGATTAGATCGCCGATCGCCACAGTTGCACGAGTTGCTTTGATCGATTCACTCATGGGCTTTGCTTTTAGTGTGTGCTTGATCGTATTGCTCCAACCACTCACCAACAATTTTTGATAATTGCCCTGTAAGGGATCTCAGTTCTTTCTCTGCAACATCGGTAAGTTTTTTGTACTGTTCATCTGTCAGGGTTACATTAAGGCGTTTTGTCATTGATTCCAAGCAATTTGTAGCACTTTTAGCCATAGTACACTGTTCGTATTTATTGCAACGCTTTATCTTAGTGTTATTTTAAAGCATGATGCTACAATTAAAAACAACAAAGGCGATCGCTACAGCCCTGAGAAAGCCGCGATCGCCTTTGTTTATCCCCATTCAGGAATATAAATATTATGGCAGTAAAAGCCGTCAAACAGGCTGTAGAGATAACTACACAGCCCGAAGCAGTGGCAAAAAACGCCGCTCCGATCGTAACCAATGAGATCGTTCCGACCGACATCGAAGCATTAATTGCTGATGAGATTCTCGATAATCTTGACTGGCAGAAAGTGCGAACAGCGTTAATTGATCGCGCTAGACAAAAATTCTGGGTTTGGCTCTCAAGTCAGCTTTTGCCAACTGAGCTACATCAAACTGCGCTGAATGAAATTGATGCGATCGCCATTGGTTCGAGTGAGGTTGAGTCATGAGTATATTTGGCTTTTTCAAATCTACTGATGAACAGGAAGAAACTAGCACACAGTATCAATCTTGGCGGGATGCAAATCCTGATAACAAATCAGATGACGATTTTTATGAGGATGATCACGAATCGGATGCAGACAACGACACTGACGACGAGCCAGAAAACGTTAAGCCGTGGCTAGGGTGGTTCGGACTATGAGCAGCAATCCTAAAATCCTCCTAGCGGGTTTTGGGTTGACATTCGGGCTAGGAGCTTTAGTGAGCTACTTCCTAGCCCGACTTGATGTACCGTCACAACCACCGAATCCCGCGATCGCCGCCGAATTCCGCAAAGAAAAAACCGTAGACATCAGGACAGTCAAGCCAGTTAAATCACCCCGCGAATTACTAGAAGAAAAATATCGCCTGTGCGTTGGCAACAACGGCGTTGGCAACAACGGCGATATAAGCAAAGTTCCCGACAGCGTTTTGACTCAAGTAATTCAAAGAGCCTGTACTGAGAAATCATGAGTTACACAAATTCACAATTTCACACTTCACAGGTAGTGGCAACCACGGAAAGCCCAAGGGTAATTCGTAAAGCCTCTACCTGTATTTTTGTTGGCGCGATGCTCCTCTATGTCAGTACCGCCATCCCTAGTCATTGGTTGCAAAAGTTATCGTCAATGGCGATCGCCACAGGTATGACCTATATCTGTTGTCGTCTGGATCGGCTTGAGAGAATGCTGTCACCCTATGAAGCGATCGCTCATCAACAAAGTACAGGTGCTTACCAAACTTGGCTCGGTCACACCATGAAACCGCTAGGGCGTGAAGTAGCGATCGCTGAACTGCAAAAAGCACCGCCAACTCATCCAGTTTTAAAAGCTTTGTTTCGCCTCAAATTAGAGTGTGACTTAGTTCAAGAGTTGCAGTCCCCGTCTTTTGTGCGAACTCTGGTAAAACCGATCAACTGCAAGGCGGCGCAGGTGCTTGGAACTGGTCAAGAGTTGCAACTAGAGTTAGGGTTAGATGTGCCGCCAGTGATTTCGATTTCCAAAGGGGCGATCGCGATCGACACACCACGCCTAGATCGACAAGTTGCCAAGTTTGCCGATTACTGGCAGAAGTCGAACAAGTTTGAAGCAGCGATCGGTGTGGATATTAATAACAAATTGGTATCGGTTGACCTATCTGAGCCTGAGAGTTGCCACGTTTTGGGTGCAGGGATGAGTGGCAGTGGCAAAAGTGTATTTCTACAGGCATTTTTGCTGTCATTGCTACTTGGGCGATCGCCTGGTGAATGTCAATTATTAATTTGCGATCCTAAGCGAGTAACCTTCAAGCGGTTTGCAAATTGCCCTCACCTAATCGCGCCAATCATGTCGGATGTTGCCGATGCAATTGCCAATCTAGATTTAATGGTTGATGAAATGGAAAATCGCTATGTCGTCTTTGAAAAGATAGGCGTAGAAAATATTGACCAGTACAATGCTCGCGCTTCTAAGTTGATAGCCAGAATTATTTTTATGTTCGATGAGTATGGGGACTTATGGGATGCTGCATCGAAGTCTGAACGCGACAAATTAGAAAATTTAATTATCAGGCTGGGACAAAAAGCGCGAGCTGCGGGTATTCATTTAATTGTGTTTACGCAAAGACCCAAGAAGGCGGTTACGCCGCGTCTGAGGGCTAACTGTCCTGTAAGAGTATTGCTAGCGGTTGCGGACGCAGAAGATAGCGAGTCCATCACTGGAAATAAGTTGGTTGATGGTTCGCAGTTGCTTGGGCGTGGCGATCTATTTTTGAAAGGCGATCGCTTGCAAAGTTTGCTACCTGATGAGTCGGATTTTGCAAGGTTGCTGACAGGTGCTGACCTGCTGACACCTGCTGACAATTCTGTTGCTGACACCATAAAACCTATTTTTGATGACCTGTCAGCACGTCAGCACCCTGTCAGCACGTCAGCAAAGCCTAAATTGTCAGCACCTTTGTCAGCAATTTTAGAGTACGCACAGAAGCAGGATGAGTATGTGTCAGCCAGAAAAATCCAATCATCGATCCGATTATTTCGAGATACTACTGCGTTTGAAATTCGAGCTTATTTTCAGTGGCTTGCTGATAACGGTTATGGAATTGTTCGAGGCGAAGCAGACAATTTAGAATTTTCGGCGAAGTAGAGATCGCTTAATTATTCTGAGTGATCTATTCTCATTTTTAAATTCATTACGGGGGATTCCAAAGGGGGTGTCCCCTTTTGGCAAGCGTCATGTTGCTGTCGAACAAAAAATAAGCGATAGCGCGATTTATTGTCCGACAAGCAACATAGCTTGCGAGACGCGACACACACATATCAAACGGCGCAAACTCGTTCGCGAAAAGTTATAGAGAGTCTACGCAAAGTCTACGCAAAGTCTACGCAAAGTCTACGCAAAGTCTACGCAAAGTCTATGCAAAGTCTATGCAAAGTCTACGCAAAGTCTACGAGGAGTCTACGAGGAGTCTATGCAAAGTCTACTGACGGTCTATGCAAAGTCTACTGACGGTCTATGCAAAGTCTACAGCTTATCTATAAGGAATCTACAGTCCGTCTACAACCCATCTACAGAGAATCTACAACCCATCTACAGCCCGTCTACAAGGAATCTACAGCCCGTCTACAACCCATCTACACGGAATCTACAGCTTGTCTACAAGGAATCTACAGCTTGTCTACAAGGAATCTACAGCTTGTCTACAGGGAATCTACAGCTTGTCTACAGGGAA
>JBDNJN010000009.1:0-2508 GCA_041687725.1 Pseudanabaena sp.
AGCGATCGTAGACGCAAGAGTTTATCTAGTTGCGAACAATAGTGGCAAGCATCATACAGCGAAGTTTCGAGTGTTTACAGAAGCGCATCTGCGAGTGTTCCCATCGCGCAGCCCAATCCCTGTTGGTATCAAGTCCAACTTTCGACCAAGGCAGATGCGATCAGCCGCTTGATTGGTAGGAAACATCAACTTCAGATGATTTAATCCGTTGTAATTAAAAAAGAATAACTATTCACTTAATGAATAGTTATTCTTTTTTAATTACAGCAATTTCCGATCAAATAAACCACAGCAAAAATTTTGAAAGGGTTGCTTCGCAACCCTTTCAAAATTTTTACTGGTTTTAGTTTGATCGCAAAGCGTTGTAAGAACTGATGTTACGTGGAAGTATTGAAATCCCTACAAAATCTCGCTATCACAGGCAACAAATTACGTGGCTCTTGAGACGCGCATTGGCTATAACCCTAGTTAAACCGTGGATCTGCTCAAATCGTTCTATGTAACATCAGCAGTAAGTGTTAAAATCTAGAGACTACATAACAATTTAATTAATTAGAACAAATCATGTCAGCAAGGGACATTTTTCATAATGCTGTCAAGACTGCTTTAGAAAAAGACGGTTGGAAGATAACTCACGATCCACTATCGCTGGAGTTCGGATTGGGTTCGCTATATGTAGACTTGGGAGCAGAGCGAATAATTGCAGCACAGAGAAGCAATGAAAAAATAGCAGTAGAAATAAAAAGCTTTTTGGGTGGGTCAGCCGTTTCGGAATTTCATACAGCACTTGGACAGTACCTAAACTATCGTCTATTAATGCAAGAACAATATACAGAATATAAGTTGTATCTGGCAGTGCCATCAAGTGCGTATGATTCGTTCTTTCAACTACCCTTTGTGCAAACGACAATTCAGATGCATCAACTAAAGTTAGCAATTTATGTACCAGAGAAACAGGAGATTGTAAAATGGCAGAACTAAGAGAATATCGCGAGAAGATTCAAGAATTACTCACAGAATTGGCAGAATATGGATCTTCAAATAACGAAGTCGAATCGCAATTAATTTTTGATACAGAGAGAGATCATTACCAGTTAGCCCATGTGGGCTGGCGAAATAACCATCGAATTTATGGTTGTGTGGTGCATCTAGACATAAAAGATGGAAAGATCTGGGTACAGCACAATGGGACAGAGTTTGATATTTCCGTTAGATTATCAGAGATGGGTATCCCTAAGCAAAATATAGTAAATGGATTCCATTCAAGCTATATGCGACAGTTTACAGACTTTGCAGTTGGCTAGAAATTAGTATTTTTTGCTCATAGAGTGTTTAATCAGCAAAGGCGGCGCTTCGCGCCGCCTTTGCTGACTTCAAACATGGCTAGCGCCAGTGCTTGTGTAAAAGCGCATAAGTTCAACATCGTGAAAGCCATGACAGCCCCAGCAATTGACCTAGACAAGAGCCGATTGAGGCTATGCATTGAAATACTACCTGAAACCGAGCAACCGTCAGAGAGGCTGGTAATAATTTCCATTTGCCGAGATTTGGGAAGTCCACTGATTCGGATAATTCCACTTTCAGCACTTACGCCGATTCCTGCGCCGCTAGCAGAAATTATTCAAGCATACGCAGAGAGTACCTTAGCATTACCAATCCAGTCCGATGAGCCAAGCGAGAACGAAGAAAAAACACCACAAAAGCGTGAATTTGTAGGCTTCCCAAGTAAATCATTGAAATCGTCCAAACTAGAACAACAGACATTACAACTATGAATCTAACTGAACCTAATTACATTATCAAAATTGAAGGACAATCAATACCAGTACCAGCCGCAATCGGTAGTAGTGACGAGCAAATCAGAGATACTTTGAGTCTGTATTTTGAAGGCGTGAAAAACTCGCAAATCCATAGAAATGTCCAACCGAATGGAGATGTGATTGTTGATGTCTGCAAACAAGCAGGACCGAAGGGCAACCCATGAGCAGAACAGCGATCGCCAGTTTGATCGCTGCCGATGAATCAATCAATCCCTTGCTAGAAATACTATGGGAGATTGAGCAGCAAGAGCAGCAGGGACATCAGTTAATCGAGCTGGACGAAATCGGTCTAGAAGATTTTACTGAAGCGATGAACATATCCAAACAAGCGAGTCTGTCTATGCATCGGTCACTAGACAACCTGAAAAGAGCTAGCCCGATCGCTGCACCGATGACGATTAGAGGATTCTAAGATGGAGAAATCTAAATTCCAGTGGATGAGCAATCGCACTGCCGATGGTGCTGGGGAGTATCTGGAAGCGATCCAGCAACGATCAACGATGCTGCAACTATATCAGCATTATTATCCCGACGAATATCAGCAATCAAGAGCTAGTCCTAGATTTACTAGCCATGAAACCTATACGGAGAAAGAGCTAGAATTTCTGACTTTAGTGGATCAGCAATTCTTTCCATTGCCAATAGAGCTAACGGAATTTGAACGTACATCCTATATTCCCGTGGAGCC
>JBDNJN010000084.1:0-8750 GCA_041687725.1 Pseudanabaena sp.
TACTCAACATTTGGTGGCATCGGTAGACAGATCGTTTTATCTCCTGATGTTGTTCGGGCTTTGCGTTTTTCCATAGGACTTTTTCTCTCAATTCGTCCACTTCTCCTATTTTATCAAACACAAACTAATTTAGAACGAGAGATGATTTGGAGCAAAGCGCTATAAACGCCATCAATTTATAGAGTGGTCTAAGCGCTTTTTAGGAAAGTTGCCCACCGATTATAAATTTGATCGTGAGGAGTTATATAGTGACAGAATCTAACTCCAAGGTTTTTCTAGATTCAAATATTTGGATTTATCACTTTGCTCAAGATTCATTACAAAAGTCAAGTGCGATCGCATCTGAACAGGTTATCAAAGCCATAGAGATTCGTGGTAGATATGGCTTTTCTTATTGGGATAGTCTGATTGCTACGGCTCTACTTTCTGGTTGCTCTATTCTTTATTCTGAAGATATGCAACATGATCAAGTAATTGAAAGTACGCTAAAAATTATTAATCCTTTTATCTAATAGTTATGCCCACACCTTACAAACCAAAATTTATTCTAGATGGGAAGGAAGTCGATAAGATTACGGCTTTTTTGTTTCATGCGGGCGGACATGAAGACCCGAAGCGCTTGGCAGCTAATGCGGGTAAGAGTTTTCAGGGCGTGATTGTTTTAGGGATGGGGTTTACTTTTGATGACTCTAATTCTGATACGACAAGCATTGCTGAAATGCACCACCTAATTGAAACTAATCCCAAAAACGCAGAGTGTATTTTCCCTTACATCGGTGGGGAGGAAGTCAATAGTAGCCCAACTCACTCTTATCATCGTTATGTGATTAATTTTGCTGAAATGGTAGAGAATGAAGCGAGGCAATATCCTGATTTGATAAAGATTATTGAGGAAAAAGTTAAGCCTGATCGAGATAAATTAGGCGGAAATCCAGATGCAAAAAGGCGTAAAGAAAAGTGGTGGTTATGGGGAAGATATACACCTGCATTATTTAAAGCGATCGCACCTCTAGATCGAGTATTGGTTACAAACGCTCAAGCATCTACTCATTTATCATTTATCTTTTACTCTCCAAAAGTAATATTCGCTAACAGTTTAAATATTTTCCCTCTTGATGGTTATCCTGATTTTGCATTACTTCAATCTCGTATCCATGAATCATTTGCTCGTTTCTTTAGCTCATCCCTAGAAGATCGACTGCGCTACAATCCGTCAGATTGCTTTGAAACATTTCCATTCCCTCCAAACTGGGAAAACAACCCACAACTAGAAACCATAGGTATAGCGGTTTTCACATGAGCATAGGCAAAATTAGGCTTCTGAAATGCTTGAAAAACTTAGATTTGATTGCACATGGTCAACTGAAAACCGCTATAAAGAATATTACGAATACCGCGCCCAATTAGCGATCAACCATAACCAAGGACTCACCACTACCTATAACCGATTCCATGACCCCGATGAGTTTGATCCCGCCATACTCAAACTGCGCGAACTCCATAATCAAATGGATCGAGCCGTCCTCAATGCCTACAGTTGGCAAGACATTCAACCCCTATGTGAGTTTCTGCTCGACTATGAAGACGAAGAAGAAGCCCCCGATCCCGCAGGAGAGGGGAGCAAGAGAAGAGAAAAGAAAAAGCCCTATCGCTATCGTTGGACAGATGACATCCGCGATGAAGTCCTAGCGCGACTCCTTGCCCTCAATGAAGCCTGCTATCAAGAGGAAGTGCTAAGAGGTGATCAGGAAAAAGTAAAAGGGAAAAAGGCAAAAGGAGGTAAAAAGTCAGTCAGTAGTACATTACCGATCCCTGATTTATAATGACTACTAAGCGGCGATCGTGAGCTTGATTCCTATCATCAAGGCAACGTATTAACGAAATAAGCTATGCTCTTAATCATCCAATTCTGAAAATTAATAGAGGTCATAAGATATGCACAGTATTAGGATTAGATCAAGGATTGGCAAAGATGGATTGTTGCAGATCGCATTGCCTGAAGTTATGGAAGGTGCAGAGCTGGATATTATCCTTGTGTATGAGCCAGCTATAGAAAATTCAATCATCAACAGGTTAAACAATAGTTTTTATGGCTGTATTCAGGATGATACTTTTGTCAGGCAGCCACAAGGACAACAAGCAAACAGAGAGCCAATCGAATGAAATATTTATTAGATACAAATACTTGCATTATCTATTTGAAGGGTAAGAATCTATCTTTAAAGAAAAAGATGGAAGAAACTTTGATTTCAGATATGACTGTATGTTCAGTTGTAAAGTCAGAACTGTTTTATGGCGCAATAAAAAGCGCTAATCCCGATCGCAACTATAATTTGCAACAAGGTTTTTTAGGTCAGTTTATTTCTCTTCCTTTTGACGATTTAGCAGCTAATGTCTTTGGTACAATTCGCGCCCAGTTAGAAAAGCAAGGAACTCCAATAGGAGCATACGATCTACAAATTGCGGCGATCGCGATCGCTAATAATCTAACATTGGTTACTCATAATGTTCGTGAGTTTAGCCGTATTCCAGAACTTAAATTTGAAGATTGGGAAGAGATCTAAGCGTTAAACCAAAATAGAGATTTTACTAGAGATCGCCTTAATTGTTGAATATCCAGAAAATGAAACACTATGACACCATCTACCACCGATTCAGCGACAATTTCGACGACCAAATCAGTTCAAGTCCGATCGCAACTAATCAAAGCCCTAGAACTCGACCTCATCGGCGCAAAGCCCAACGAAATTTTGTCCGAAGCACCCACCAAATGGTACTTGTCGGGATTCCTTGCGCCCCGTAATATGCCACAAAGCGAGCGCTCTGACGACTTTGGCGACGATGAAATTGACGAAGTAAGTCGGATGAAGATGGGCGATGATGAAAAAATCCCAGAAGCCGCAGCCGCCCGTAAATCTTATTTCCCTTCCTCAATGGGTTTAAGCTTTTTAATCGCCTCAAATGTGACTAAATTAGAAGCGATCGCCTCTTGGGGAGACTATGAAATCATTCCTGAAATAGTAATCGGTAAAGATGGCAAAGAAAAACCAAAAAACGCCAACCAATGCCAATGGCAACGTATACCCCGACAAAAAACTGTAGAAATTGTCTTAGCTGACATTACTAAACCCTCTCAAAAAATCCCAATTCCCGATAGTAACGACTTATTGCTGGCAATCTCGATCCGCGAAGTTACCGATTCGCGCTTACAAGCGACATTACCCATCGGTACGCGATCGCTCTCCATATTCCTAGTCAACGATCGCAAACCCGTTGGAGATTCCGAACGCGATCGCGCCTTCATCTTCCAAGCCCATCTCGAAATCCAATCACAAACTCCCTTTGTTCCCCGTCCCGATCCGCGCAATAGCAACGATGATTTTGATGAAAAAGTTGCCGATCTGCAATATCGTCATGATTTTGAATATGCAACAGGACATAACATCTCTGCCGACTACGAACTTGATAAATCAGGACAATGTTCGCGCATTTACACCACATGGATACCGCAAACCGATGTCGAAAAAGTCGTGGCAAGTGAAATCGCAGGTACTTATGACATTGAAACCATCGCGAATGCAAGCGATGTCAGCAGCTTAAAAGCAATGCTCGATCCGATGGTCGAAGCCTATCAAGCTTGGATTTTACAACAAGAATCTTCTATTACTCCCCATTCTCTCAAGGGAAAAGGGATTGCGGGTGAGGGTTCTTCCCAACGCTATGACACAGCGAAAACATTACTGAACAATGCCAAAATCACCAATCAGCGCATCCGCAAAGGCATCAATGCTATGAACGATCCGCAGGTGTTCCAAGCATTTAAGCTTGCCAATAAAGCGATCGCGATCGCCATCCGTCAGCGACTATCCCACAATAGTGAAAAAACGCCCGTTCAAATTGATCCACCAAAGTGGCGACCTTTCCAGCTTGCCTTTATTCTCAACAATATTGCAGGGCTTGCCAATCCTACCGATGGCGATCGCGAAATTGTCGATTTGCTATTCTTCCCCACAGGTGGCGGTAAAACCGAAGCATACTTAGGCTTAGCCGCCTTTACCTTGATTTTGAGACGATTGCGAGATCCCAGCTTCATGAGTGCGGGGCTATCGGTATTAATGCGCTATACCCTGCGATTATTGACCCTCGATCAACTCGGTCGCGCCGCCACCCTCATTTGCGCCCTCGAAACCATCCGTCAAGAAAATGTCGATATTTTGGGCAAACATCGGTTTGAAATTGGCTTATGGGTCGGACAAACCGCCACGCCCAACCGCATGGGTAAAAAAGGGGATAAAAATCCTGACTCTGCTCGCAAGAGAACCATAGACTATAAAAGCGATAGTAGACGCTTTCCTTCGCCAATTCCCCTCGAAAATTGTCCTTGGTGTAATACTCGTTTTACAACGGAGTCATTTCAGCTATTACCTACTACCGATGCTCCCACTGACCTACGGATAAGTTGCCTCAATCGCAAATGTTTATTTGGAGCCAGTAATCCATTACCGATTTTGACAGTTGACGACCAAATTTATCGCCGTCTGCCTGCCTTTATGATTGCCACTGTCGATAAATTTGCCAACTTACCTTGGGTGGGCGAAACGGGTAAACTCTTTGGCAAAGTTACCCACTATGATGAGAAAACAGATAGCTTTTACAGTTCTGCTGATACTAATCCATTAGGTAAACGCTTACAAAGTCCTCTATTACCACCCGATTTAATCATTCAAGATGAGTTGCATCTCATCTCTGGCCCACTCGGTACGATGGTGGGACTATATGAAACTGCAATCGATGCTCTCTCTAGTAGAACCATCACTGACGATAACGGAAGTAAGACCATTCGCCCCAAAATTGTCGCATCCACTGCAACCGTGCGCCGAGCCACCCAGCAAATTAAGGCCCTATTTGCCCGTGAGAATGTTGATATTTTTCCGCCGCCAAGCCCCGATCGCCGCGATTCATTTTTTGCAAAAACTGTCTCCACTAGCGAAACCAATGGACGGACTTATCTAGGCATCGCTGCCCAAGGACGCAGCCTTAAAGTTGTCCTATTGAGAACCTATTTGGCTTTGATGGCTGCTGCTCAAAAGGAATGGGTTGCTCATGGCAAGGATAAAAACTTGCCCAATCCTGCCGATCCTTACATGACGCTCTTGGGCTATTTCAATTCCCTACGAGAACTTGGCGGCAGTCGGCGGATTGTCGAAGATGAAGTGACGACAAAACTACAAAAATTTAGCGATCGCCAAAGAGTCGGTGAAAAGGGCGAACTTTTTCGCGATCGCACAATTCGCGAACCTGTCGAATTAACCTCGCGGGTGAATACCAGTGAGATTGCCGATACTAAACGCAAATTAGAGCTAGGCTTCCATGAAAAGGAACGGGTTGATATCGCCCTAGCCACAAATATGATTTCGGTTGGTCTCGATATCACGCGCCTCGGTTTAATGGTTGTCCTCGGTCAGCCCAAAACTGCCGCCGAATATATCCAAGCAACTAGCCGTGTCGGACGTGATGACAATCGCCCAGGTTTAGTAATTACATTGCTCAATGTCCATCGTCCCCGCGATCGCTCCCATTACGAAAGATTTAAACATTGGCATACGATCTTTTATCGTGCGGTGGAAGCTACCAGCGTTACGCCCTTTTCCCCCCGTGCTGTCGATCGCGGTTTAGCCGCAGTCACAGTTTCCCTCGCCCGACATCACTATCCTGACCTCACGCCTGCCTTGGGAGCAATGGCAATTCTCAAACATCATGACGATTTAGGCTATGTCATCGATGCGATCGCCAATCGCGCTCAGTCCCATGTGAATCTACCTGACCCAGAAGCTGAAGCCCTGCGTAAGAAAATCCACGATCGGGCGATCGATTTGCTGGATACATGGAAAACAGTTGCCAACGATCGCGGCAATTTGCAATATCAAAAAGAAGAGGGTGGTGCGCCCCCATTACTCTATCAGCCTACTGATCCAGAGTTAGAGAGACAAAAGCCAGCCTATCGTAAGTTCAAAGCCCAAAGGAGTTTGCGTGATGTTGAGAAAACGGTAAATCTTTGGGTTCGCAATCCCGATGGTTTTGAAGTAATAGAGGAATAATAACCATGAATGCTAAAAAGAAAATCCCACCCGCAGGCGAAATCCGTCAAAGCCAAATGATTACCACCTTTGGCGCAGGCTCAATGGTTGACTTACCCAAGCAGTCGGTAATTATCGGCGGTCTAAATTATTGGACAGACAAGGATTGCAAAATCATCACCGAAGAACGCCTCGCCAAATACCTTAGCCAAAAGGTGCTTGGTGTCGCCTCGATCAAACTAAAAACGCCGCCAATTGACGACGAAGAACTTGGCGATCGCCGCATTGGTGTTACTGCCTTTACTTTCCCAACTTGGTTCTTAGCACAGGTCGATCAATCTGTTGAATTTAACGGCAAACAATACCGCACCCGTCCCCTCATTCCTTGGGGGCACCTTACCAAAGGCAAATATTTAAACGAAGATCGTAAATCCATTTCTGTAGTGCCTGTGCGTTTTGTCCAAGCCTGTCCCAATGGTCATATCAGTGATATTAATTGGCATGGCTTTGTCAGGCATGAAATAGGCTGCACTAACAAAACAGGAAGACTGTGGTTTGATGAAGGCACGGCAAGTAATGACTTCTCAGAAATATTTGTCAGATGCGATCGCTGTAATGCTCGCCGCCAACTTAAAGACGCAACAATTCCCAACGCCAACTCCCTCGGCAAATGCGAAGGACATCGACCTTGGCTCGGTGCAGACTCCATTAGCCAAGAAGAATGCAAATCACAAAAAGATGGTAAACCTGAATCTAATCGTTTACTCGTGCGATCGGCAAGCAATGCCTACTTTGCTCAAGTAGTTCCTGCCATCTCTATCCCCGACAATGACGAAAATCTCCGCAAAGCAGTTGATGAAGTCTATGAAGACTTCTTGCAATATGCCGAAGATGCTGATGACATCAAGCGCGATCGCAAAAAACAAAAAGTTGCAAATGCTCTCCAAGGAATTAGTGATGAGATAGTTTGGCAAGAAGTCCAACGCCGTAAAAGCAATCAACCCCTTGAATCTAAAAATCTCAAACAAATCGAAATCGAAACCTTCCTAGCACAGCCAGAAGGTGGCCTTGAAGATGACATTTCCGAACAAGATTTCTATGCCCGTGCGCTTAGTCTTAAGCATCTAGAACCAATCTTCAAAGAACGTATTAATCGCATTGTTTTAGTCCATAGACTGCGTGAAGTGGTTGCCCAAGTTGGCTTTACTCGCTTTGAACCAACCCTAGTTAATGGCGATGGTGAATTTGATGAGGAACTTGAGATCGGTATCAAACTTGCAGCGATCGATCTGGATATAAGTTGGGTTCCCGCCTATGAAAATAAAGGCGAAGGCGTATTTATTTCCTTTAGTCCCAAAGCGATCGATGAATGGCTTGCCAAGCCTGCTGTCAAAAAAAGGGGTAGACAGCTAATCGAAGGGTTTATTCAATGGAAAGCTAGTAAAGGTATTAAAAGCGAATGGTTGCCAAACTTACCCTACATCATGCTCCATTCTCTATCTCATCTTTTAATTACAGCCATCTCTTTAGAATGTGGCTATTCTGCTAGTGCCATCCGCGAACGCATCTATGCTAATAGTGACTCAGGCTATGGCATCTTGCTACATACAGGCTCATCAGGATCAGAAGGCACATTGGGCGGATTGATTGAAGTGGGCAAAGATATTGATCGTTATCTCAAAACAGCTTTAGAAATGGGACGTTTATGCTCAAACGATCCTGTCTGTTCCCAACACAATCCGACCGATCAGCAAGAAGCAAGATATCAGCATGGCGCAGCCTGTCATGGTTGCCTACTCATCGCCGAAACTTCTTGCGAGCGCGGTAACGAACTACTCGATCGCGCTTTAGTAATCAAAACTATCTCTGAAATAGGTGCAGAATTTTTCCCTGACCCTACCCCAACTCCTTCATGACCTCAATATTTAGACAGTTAAGCCTACCCAATTTAATTGGTGTCGCTAATGCGATCGCCGATAACAGACTGACAAATCCTTTAACTGAATCGACTTTACTCGGTTATGTCCCCTCGTCTCTAGCTACCCCATTAGCCTCAGAGCTAAACCAATTGCTTACTAATGGAGTTAGTTCGACGCATATTGCCTATACGCTGCGTCTTTTAGCAGAAGAACGTGTAGAGACACAAAGAATGCGTGATCGCGTAGATCTCGTATGGACTGGACAAGAGTTTTCAGGCTCGACTAGCCGCGACACTCACATCGTAGTCCAAGAGTTATTTGCTTCAGCCAAACATAGCGTTTTAGTGTCCAGCTTCGCATTAGATAAAGCAGGCTCTACGCGATCGCTATTTCAAGCACTTGCTCAGCAAATGTCAATTTTTCCCGATTTGCAAGTTCGCATTTTCTTCAATGTTCATCGTTCCTATAAAGATTTAACTGCTGAAAATATCCTATTGCGCCAATTTGCAGATTTTTTTCGCAAAGAAATTTGGTCTGGAAACAAATTACCCGAACTATTTCACGATCCGCGATCGCTATCCATCGATCTGAATAAACGTGCTTGTCTTCATGCTACTCGTTCTAAATTAGTTTGTGTTTGATAAAATAGGAGAAGTGGACGAATTGAGAGAAAAAGTCCTATGGAAAAACGCAAAGCCCGAACAACATCAGGAGATAAAACGATCTGTCTACCGATGCCACCAAATGTTGAGTA
>JBDNJN010000085.1:0-20818 GCA_041687725.1 Pseudanabaena sp.
ATACTCAACATTTGGTGGCATCGGTAGACAGATCGTTTTATCTCCTGATGTTGTTCGGGCTTTGCGTTTTTCCATAGGACTTTTTCTCTCAATTCGTCCACTTCTCCTATTTTATCAAACACAAACTAATTTAGAACCAGCGCTTAAAGGCTGATCGATAAAGTTAGTCGCAGGAAGATTGAAAAAGTGAGTCGTATTTTCACTAATTCGCACGATCTTTAATTCTGATTCATTAATGCCGATCAAAATCCCATGTGGCTGAATATGCCCCAATAGATGAATCTGCTCCTGCTGGCAAATCTCTAAGTGGTTAGCTATTGCCTCAGCCTTAGAAATTTCAGAATTTTTTATTGGTGCGATCGCCATTTTCTACTCTCGTCAGGGCTTGATTACTTCAGTGCTTTAGCATTTAGTCAATGGATTATATCTCTTCAAATATTTCTAAACATTTCTACAATATGTCTTTACATTACGAGTCATACAGACTGTTGAAGCTTTGAGTAGTCCAGAAAAAATTTTAAAAGTGCCGCAAAGCGGCACTTTTAAAATTTTTATGGGTTTTATAACAGCGCAAAGCGCTGTATACAAACAAATTGATCGCTGATTGTCCCGAAACAATTAAAAAATCAATTTATTTTCCAAAAACTATAGACAAAATGTTCTACATAGCGTTATCATTGCTAATCGTGACTAAAAACAGAAACTAAGCAAAACAAGCCGAGTGCTTGATTTCTTAAGTCTGAGTCCCGCAATGGTATAGCGACCTAAAGAAAATCAAACATCTTTAACCTATAACAACCAACCCAAGAGATTGCGTTTCTCACGTTTAGCAATTTGGCTAGACATCTGCCGTAAGTCGTCTCGAAGTCCGTTAAATAGCCTTCAAAAACAATACTTCTTACCAAAGATCGAAACCGATCTCTTTTGAGCCTGTCCAAAATCTGCAATAGAACTATCTAATTTGCAGCCACAAGCAAGCGGAGCTAACTTTATAATGACTGTCGGAATTCTCGGCACAAAACTTGGGATGACCCAAGTATTCGATTCGGATGGCAACGCAGTTCCTGTAACCGTTGTCCATGCAGGGCCTTGCACCATTACTCAAGTCAAAACTGACACCAAAGAAGGCTATAAAGCCATTCAAATTGGCTACGGTAAGACTCGTGAAAAACTACTCTCTAAACCAGAGTTAGGACATTTAAAAATCTCAGGCGCAGAGCCTGTAAAGCACCTTCGTGAGTATCGTCTAGGCGATGTTAGCGAATATGCGATCGGGCAGACCCTAGATGTAAGTCAATTCAAAGATGGCGACATCGTTGACGTGATTGGAACTAGCATCGGTAAAGGTTTTTCTGGTTACCAAAAGCGTCACCACTTTGCTCGCGGTCCCATGTCTCACGGTTCTAAAAACCACAGACAACCTGGTTCGACTGGCGCAGGTACAACTCCTGGTCGTGTTTATCCTGGTAAGAAAATGGCTGGTCGTCTTGGCGGTAAGCAAATCACCGTGAAGAAACTAATTATTGTCAAAGTCGATGCAGTGAATAACGTGCTGCTAATCAAAGGAGCAGTCCCTGGTAAACCTGGCGCATTGCTTAACGTCATTCCTACCGTAATTATCGGCAAGGCTAAGAAGTAGTTTGTTCGTAAGATCCAGAGAATTTAAGTTATGCCTACAGTAATAGATTGGACAGGGAATGAAGTCGGTGAAGTAAACCTTGAATTGCGTGTTGCTAAAGAAGCAAGCGCAAAAGGCTTAGTTCATCGCGCCCTCGTCAGACAGTTAGCCAATGCCCGCCAAGGCACAGCCTGCACCAAAACCCGCTCCGAAGTGCGTGGTGGTGGTCGTAAGCCCTTCAAACAAAAAGGTACTGGTCGCGCCCGTCAAGGTTCGACAAGATCGCCGCTCACCCGTGGTGGTGGTGTCATGTTTGGTCCAAAGCCCAGAAGCTATGAAACCAAAATGAACCGCAAAGAGCGCCGCCTAGCGCTACGCACTGCATTCATTAGTCGCATCGCCGATTTGATTATCGTTGAAGATTTTGCTTTAAATCTGGCTCAGCCTAAAACGAAAGAATTGTGTCAAGCGCTTGAGCGTTGGGGTGTGGTCGTAGGCAGCAAAACCTTGATCATTACCGATCGTAAAGAAGAAAACATTGTTTTGTCGGCGCGTAACATCAAAAAGCTGCAACTGATTGCGGCTGATCAGCTCAACATGTTCGACATTCTTAATTCTGAAAAGATTGTGGCAACTCGCTCAGCGATCGCCAAGATTCACGAAGTTTATGGTGGCGACGCAAAGTTGGCAACCGAGATCGTGACCACGATTGAAGATGCAGAATAACGGAATCTAAGAAGAAAGAAACACCATGGCTAAGATCCCCACCGAATTTGATCCCCGTCGCTTGCCCGACATCATTCGTCGCCCTCTACTCAATGAAAAGGCAACCCAACAGTTAGAAATCAACAAATACACATTTGATGTTTTCCATGATGCCACCAAGCCTGAAATCAAAGCCGCGATCGAGAGCCTCTTCTCAGTCACAGTCAAGAAAGTAAATACCCACAATCCACCCGCAGCAGCGCGTCGTGTTGGTAAATTCGCAGGCAAACGCGCTCAAATCAAAAGAGCGATTATTACCCTCGCTGAAGGCAGCAAAATCGATTTGTTCCCAGATGTGTAAAACCCAATAAAAATAGCCACTGGCTACTTTTAATTAGGGAAAACAAAACCAGAGAACTGTTCTTTAACAACATCAGACAATTATGGGCGTTCGTGCATATAAACCGTATACCGCAAGTACCAGACAAACCGTTGTCTCGGACTTCGCGGAAATCACAAAATCAGAACCCGAAAAGTCTTTAACCACTCACGTCCATCGTAAAAGAGGACGTAACAACCGTGGTGTCATCACTAGCCGTAGACGTGGCGGTGGTCATAAGCGTCTTTATCGGATCATCGATTTCAAACGCAACAAACGCGACATCATCGCTGAAGTAATTGCGATCGAGTATGATCCCAATCGCACCTGTCGGATTGCCCTCTTGCAATACGAAGATGGCGAAAAGAGATACATCCTTGCTCCTAAAGGCATTGCAGTTGGTAACAAAATTCAAGCAGGTACAAGCAATGTACCTTTTGAAATTGGTAATGCCATGCCATTGGTAAACATCCCTCTCGGTACGATCGTTCACAACGTTGAATTCGTTCCTGGTAAGGGCGGTCAAATTGTGCGAGCTGCTGGTGCTGGCGCTCAAATCGCAGCGAAAGAAGGTGATTTTGTCACTCTCAAGCTTCCTTCAAGCGAAGTTCGCTTGATTCGCAAAGATTGTTTCGCGACAATCGGACAAGTTGGCAACCTCGATCACAGCAATACCAGCCTTGGTAAAGCAGGTCGCAGCCGTTGGCTAAACCGTCGTCCTAAAGTTCGCGGTATGGCGATGAACCCAGTCGATCACCCTCATGGTGGTGGTGAAGGTTGCGCCCCAATCGGACATAGCGGTCCCCTTACACCTTGGGGCAAACCAACATTGGGTTACAAGACTCGCAAGAAGAAGAAACTTAGTGATGCCCTGATTGTTCGTCGCCGTCGCAAGTCCTCGAAGCGCGGTAAAGGCGGACGTAACGCTTAAGCTGATAAATTTCCTGCTGAGCAGGAGATTTATATCCCAAGTTTTTATAGAGAGTACAGATTATGACGCGATCGCTAAAAAAAGGTCCCTTTGTTGCCGATCACTTGATGACCAAAATTGAAAAGCTTAATGCCAAAGGCGAAAAGCAAGTTATCAAAACATGGTCACGCGCTTCCACAATTCTTCCGCAAATGATCGGGCATACAATTGCTTGTCATAACGGAAAACAGCATGTTCCTGTATATGTCACGGAGCAAATGGTAGGACACAAACTCGGTGAGTTTGCCCCTACTCGCACCTTCCGTGGTCATGCCAAGAGCGACAAAAAGGCGAAGAGATAGGTAAATAAAATGATCCTTGCCCAAAACGAAATTCCCGCCGTAGCTAAATATATTCGGATGTCACCTCACAAGGTACGTCGAGTACTCGACCAAATCCGTGGTCGTAGCTACCGCGAAGCATTGATGATTCTTGAGTTCATGCCTTATCGCTCCTGCGAACCAATCACGAAAGTATTGCGTTCTGCGGTCGCTAATGCTGAACATAATGCAGGACTCGACCCCGCATCCTTAGTAGTTAAGCAAGCCTACGCCGATATGGGACCAAGCCTCAAACGCTTCCGTCCTCGCGCTCAAGGTCGTGCTTATCAAATCCTTAAGCCTACTTGCCACATTACGATCACCGTCAAACCATCGGAGGAAGAATAGGTATGGGTCAGAAGATTCACCCAACAGGGTTACGCCTCGGCATCACCAAGTCCCACCTTTCCCGTTGGTACGCTGATGTAAATCGCTACGGCATCTTGGCTGAAGAAGATCACAAGATCCGTAAGTTCGTTGAGAAAACTTTAAGCAATGCTGGTATCGCTGAAATCTTAATTGATCGCAAAGCCGATCAAGTAGATCTCGAAATTCGCACCGCTCGTCCTGGAGTTGTTGTCGGTCGTGGTGGCGCTGGTATCGAGCAATTACGCCTCGGTCTAGTCAAGCACCTCGAACATGATGGCTCGATCAAAAAGACAGGCACTAGTCAAGTTCGGATTAATGTCACCGAAGTAACCAAGGTTGACGCGGAAGCGCCTCTCATCGCGGAATACATCGCCCAACAAATCGAACGTCGTGTTTCCTTCCGCCGCGTTGTCCGCCAAGCGATCCAACGCGCTCAGCGTGCAGGCATCGAAGGGATTAAGGTACAAATCAGTGGTCGTCTCAACGGTGCTGAAATTGCCAGAACTGAGTGGGTGCGTGAAGGTCGTGTTCCTCTGCATACATTGCGTGCTGACATCGACTATAGCTACAAAACCTCCAGAACTATTTATGGTGTCATCGGCATCAAAGTCTGGATCTTTAAAGGCGAAATCATCCAAGGCGAAGAAGCTCCTCTTCCAGCCGCTCAACCCCGTCGCCGCCAGCAACGCCGTCCTCAATTTGAGGATCGCTCTAGCGCTGAAGGATAAACTTCTGTCACCCTTGAGTTTTGAATCATGTTAAGTCCTAAACGTACAAAATTTCGTAAGCAGCAACGCGGTCGGCTGTCTGGGCCTGCTACCAGAGGCGCGGAAATCAATTTTGGTGATTATGCTATGCAGGCTTTAGAGCCTTCTTGGATTACCGCCCGTCAAATCGAAGCGGCCCGTCGTGCCATGAACCGCTACATCAAACGCGGTGGCAAGATTTGGATTCGCATTTTCCCAGATAAGCCTGTAACTATGCGTCCCGCCGAAACTCGCATGGGTTCTGGTAAAGGTGCTCCTGAGTTTTGGGTGTCGGTAGTTAAGCCAGGTCGGATCATGTTCGAGGTTGCTGGCGTAACTGAAGAAATTGCTAGAGAGGCGATTCGTCTTGCTCAATCCAAGATGCCAATCAAAACCAAGTTTATTATTCGTGAGAAGGAATAAAAGATATGGCATTCCCCAAAGTCCAAGAAACTAGAGAGCTGTCTGACGAAGAGTTGCAAGCTCAAGTCTTGTCCGTCAAGAAAGAACTATTCGATCTGCGTTTCAAGCAAGCCACTAGACAGCCCGTGAAACCCCATCAGTTCCAGCACGCCAAGCATCGCTTGTCGCAACTGATGACTGTCGAGCGCGAACGCCAGTCCAGAGCTTAAGAGTTATATTTCCAAAAGTAAAGACATAGGAGTTAGCAATGGCAGTAAAAGAAAAAGTTGGCGTTGTCGTCAGCGATAAAATGCAGAAAACGGTAGTTGTAGCGGTCGAAAACCGCACCTCCCACCCCAAATATGGAAAAATCGTGGTCAAAACTACCAAGTTTAAAGCCCACGATGAAGAAGACAAAACCCGTGAAGGCGATCGCGTCAAAATTCGGGAAACCCGCCCCCTCAGTCGTACCAAGCGCTGGGAAATCGTCGAGATTCTCACATCTAGCTCGGAAGCATAAGCCATGATTCAACAAGAGTCTTATTTAAACGTGGCGGATAATAGCGGAGCAAAAAAGCTGCTATGTATCCGTGTACTGGCTGGTGGTAACCGCGCTTTTGGCGGAGTTGGTGATGTAATTATTGCCACTGTCAAAGATGCATCCCCAAATATGCCAGTCAAAAAGTCTGATGTCGTCCGCGCTGTGATTGTTCGTACCAGAGCATCTATCAACCGTGAAAGCGGTATGAGAATTCGCTTTGATGACAATGCTGCTGTAATCATTAACCAAGACGGTAACCCTAAAGGAACCCGTGTGTTTGGTCCAGTGGCGCGTGAGTTGCGGGATAAAAACTTCACTAAAATTATCTCCTTAGCGCCAGAGGTGCTGTAATGACATTTAAGCCAAAACCTGCCTACCGTGGCAACCGCAAGTCTTTTAAGATGCATGTCCAAAAAGACGATGTGGTTCAAGTGATTTCAGGAAGCTCCAAGGGAACTGTTGCCAAAGTGCTACAGGTTATTCCTAAGGACAGCACCATCATCGTTGAAGGTGTGAATATGAAGACCAAGCATATCAAGCCTCAAGCTGATGGCGAATCTGGTCAAATCATTACCCGCGAATTTCCGATTCACAGTTCTAAAGTTTTGTTGTATTCCGAAAAGGAAAAGACCGCTAGTCGTTCTTGCTATACCTTTACGGACGATGGCAAGAAAGTAAGAATGTTGAAAAAGACTGGCGAAATCGTTGATTCCGTTCAGACTGAAAAGAAATAGTTCTACCCAACCTGACCAAGCCCAGGAACACCCATCGAGGAAGATAAAATGCTATCCAGATTTACCGAAGTCTATGCCAAGGAAGCTGTTCCTAAATTAATGGAACAGTTCAAGTATACCAACATTCATCAAGTTCCCAAATTTGAGAAAGTGGTAATCAATCGCGGTCTAGGCGAAGCTGCTCAAAACGCAAAGTCCCTAGAAGCTTCTTTAATCGAAATTGCCACGATCGCTGGTCAAAAGCCCGTGGTAACTAGAGCTAAAAAGGCGATCGCTGGTTTCAAATTGCGTCAAGGAATGCCCGTCGGGATGATGGTCACTCTGCGCCGCGATAAGATGAACAACTTTTTGGATCGTCTGATCAACTTCTCTTTACCTCGCATCCGTGATTTTCGCGGTGTTAGCCCCAAGAGCTTTGATGGACGTGGTAACTATACCCTCGGTGTCCGCGAGCAACTTATCTTCCCCGAAATCAGCTACGACAGTATTGAGCAAATTCGGGGGCTTGATATTTCCATCATTACCACTGCCAACACGGACGAAGAAGGACGTGCGCTCCTGAAAGCAGTCGGTATGCCCTTTAGAGAATCATAAGTAGATCGAATTAGGAGATAAGGATGGCTACCAACGACACCATCTCGGATATGCTGACCCGCATTCGCAATGCCGCACTGGCTAAGCACCAGACAACGAGTATTCCTGCCACAAGAATGACGTTGAGCATTGCCCGAGTGATGAAACAAGAAGGTTTCATCGCAGATTTTGAAGAAACAGGCGAAAACATCGACCGCGCCTTGGTCGTCGCCCTCAAGTATGAAGGCAAAAATCGTCAATCGATTATTAAGCGCCTCAAGCGCGTCAGCAAGCCTGGTTTACGGGTTTACTCGAACTCCAAAGAATTACCTCGTGTATTAGGTGGGATCGGCATTGCGATCATCTCCACCTCTAGAGGGATCATGACCGATCGCGAAGCCCGTAAACAGGGAGTCGGCGGTGAAGTCCTTTGCTATATCTGGTAATTCAGATCTGATCTGAATAATTCAACATCACAAGCAACGGAAAACAGATATGTCTCGTATTGGAAAACGTCCCATCCCTCTTCCCGCTAAAGTTGCGGTCTCGATCGTCGGGCAAGAGGTAACTGTCAAAGGACCTAAAGGCGAACTAAAGCGTTTGCTACCTAGCACCGTTGAAGTTCTGCAAGAAGAAAATAACCTGCTGGTCAACCGTGCCAATGAGTCGCGCCCTGCGCGTCAGCAACACGGACTTTTTCGCACTCTCGTCGCCAACATGGTCGAAGGTGTGTCCACTGGATTTCAGCGCAAGTTAGAAATTCAAGGTGTTGGTTATCGTGCGAACAAGAATGGTGGCAATATTGTTCTTACTGTTGGCTACAGCCATACCGTTGACATCATTGCTCCTGCGGGAATTTCCCTTGATGTCGAAGATGCTTCTGGCAAGAAAGTTCCTCAAGGTACATTTATCCTCGTCGAAGGTATTGACAAAGAAATTGTCGGTAACTTAGCAGCAAAAATTCGTGCTGTACGTCCACCTGAAGTTTACAAGGGCAAGGGTATTCGTTACCTCGGTGAAATTGTCAGACGTAAGGCTGGTAAGACTGGTAAGAAGTAAAACACAGAACTGAATTGATTAGGTTACGAATTAGGTTAATAAAATATGAGTGTCAGTCGTAGACAAGCAACCATAAGCCGCCATAAGCGAGTCCGTAAAGGCATGTCAGGCACACCTGAACGTCCTCGTTTGGCAATTTATCGCTCTAACAATCACATCGTGGCGCAAGTGATTGATGATGTCGCACAACATACTCTGGTTGCTGCATCCACCCTCGAATCTAATGTCGCGGAAGGACTCAGCACCACTGCCAATTCTGAAGCTTCGGCTAAGGTTGGCGCTTTGATTGCGGAAAGAGCGATCGCACAAGGAATTACCAAGGTTGTATTTGACCGTGGTGGAAACCTCTATCATGGAAGAGTTCAAGCTCTCGCTGAAGCTGCTCGCGAAGCGGGTCTCGATTTCTAATTGTATCGAATCAGTAGATAGAAAAAATTATGGCTAAGAACTATGGCTAAAAATAGAGAATCAAGACCAGGTGGTGGTCGCGACAGTGCCAGCGGTAGCGGCGACAGTGGCGATAACAACCGCGATGACAAACGCAAGGGCAAACGCGATAGTAAGAAAAACGATCGCGCCCGTACTGAAAAAGAATCTGAATGGCAAGAACGTGTCGTGCAAATTCGCCGCGTAACCAAGGTTGTCAAGGGTGGTAAAAAACTCAGTTTCCGTGCGATCGTCGTTGTCGGTAATGAGAAAGGACAAGTCGGCGTTGGCGTTGGCAAAGCTGCTGACGTGATTAATGCCGTCAAAAAAGGCGTTGCCGATGCGAGAAAACATGCGATCGACGTACCTTTGACCAAGAGCAATTCCATTCCTCACCCTACCAACGGTATCGGCGGCGGCGCGAAAGTAATGATCCGTCCTGCATCTCCTGGTACTGGGGTAATTGCTGGTGGAGCCGTGAGAACTGTACTAGAACTTGCTGGAGTCAAAAATATTTTGGCTAAGCAACTCGGTTCCAGCAGCCCTCTCAATAATGCGCGTGCAGCGATTAACGCACTTTCAACCCTGCGTACTTTTGGTGAAGTTGCCAGATCGCGTGGTATTACGTTGGAACAGTTATTCAACTAATAAAGCAAACATTTAGCTTGTACAGCGCGTTACGCCGTACAAGCTAGTATGGTAATTAACTAGGAAAAACTATGAGAATTGACGATCTTCAGCCTCAAGAAGGCTCTCAGCATCGCAAGCGTCGTCTAGGACGTGGCATTGCCGCAGGGCAAGGTGCTAGCGGTGGTTTCGGTATGCGTGGTCAAAAATCTCGTTCAGGTCGTCCCACCAGACCTGGTTTTGAAGGTGGTCAAATCCCCCTTTACCGACGAGTACCCAAACTTAAGCATTTCACAATTGTAAATCCTAAGCATTTCACAATTGTGAATCTCGATCAATTAAGTGGATTACCTAGTGGAACAGTAGTAACCCTCGCGTCCTTAATGGATGTAGGAATTATTACCCAAAACGATGGTGTATTGCGCGTATTAGGAAGAGGCGAAATCGATGTAGCGCTGACTGTTCACGCTCATTCGACTACTGCATCGGCTAAAGCAAAAATTGAAGCTGCTGGCGGCACTGTAGAAGTTGCAGCCTAAGCAAAAAGAGAATATGTGGCGAAGTGCTAAGCACTTCGCCACATATTCTCTTTTTTTGTTTTGATCACAAACAGACAAGGGGCTTAAGCCCCTTGTTCTTAGCAACTACAATATTTGAAGACTCTTTAATCTACTAGATACTTTGAGGTCAGTTTAGCTATGGTTGTCAGCAAAGGAAAGAACCCGACAGCACAAGAGACTTTTATGCAAATGGCTCAAGCCGCAGGGCTAAGAGGACGTTTGCTGGTTACTGTCGGCGTTTTGATATTAGTTAGACTTGGCATTTACTTGCCATTACCAGGTGTTGATCGCCAGCAATTTGCAGAAATTGTCAAAAATAACGCCGTAGTTAATTTTTTAGATATTTTCTCTGGCGGCGGTTTGTCACTACTTGGTATTTTTGCCCTTGGAATTTTGCCATTTATTAATGCCTCGATCATCATGCAATTGATGACCTCCGCACTACCAACTTTAGAAAATCTTCAAAAGAACGAAGGTGAGGCAGGGCGCAGAAAAATTTCTCAATATACTCGCTACGTTGCGTTTGTATGGGCAATGATTCAAAGTTGGGGCTTGGGTGTTTGGGTGCAGAACTCTGGCGTACTGTCTGAGGCAAGCTCGAATTGGATCACAGTTGGCGATGGTCGGGTAATTTTTTCCAGTTTTATTTTTCAAACAACTGTTGCCCTTGCCGCAGGTTCGATGTTTGTGATGTGGGCTGGAGAATTAATTACGGAAAAAGGAGTTGGTAACGGCGCTTCATTACTAATTTTTATTAGTATTGTGGCGAACTTGCCAAGGTCTTTGGGTGACACGATCGCCCTTGCTCAAAAAGATAGCTCGCGAGTTGGCGGTGTGATCTTGCTACTTGTGATCTTCTTGATCATGATCGTGGGCATTGTCTTTGTACAGGAAGGAACGCGACGGATTCCGATTATTTCGGCACGTCGTCAAGTTGGTCGCAAGCTTTACCGTGAGCAAGCTTCTTATTTGCCTTTACGCCTGAATCAAGGCGGCGTTATGCCAATTATTTTCGCCTCATCAGTGATGATTTTGCCTGCCTACCTGAGCCAAAGTATTAATAACCCAGTATTTGTGGCGATCGCGACTTGGGTTTCTCCTAGTGGCGCTGGTTATATTCCCGTATATATTCTGCTAATTCTTGGTTTTAGCTTCTTTTACTCGACTTTGGTTCTAAACCCTGTCGAGTTATCGCAAAATCTGAAGAAAATGGGTAGCAGTATTCCTACGGTTAGACCAGGTACAGCAACATCAGATTACATTAGCCGTATTCTGAACCGATTAACTTTACTGGGTTCTGTATTCTTGTGCGGAATCGCGATTATTCCGACTGCACTCGAAAAAGCTACAGGAGTCTCAACATTTAGTGGTATCGGTGCGACTTCGTTGTTGATTTTGGTTGGTGTGGCGATCGAAACCTCGAAGCAAATCCAAACCTATGTGATCTCTCAGCGTTATGAAGGGATGGTGAAACAGTAATGCCTAGATTGATTTTGATGGGCCCTCCTGGTGCTGGGAAAGGTACTCAAGGTGAAATTTTGGCTGATGCTTGGCAAGTGCCGAAGATTGCACCTGGTGATATTTTTCGGGCTGAAATTAAGCAAGAGACGGAGTTAGGACTGAAGGTTAAATCCTTCAGTGATTCAGGTTGCCTTGTCCCAGATGCAGTCGTGATCGAGGTGATTGAGTCTCGTCTGCGTCAACCTGATACTCAAGTGGGTTGGATTTTGGACGGCTTTCCGCGTACTGTCGCGCAAGCTGAAGCATTAGATACTCTGTTAGCCGAGATCGAACAGCCCTATGACTCAGTGATTAATCTGGATGTGCCAGACCAGTTTTTGATCGATCGCCTTTTAGCAAGGGCGATCGATCAAGGGCGTGCTGATGATACTGAGGAGGTCATCAAAAATCGACTAGAAGAGTACAATGCCAAAACCAGACCTTTGCTAGAATTTTATGGAGATAAAGTTGAGCAAATTGATGGCACACCATCTATGCCAGAAGTAACTGAAGCAATCAAAAAATTTCTTGCATAGATAAGCTAATGCGTCTTTAAGTTGCAAGATGATTGTGCCGCGCTTCGCGCGGCACAATCATCTTCTGGTTCTTGATATGCATTTTAAATGCCATCAGCTTATGGCGATAATTTCATGAAGTAAGGCTTGATGAAATTATTTAATTAAAAATAGAGAACTTATACTAAATTTTGGAGAGTTTGTTTGTCAAAAGAAGATTCTATTGAAATGGAAGGGACAGTAACTGAGTCCCTTCCTAATGCTATGTTTCGGGTTACTCTCGATAATGGCTTTAATGTACTTGCTCACATTTCGGGCAAGATCCGTCGGAACTATATCAAGATTTTGCCAGGCGATCGCGTTAAGGTTGAGCTAACACCTTATGACCTCACCAAGGGACGCATTACCTATCGTCTTAAAAACCAAGGCGGCGGCAAGAAATAAAACCTCAACAAAAAAGCAGCACCCTGATCAGGGTGCTGCTTTTTTGTTGGGTTTAAGATTTACGACATAAATTTTGCCAATGCGTCCAGATGATGACCATTGCCATGGTGTCAAGACGGCAATATTGATAGAGTAGTTCTTTCCACTGCGATCGCACCAATTGGCTATCAAGCCCATGATCACGATTTTCGCCATACATGAGATCTTGATAGGCGAGCATGGCTCCCGCGCCTTCATTGACAACTTGAATGCGATCGCCGATTTGCAACTGTGATAAAACATCATAGGGGTTAAGAGTTTCGCCATCGCGATCGCAATAGTATTCTTTAAAATAAGGAATTTCGTGTAAATAGGGATTAGTTTTCCAGACCGCAGGCAAAACGCATTTTAACGAAGTTCGTCCTTTCATTAATGGATGAAAATAATGCTTGAGTGTGAGCGCATTCATATCGACTAAATGAGATTTGCCCTTAGTACCAAGTTTGGCAGTATTAGCTAGCCATATTTGCAGTTGGGGATTTTGATAATCATAGGTTTCCATTTGATAATAAATATCGCGCAACACGCTATTTTCATGGGTTGCCCATGTTAAGACTGTGCCGCGATCGCCTAAACATTCCATCAGGGATTCGGCAAATTGAAAATTTGGAAAAGTATTTTCAAGATCGAGCCATTCAGTTTGAATTGGGGGCGCATCTGGCTCGGTGATGGTATGACAACTCCACTGAAAGGCTACCTGCTCATAGGTTCGCATTCCCGCACGATAGGGAATTGCCATGCGCGAGGTTTCAAAATCGATAAAGTGAATGGGATATGTGACCTGCTGCACGATCTTAGGAAGATGTTCGGAAATCCATTCTTTGTTTTTTTGCGTGTATTCAATCTGAACCAGTTGACGATGGCTATAGGTATAATCATTGAGTTCGTCTAAGGGAACGTCAAACATACTTACTTTTTTTTGCTCAATTAGTTGATTGACTAGAGGCGTTTCATGACCACCGATTCTACCCATTTGATAGAGTTCTAAAACATGGTTTTCGACATCGGCAAGATCGCCCCAACATTGCTTAAAGCCATCACGGGGATCGCGATCGCTAGCCCGATATTCACAGCCTTTACAGCCTTTACTAATCGGGGCAAATATTTCTGGCGATCGCTCGATGAGGTAGCCAATATATTTTTGGGCTGAAGCGATCGTTGGTGCGATTAATTGAGCAACTTCGGTTTCGATGCTGACTTTGGTAAGGAATTGATCTTTTTCAAGTTCATTCACATCACCAGTGAAGTTGATCGCAATACCATTAAACTTGGAAAAGGAATTGCGATGCGTGGATAGACGCTCGATTTGGAAATAGGAAGCAAGATAGTCGATATTTGTAGTTTTGGCGCGATCGGGGACTAGTAAATAGGGCGAAATCTCAGCTTTGAAATCGGGCAAATGTTCCGCTAACATTTCTTGCAAAATCCCAACTTGGTAAGCTACATCTTCGATGATGTATCGCCATTCACCGCCAACATAGCCAGTGCGTTTATTGCGAAAAAGGGAAAGATTGCGATATTTGACTAATTCTTCGTGAGCAGCACTATCGAAGCCTTTAGATCTAATTTCGATAATTTCAAGGCGATCGCCTTGTTTGACGAGAATATCCGCACGAGCGAGCTTATGCCCAGCATAAAGAACAGGCTCAAAAAGAATCACATTCTCTTTTTGTAATTGGGCGATCGTCTCTTGAGCAGCATTGGCGATGCTTTGCTCAGAATTGATATGCGCGGAAATATAAATCCCTTCTGGATAGAGCAGGTGGGCGATTTTACTGACGATAAAGTTCCCATCTGCTAATACTCTGGTATACGCATCTACGCGATCGCCAGTCGGATAGCCCAACTTTTTGTAATGAAGCTTTGTTGTGCAACTACGAGCAGTCTTGAGATCGGATTTCGTCAGATAAATAGGATGGGACATATTGCCTAAAAAACTTCGCTCTATAAATCTAGCATGAACCACTATAAATACTTGCGATCGCGCCGATCGCCCACAGTTAAAGTTTCTGGTGATGGGGGGTGCGACCTCTATCTAACAAAGCCTTACTGCGTAAGCATTCTGGCGTTCTCTAATGCAGTGCACAATTTCTGGAGGGATTCGATGAAAGCTATGCTAGGCAACGCTTTAATTGTCCTCAAGGAGTATCAGAAAGAGGTCGCACCCTATCAAATGACCTGATTCAACAAATGTGACACACTACCCAGCAAACGCATCGCGATGCGTTTGCTGTTTTAGCTATACTTTTGCCAAACCGCTATGACGTAATAAAGGCGCTGTGCTTGGCTCGCGTCCTCGGAAGGTTTTGAAGACTTCCATCGGATGTTTGCTACCGCCAAGGGCAAGCACCGTATCGCGATAGAGGCGACCAGTAGAAGCGATCGCCTCATCATCTTCTAGTCCAGCTTCTTCAAAAGCAGCAAAAGCATCGGCACTGAGAACTTCGGCCCACTTATAGCTGTAGTAACCTGCGGCATAGCCGCCTGAGAAAATATGTCCAAAAGAACAAAGGAAGTTATCTTCAGGCAATGGTGGAATTACCATCGTGGTCTCGGCAAGGCGCGATCGCAATTGGGTCGGAGTTTCTGCGCCGCCGCTTTGATATTGATGATGCAATTCGATATCGACAAGGCTGAAATGCAACTGACGCAACATTCCTGAACCACTCATGTAGTTTTTGGAAGCGATTAGCTTCTGGTAATAGCTTTCAGGAAGGGTTTCGCCTGTTTCATAATGTTTTGCCATGCCGAACAATGTGGCGCGATCGTAACACCAGTTTTCCATAAACTGACTGGGCAATTCCACTGCATCCCATTCGACATTATTAATGCCTGAAGCGCCTGCATAATCAACTTTGGTCAGCATATGCTGCAATCCATGTCCAAATTCATGGAATAGCGTTTCCACTTCGCTAAAGGTCATCAGGCTAGGCTTACCATCGACGGGTGGCGACTGATTGCAAATCAAGTATGCCACGGGTAGACGAGTAATGGACTTACCTTCTTCCATCACCTTGGCGCGACCAATACAATCATTCATCCATGCACCGCCACGCTTTTCGGCAGGACGGCTGTAAGGATCGAGATAGAAATAGGCGATCGCTTGATTTTGTTCGTTCTGAATTTCAAAAAAGCGCACGCTTTCATCCCAAACAGGAGCAGTACCATCCGCCGCCACGACGGTGACACCAAATAAGCGCTTAACTAGCGCAAATAAGCCTTCTAGAACTTGAGGCAATGGGAAATAAGGACGTAGCTCTTCGACAGTGAAGTTGAACTTGGTTTCACGCTGACGCTCTGCCCAATAGGAAGTATCCCAATGCTTGAGATCGACTGCTTCTCCCTGCGACTTCGCGAATTCTTGCAATTCGGCATATTCGGTGACTGCGGCGGCATAACTAGACTGGCGCAGTTCTTCTAGCAGCTTCTCAACTGCTTCGACATTGGGAGCCATCTTCCGCGCGAGACTGAGTTCGGCATAGCTAGCATAGCCGAGCAGTTCTGCTTTTTGTTTACGCAATGTGAGAATGCGATCAATCAAGGGTGAATTGTCAAACTCTCCACTAGCAGCACGACTAACCAAGGCGCGATAAAGTTTTTCACGAAAATCGCGGCGGCGACTATGCTGCATAAATGGAACATAACTAGGATGGTCAAGGGTAATGCACCAAGGGCCATCTTCGGGCGTTGCTTTTGCATCGCCATCTAAGCGAGATGCTTGAGCCGCTTGAGCTAGCAGACTAGGTGGTAAACCTTCAATTTCTTCAGGAGTCGTCAGAGTCATACTAAATGCTTTAGTAGCATCAAGTACATGGTTAGAGAAGTTGGTAGATAGTTCCGCGAGTTCCATTTGGATCGCGTTAAACTTCTCTTTCGCCTCACCTTCTAACCCAACACCCGATAGCTCCGCATCCCGAATTGATGCTTCGACAATCCGTTTTTGGGCAGGTTCGAGACTATCCCAATCAGATGACGCATGAATCGCCTTAAAGGTCTTATAAACAGGCTGACTCTGGCTAAAGCGGTTGAAAAATTCAATAACTTTGGGTTGCACAACCTTGTGAGCTTCGCGCAATTCGGCACTATTTTTGACACTGAGCAAATGCTCGATCGCACCCCAGCCCCAACCAATGCGTTCAGTCAGGCGCTCTAATGGCTCGACTAATCCCGACCATGTGGGCTGGACATTGGCTTCGAGTTCGGTTAGTCCCTGATTGGTTTCTTCAAGCAATTGGGTAATCGCAGGAATGACATGTTCGGGCTTGATCTCTGGAAATGGTGGTAAACCTTTGCCAATTAGAAGAGGGTTAGCGGCTTCACTCATAAATAATCTTAAAGATTTGTAAAATAATTACACTAATTATACAACTTCAGAAATTCTATTTGCTTTTCTTGAAAAACTTAAAAACCAAAAAGCTGTGGCGCACGCTGCGCGTGCGCCACAGCTTTTTGGGTTTGTTTTTTATTGCGCCTATCTACTCACTTAAGTTAAGATGATTTTCGCATACTGCGGTTTACATATAGGCGATCGCGACTATGTCTGTACAGTTCAAAATCCATCAAGACACCATTGACCAAGTAAGTCAAAAAGCAGACATCGTTGATATCGTGTCTGAACGAGTTGTGCTACGCAAAAGTGGGGCAAATTTTCGGGGGGCTTGTCCTTTTCACAATGGCACAAATGCCACAGCACTGACAGTGAATCCAGCGCGGCAGATGTATCACTGCTTCAATTGTGAGGCATCAGGCGGTGCGGTGAAATTTTTGATGGAGATCGATAAGCGATCTTTTTCTGAGGTGGTGTTGGATTTGGCGAAACGTTACAACGTGCCGATCCAAACTGTTGAGCCTGAAAAAGCTAAGGAAATCCAGCGTCAAATATCTCATCGCGATCGCTTGTATGAAGTGATGGCCCTGACCACTAGTTTTTATCAACATGCACTCTATGCGCCCCAAGGTCGAGCGGCTCTGGCTTATTTGACCGAAAAGCGACAAATGAGCAAAGATACAATCCAGAAATTTCAACTGGGTTACGCGCCTGCGGGTTGGGAAACCTTGATGGGCTATCTGGTGCAGCAAAAGCAAATTCCGATCAGTTTAGTGGAACAAGCAGGTTTAGTCGTGCCGCGCAAAACAGGGAATGGATTTTACGATCGCTTTCGCGATCGCCTGATGATTCCCATTCATGACACCAGAGGGCGGGTGATTGCTTTTGGTGGGCGATCGCTTGGTGATGAAGAACCCAAATATTTAAACTCACCTGAAACGGAACTCTTTAGCAAAGGGCATGTTCTGTTTGGGATGGATAAAGCGCGGGAAGCTATATCTAAATCCGATCAAGCGATTGTGGTCGAGGGATATTTTGATGCGATCGCCTTGCATCAAGCGGGAATCGAACAGGCGATCGCCACGATGGGAGTTGCGCTCAATGCTGACCAAATGAAGCAATTGTTGCGCTACACCGAATCAAAGAATGTAATTTTGAATTTCGATGCCGACAAAGCGGGGATCACGGCGGCAGAAAAGGCGATCGCAGGTTTTAAAGATTTGGTTTTTAATGGAACTGTGCAATTGCGGGTTTTGACGATTCCCGATGGCAAAGATGCTGATGATTACCTCAAACAACATAGCGCTGCTGCTTATCAGGATTTACTCAAAAATGCGCCACTATTTCTCGACTGGCAGATCGATCAAATTTTGGCAGGGCAAGACCTTAATCAAGCTGATCGCTTCCAAAAGAGTAGTCAAGCGATCGCGCAATTATTAAATAATCTGCCCGTCGATTCCTTCTTTCGCACTCACTACATCCATTCTTCGGCTCAAAAACTATCTCAGGGTAATTCTTATCTAGCACTGCGTTTAGAGCAGGATCTCCGCCGTCAATTACGAAATACGCGCTGGAATAGTAACAAGCCTGCACCTTCCCTAACGACAACAACCAACGCACTTCACATTGCCGAAACGCAACTTTTACAAATCTATCTCCATTTCCCACAGCATCGTGCTTATTTATATGATGAAATTGCTGAAGAAGAAAACATTGAATTTACGCAATCCAATCATCGCTATCTTTGGCAAGTTATCCTCAACTTGCTCCAAGAAAATAAAACTTCCCTTGCCTCAGAAGAACCCTACCCCGATCATCTAGTTCAGCAATTACAGATCTTCTGTGCAGAAACAGAAGCGGTTGCCCAGCAATTGCAGCATTTGCTTTGGCTTGATGAAAACTCGCGCATTAGTTTATTACGCCCACAAATTGTCGTGAGAACGGCGATCGCCAAGATTCAATACATCATGTGCGAAAAAAACAGAAGAGATTGGCTAAAAAAATATGAAAACAACGATAATGTTGCTAATCGACCATTTGGTTGTGAATGTCAAGCCAAAGCTGAAGAAGCAAGACGGCGTTCAGATGAAATTCTTGAACAGATTAAAGTTAATTATCTTGATCTCTCTGGAACGGGAACCAGCGAAAAAAATGTGATTGAGTTTTGACATTAAAAAGAAGCGCTCCGCGCTCTTTTTTAATGTCAAAATTATTTAAGTCAGTACATCAGGATCAATACCAAGTTCACGCAACTTAGCCGCTAATATTTCTGATCTTATTCTTTCTTTCTCTGCTTGTTCTGAACTCCATAACAACAACTTGCCAGAGCGATCGTACCAACGCAACCAATTCATTGACTGTCCTAATCGCGTTCCCGACCAAATCCCTAAAAATAATTCTAATTCTGGAATCCATACCTGTCCTTGAGCATTAGCTTCTTGGAGAACATAATGACCATTTTGCAAACAGCGCACTTCTAAGCTTGGTACATGGGGATCGTAAATCACATAGGTAGGGACTTGCAAAATTTGTTCGTAAAAATAAAGCTTGCCATAGGGATGGGTTGCTCTGATCGAAAATTCACTACCTTCAGTTTCTGAAATAAACTCCATCACGATCGCAACAGGATCGCCTTCTAAATTAGGGGTATAACTGCGTCGCGTTATCTCTTTCCTAACGGGATAGACATTAGGCGCATAAAACCAATCAGGTGCTTTGACAATAGTTCTATTATCAATAGAGGCAACCAAACCGAAATTAGAACCAAAGAGCATTTCTGGTTGAATCAGCCCTGCTGCGCCTAAAGCATCAGTGATCGCCGCCGCTAGATTTGGTTGTTGAATATTTTCCACAGGTTCATCGGGCAACAAAAAGTTAGCGGGTAAAGCTTCCCAAGTAATAATTGGTTCGTTTTTGATCGACGAGACTTGGAGAACCATAAAATTAATCTCGACCGCGAAGTTTAAGTGAAAAAGCTGTATTACAAGCTGTGCCTACGGCCCAGCTTTTGGAATTCTAAACTTAATTTTAGTATAACGCTATCAGCATAGCCATTTTTCTGGCAACAAATCTAGGGCAACCGCACACGTTTCTTAACAAACAAGATGTAATTCTTCGTGAATAGCATAACCTAAGCAGTGCCTATATTCAATGCGGTAAGAACGCTCTTGAGATACCGATCATCCCAACCAGCCTTGAGTCGTTTAGTCTTGGTTCCCACCTTAGTCTTTTTGTCCCGTGACAAATTTTGCAGCAAAAAATGTGGGTATAAATGTAACTTATAACACATTGCCGAATTTTTGCCGATCGCACCATGAATTAATATCAGCTAATAAGAGATCGCCTATTTCCCAAGGTAATAAGTGCGCGGTATTTGGATAACAAATAAATTCGCAATTTGGTAATAATTTCGCAGTCTCGGCGGTTGATGCTGCTGTAATATGCCGATCTTCCGTTGCCGCGATCGCTAAACAAGGAATTTCGATTTTAGCTAAATCGTGCGTGCGATCGTATCCCTGCTTCAGTGCTTGCGTGAGCGCCGCTTGAGCATAGCGCGATGTTTGCAGATAAGCTCTTGCGCCAGTGTGAGAAATTTGATCGTAGGCTACTTGTGTATGCTGCTGAATTAAATATTTGATCAGCGATCGCTTGCCAAACTGTTCAATATGCCAACGCTGCTTTGGTACAACCCAATGTAACGCCACGGCGATCACCAAATTTAGATATTCCCACCAAACTACTTTTGGCAAACTACTACGCGGCTTGGCGGCACTAGCAATTAAAATTAGTCCTGCAATTTTCGGGACAAATTTGTTTGGGGCTGAATTTTGGTTAGTGTCTTTAATTTTTCGCCACTAGCAGGAGAGAAAAATATAAGCCTAAAGTTAAGGAGGAACAAGATTTAAAGGCAGTGTCGCATGAGCATAGCAGAACGAGAACAACAAATTCTTCGGGTGAAAGCCAA
>JBDNJN010000086.1:0-15498 GCA_041687725.1 Pseudanabaena sp.
GGTTTGAAAAATACCGTAGGGCCTACGGAAATTTCTACGCCTGTGGAGAGTTCGACCTCTGCCAAGTAGATGTAAGTCTATCTGGTAAGTTGTCTCACTGAATCAGGAATCTCAGTCGCTTCAGCGCTGAGAGTGTCAAAGTCTGCGAGTAAATATTTTGTCAATACTGTTTTGGACAGTAAAGGCAATTAAACGCGACTAGACAAAGTAAGTCTTTGCCCTAAAAGACTGCTTTATTAGATTGAATTCCTCATCTAGTCTAGAAGGATGATGTTGCGGTATTAAAGCCAAAACTGAGCCAAAACTGAGGAGCAAACACTAGGAGTTAATTACAATGGGAATTTTTACCAAGCTCAAGGATTTTGTTGGTTTGTCTGAAGCTCAAGAATACGAATATGAGTATGATGAGGCATCTGCTGGTCGCGAATATCAGGACATTTATCAAGAAGATAATGGCGCGATCGCTCCAGAACCAGAAGAGCCACAAGCTCGCCGCACTCGTGAACGCCCTACAGCACTAAGAGCAACCTCTGACAGTATGAGTAATGTAATTGGTATGCCCAACGCTGCAAATGGCTTGTCCCAAGTCATGGTGATGGAACCTCGCAGTTTTGAAGAAATGCCTCAAGCAATCCAAGCATTGCGCGAACGCAAATCGATTGTGCTGAACCTGACGATGATGGACCCCGACCAAGCTCAGCGTGCAGTTGACTTCGTGGCTGGTGGTACTTATGCCCTCGATGGACATCAAGAACGTATTGGCGACAGCATCTTCTTGTTTGCACCTTCCTGTGTTCAAGTCAGCTCTCAGTCCTCTATCTTAAATGATGCTCCTATGCCTCAACCTCGCGTAGCACGTCCAGCCGCTTCACCTGCGCCAGCATGGGCAGCCGAAGCATCTGTTAACCGTTTCGCGGCTCAATAACGCGCAACTTTAGTAGTTTGGTAAATCCTTGAAAGCTCAACTCAGTATTGTTGGTGGCGGTGTGATGGGTGAGGCAATTTTGTCTCGCCTAATCTCTAGTAATGTTTATCTGCCATCCAATGTCTGCGTGAGCGATCCGAGCCAAGAGCGTCGCGACATCTTGGCAAAAAAGTACGGCGTACAAGTTACGCCAAATAATTTGGTAGCTGCCGATGCCGAGATAATGCTATTGGCAGTTAAGCCGCAATCACTAAATGCAGCCGCGATCGGGCTAGCAAGTGCGCCTGCGGACTGTATTGTATCGATTTTGGCGGGTGTGACTTTGGCGCAATTAGAAGTGATGTTTCCCTCTAAATCGATTATCCGAGCGATGCCAAATACACCAGCGCAAGTGGGTGCAGGGGTGACAGCGATCGCCCCTAATGCATCAGTAACCACAACTCAGCTTGAGTCTGTGCGAAAAATTTTTGAGGCGATCGGTACGGTTGTCGAAGTTGCTGAATCGCTGATGAATGCCGTGACGGGGCTATCGGGATCAGGACCTGCTTATGTTGCGCTTATGGTGGAAGCGATGGCGGATGGTGGTGTGGCGGCGGGTTTGCCAAGGGCGATCGCCATGCAGTTAGCCACACAAACCGTCTTAGGCACAGCGCAATTATTGAGCGAAACCAAGCTACATCCTGCTCAGTTAAAAGATCAAGTCACCAGTCCTGCGGGAACAACTATTGCGGCGATCGCCCAGTTAGAAAAAGCGGGCTTTCGTTCCGCTATGATAGAAGCCGTGCTTGCGGCAACCCGTCGTGCTGACGAATTGGGCAAGTAATAAATATTTTAAAAATAATTGCTTCGCAATTATTTTTAAGGATGAGTTAGGCAAGTAATAAATATTTTGAAAGGATTGCTTCGCAATCCTTTCAAAAAGTGATCAAATTGGGAGTTAGAGGTTTTGGATTATCGTCAAGCGGGTGTAGACATCGAAGCAGGTCGTACCTTCGTTGAAAAAATTCGCGATTCGGTTGCGAGAACCCATCGTCTAGGCGTACTGGGTGATCTCGGTGGTTTTGGTGGCTGTTTTGAATTACCTACAGGTTATCGGCAACCCGTTCTCGTTTCAGGCACAGACGGCGTTGGCACGAAATTAAAAATTGCTCAAGCAGCAAATAAACACGACACGATCGGCATCGATCTTGTGGCGATGTGTGTGAACGATGTGCTGACCTCTGGCGCAGAGCCATTATTTTTCTTAGATTATTTAGCGACAGGCAAACTCGAACCCGATCAACTTGCCGAAGTCGTCAAGGGCATCGCTGATGGTTGTCAGATGGCAGGTTGTGCATTGCTTGGTGGTGAAACAGCAGAGATGCCGGGGTTTTATGGTGTCGGTGAATATGACGCGGCGGGTTTTTGTGTGGCGATCGCCGAAAAGTCAGAAATGCTCAATGGTACGCAAGTAAACATTGGCGATGTCGTGATTGGTTTAGCCAGTTCGGGTATTCATAGCAATGGTTACAGCCTTGTTCGTAAAATTATTGAAACCAAAAGTTATGGCTGGGATGACAAGTTAAAAATTTCGCCAGAAACTAAAGATTTGACTTTGGCTGAAGTATTTCTCACGCCTACGCAGATTTATGTCAAGCCAGTTTTGGCAGCGCTCAAAGCCAATCTAGGCATTCACGGACTCGCCCATATTACAGGCGGCGGCTTACCTGAAAATTTGCCCCGTTGCCTCGGTGATGGTCAAGCGGTGCAGATTGTTCGGAATAGTTGGCAGGTTCCTGCCATGTTTCAGTGGCTAGCGGCTGAAGGGGAAGTTCCTGAACTGGATATGTTCAATACTTTTAATATGGGGATTGGCATGGCGGTAGTTGTCGATCCCGCGAAAGTAGATCAGGCGATCGCCTATTTTCAATCGCAAGGTTTTGTGAGCGATCGCATTGGTGAAGTGATCGCAGGAGCGCGATCGCTGATTTTTGTATAGAGATAAAAAGGGCGCTTTGCGCCTTTTTTATTTACTTTTGCAAGTGGGTAATTTTTCGTGTATTTTGATTGGCACAATCACGCATTTTTCAATCACACATTTTTGAACTGTTGGTTAAGAGGAATTCCAGTATGCGGTGTAAGCCTAGTTTCTTCAGCGAGATCGCCACAAGCATGATCGTTTTGGCGATCGCGCCACCGATGTTTGCCGATCAATTAAACCCAAACGAAATTTTAATTGATCGCGATCCGATTCCCGTCATTCCATCACAGCCCTTTATACCGCCGCAATCGCAATTTATCCCTAGCAATCCACCACCACAAACAGTTCCTGATACTCCCATCACGGAAACAATCGCCCCGATAATCCAACCGACCATAATTCCTTACAATCCCCAACTAGCCGCTTTAGTTCCACCGCCAGCGATCGATACGGCTCCCTATTTAGTTATAATTCCATCTTCAGATCAGGAAGTTCTTAATCGAGTGCGAAGTGCCGTTCCATCAGCAAAAATAATTCCTTCGCGTTTCGGCAATATCATCATGGTGCAAGGCTATCCCGATCGCGATCGCGCTGAAGTTTTAAGAGCGATTATGAGATCGGGCGTTGGTCTAGATGCGCGAGTAGTTCATCAAAATAACCTATAGGTCTCTGTCAAAGCGATCGCTTACTCAGGATGCTCAATAGGTATTTCGGGGAGTTGAAAGGATGGGAGAAAACAGGTAAGCTTATAAAAAGACAACTCATAGACGATGCAAAATGCTATGAAAGCGTTCGCCAAATACGCTGGGGCGGAGATGTTTGCTGCGCCAAATGTAATAGTACCAAAGTGATCAAGGAATTAGAGCTAAACAAAGACCCAGCCAATAACCTCTCCGTGATTTTTCAGAAAATCCGCGATGAAAAGCCTTGTATTGACTTAAACTGAATAGTTGAAAGATACAAAACTTAAAAACCTTGATAGCAACTCCCATTAAACCAACAAGACGACCCGTATTTCCCTTCACCGCCGTGATCGGACAGGAAGAGATGAAGCTCGCCCTGTTGCTCAACGTCATCGATCCTAAAATTGGTGGCGTAATGGTAATGGGCGATCGCGGTACAGGCAAATCCACCACCGTTCGCGCCCTTGCCGACCTCCTACCCGAAATCGAAGTTGTTTCCGATGATCCCTTTAGCAGCCATCCCACCGACGGCGATCTGCAAAGCGAAGAAGTGCGCCGCCGTCTTGCTAATGGTGAAATATTGCCGATTAGCACCAAGCAAGTGATCATGGTGGACTTGCCCCTCGGCGCGACTGAAGACCGTGTATGCGGCACAATCGATATTGAGAAAGCATTATCCGAAGGTGTCAAAGCTTTTGAATTAGGGTTACTTGCCAAGGCAAATCGCGGCATTTTATATATTGATGAAGTTAATCTTCTCGATGATCACCTAGTCGATGTGTTGCTAGATTCGGCAGCTTCTGGATGGAATACAGTTGAACGTGAAGGGATTTCCATCCGTCACCCTGCCAGATTTGTACTGGTTGGCTCAGGCAACCCTGAAGAAGGCGAACTGCGTCCACAACTGCTCGATCGCTTTGGGATGTATGCCGAAATTCGGACTGTGCGCGAACCAGAGTTGCGTGTGCGCGTTGTCGAAGAGCGGACTAATTTTGACAGCAATCCCCATGGATTTCTATCAGATTATGCCGATCGCCAAGGAGAATTGCAAGATCGCATCATCAAGGCTCAAAATCTGCTTAGCAAAGTAGAAATACCCCAAGACTTACGTCTGAATATCTCTAGAGTTTGCTCTGAGCTTAATGTTGATGGTCTGCGTGGCGACATTGTTACTAATCGTGCGGCTAGAGCGATCGCTGCTTATGAAGGGCGGACAGAAGTAGAAGTAGATGATATCCAGCGCGTAATTGGGCTATGTGTGCGCCACCGCCTCCGCAAAGATCCTCTCGAATCGATTGATACTGGTTATAAAGTTCTTAAAACTTTCAATCAAGTCTTTGGTATTGAAGAATAGTAGAAAAGAGATGGGCAATTCATGAATTGCCCATCTCTTTCCTATTATTCTTTTGTATTTTTATTCGTTTAGCCAGTTAAAAATATTTTCTACAGTTAATTGCAAATCGATCGCAAAGTCTGGCATCGGTAGAACTTGCTCGGGGCGATCGCATAATTCCACAGTCTGATGCAAAGCTTGATTAGCGCGATAAATAAAAATCAACTCTTCGTCAGGGTCGAGTAGCCAGGCACCCTCTGTTCCATGCTCAAGCGCAAATAAAATCTTTTTAACTAATTTGCTTTGTCTTTGATCTGGAGAAAGAATTTCAATCATCCAATCTGGCGGAATATTAAAAATATTCGCGATTTTGCCATCGGGATCACGCACAATTCGATCCCATCGAAATACTGAGATATCTGACACGATCGACATTCCGCCAAAAGTACAACGCAATTCTGGAAAGGCTCTAGCAATGCGCTTACTCCTTAAAGCATTATTGATAAAAGTTGTAAATTCACCTTGAATTGCGCTATGTTTTCCTTTGGGCATAGGTTTTTGGATGATTTCACGATTAAAATATTCGCTATCTGGTTCAGTCTCAGACATAGCGAGAAAGTCATCTAGAGATAAAGGCTTAACTGCGGCTTGTACCATTGCTGAATATCTCCAAACTTATTTTGAGAATTATGACACCAGATCGTCACCTGTGGCGATCGCCAATTCTTGTAAACGCCCTTGTTGATTCTGAGAAATGCAACTTTGAATTACATCTTCAATATCCCCTTCCAAAATCGGCGGCAAAGCAAAATTCTGCCCCAAACGATGTTCAGTTAAACGGCTGTCTTTATAATTGTAAGTACGGATTTTTTCAGAACGCGAACCAGTACCAACCTGCGATCGCCTTGCTGACGAAATTTCGGCTTGTTGTTCGCGTAACTTTATTTCAAAGAGCTTTGCGCGTAAAATCTGCATCGCTCGCTCTTTGTTTTGTAACTGCGATCGCTCCTCAGTACAAAAAATTCTAATCCCTGTCGGTTTGTGAAATAAATCGGCGGCAGTTTCTACCTTGTTCACGTTCTGACCACCAGCACCGCCTGATCGCGCTGTGGACATTTCGATATCTTTCGGGTCAATATGAATTTCTACTTCATCAACTTCAGGCATGATCGCAACTGTCGCCGTTGATGTATGCACTCGTCCCTGCGACTCAGTGGCGGGGACACGCTGCACGCGATGCACACCCGACTCAAACTTGAGTTTGCTATAAACGCGATCGCCTTGCACTTCAATGATCGCTTCCTTAAAGCCACCCATTTCCGCCAAAGTCTCACTGACCATCTTCACCCGCCAGCCTTGACGCTCGGCATAGCGTGTATATAGCCGCACCAAGTCACCAGCCCAGATCCCTGCCTCATCGCCACCCGTACCCGCACGGATTTCCAACATGATATTTTTATCATCATTAGGATCTTGGGGCAGCAATAAAACCTGTAACTTCTGCTCTAGTTCTGCTAACTTTGTCGATAACTCTTCAACCTCCAGAGCCGCCATTTCTCTGAGTTCAGGATCACTAGCCGACTCCTTCAGGATTTCTTGTGACTCCTGATAATCTTGCGCCGCCTTCCGAAAAGTATCGTAAGTCAGAACTGTCTCTTCTAATGAAGCCCGCACTTTAGCAATGCGCTGGAACTCGCCGTGATCGGTCGCCACGTCAGGATCGCCCATACGGCGAGTCAGTTCATTGAAGGTTTGTTCAACAGATTCAAGCTTTTTGATTAAGTAAGCAGCAGGCATGGATTTCGAGTTATCGCAAAAGAACGTAAAAAGTTAGCAAACCAAAAAGAAACCTTAGATTAATCTTTGGCTAGACTTGATTTTCTACAGCAACGTTCTCGTCAAACATACCGTATTTCCGCAAGAATCTTTCTACGCGACCTTCGGTATCGATAATCTTTTGATTACCAGTATAGAAGGGGTGATTGCCCGACCATACATCAACATTAATCTCAGGATGGGTAGAACCAATTGTTGCTACATGTTCACCGTTGCAAACAACTTTTGCTTCGGGATACCACTTCGGGTGAATTCCAGCTTTAGGCATGGTCTTAGTTATAAAAAATCAAAAATTAGGCTTTTCTAGACTAACATAAAATCGACAAAACAAGAAAAGGTGCGGAGTACCTTTTCTTGTTTTGGGTTTTCAAGGATACCAAAACATACCTTTGATGCCTTCGGGATCGGCGTTGAAGCCTAGTTGATCATAAAACTTGACTACATGGGCATCGGCAAACAAGCTGATATTACTAATGTCAGCTTTTCGTAACTCGCGGATCATTTCTTCCATCATCGCTTTACCTAAACCTTTGCCTTGAAAATCGGGGTGAATAACTACGTCCCATAACGTGGCATTAAAAGCATAGTCGGATGTAGCACGAGCAAAGCCAATCATGCGCTTAAATCCACCGCGATGTTCCCACATTGAAAGTACGACGAAACTATGCTGCAATGCAATACGGACTTTACGGATTGGTCGTCTTGCCCAACCTACAGAGTCACATAATTCTTCTAATTCGTATAGATCGAGATCTTTTTCGGTGCTAAAAAAAATCTGTGCGCTTTGATTTGGCACTTGGCGAAGTTTTGTTTTTTTTGTTGGTTCGATGGTTGCAGAACCAAATAAGCTTTTCCAGAACCCCATTTGCGCCATTTGCCTTTATTTAGTGGAGATTGCTCTGTTTATTACAAATTTGTTGTAGATATTTTAAACGCTATTGTATTGTATCTGTTTTTTTTTGAAACCAAGCGATCGCCAATACTAAAATGCTGTTATCTAAATGTTAACTGCTCTTATCGAGTCCTGTCCTTATGTTGGTAGAATTAGGGCATCATTGCTGCTTTTAACTGAACTACCAAATGTTATATGATTACATGCGATCGGGAGGTTGGCAATGACGTATGGGCTAAAAACCTCAACGGTCGAATTACTGAAACGCTTTAACATGAGCTTTCCGCAGTTTTACGAACAGTTTGTCAGCAGTGATATTCAACTGCAAAATCTGCGTTTAGCTTATCAGCTTTATCAAACTAAGGAAGCGGTAATTGAGTTGAAGTCTGAAAGCAGCAAGAGCGTGCTTTATTTTGCTTACCGTAATCAGTCTTTTTTGCTAAATGACATTTTTGGAGTATTGGCAGCCTATGGCTTGACGATTCACAGTCTGAGTTTATATGGACAAATTCATGCGCCGATGTTGGTGTTTATTAAGTTGGTGATCTCACGCGGTGGCAAGGCTCTGCCCCAGAAAACAGCAGAAAATGTGCGGAAGGCAATCAAGGAAACTTTGTTAGGGCGCTTTGAAGTGGAGGAGATGCTAGCGCTGGAGTTTAACCTCGATAGTGGACTCAAAAAGGTAGAAACAAATTTTTATGTTGATCGCGTGTTTCATTTGCCAGCGCTGTTGGTGGAGGCAGATAGCCAACCAGGTTTGTTTTATAAAGTGATGAATGCGATCTGGCAAGAAGATCTGTTAGTGGTAAATGCGAATTTATTAGTTTGGCGTGGGCGCACACGTTTGATTTTGTATTTGTTAGGGCCTAACGAAAATTTAATTCCTGAATATTTGGGGACAAAGATTGCGGAAAGTCTCAAGAATCGTTTATCTGACTAAAAAAAGAGAGGGCAAAGCCCTCCTTTTTTTAGTTTTGGAGTTGCGCGATCGCCTCATACAGAGGTTGCCAATCATCATCGACGGCAATTCGTTCCCAAAGTTCTTCGATTTTAGGACGTAAGAAAATTACATTGGGATTGGCTTGTTTGAGTTGCTGGGCAATATCTGCCATTTCGGCGATCGGCACGCGAATTAGTAGTTGATGATAGACAACTCGCCATTTTTCTAATAAGGAGATTTGCTCATCGGTGATTTCCCAATCGTGATTGGCAAAAATATTGCTCACATCTTCGCGCCAATTAGTTTGGAACGATTGACGGAGTTTGACAAAAAATTGGTTATAGCCGATCGCTTGCACAACTGAGAGCAATTCTAGGGTTGAGCCAATTAACTCTTCAGTTTCAGGCTCAGATAGAGCGCTAAATCCTAAACGCTTCAATATAATTTCACAATAGGCATTGCGATAGAAGTCTTTAAACTTCTCCAAAGCCGATCGCATCTCATCTTTGTCCATGACTAAACTCAGAGGATCTTGCAGTTTTTCGAGATTCCAATAACAAGCGGCTGGTTGATTGGCGTAGCTGTAGCGTCCTGCATGATCAAAATAAGCGGCTGTAAAACGCGGATCGTAGGTAGGAATAAAGGCAAAAGGACCATAATCAAAACTTTCGCCTGTAATCGACATATTGTCAGTATTGAGAACCGCGTGACAAAAACCTGCTGCCATCCATTGAGCGCAAAGTGTGGCAACTCGTTCCACTAGTTCTAAATAGAATTTACCATCTTGGTTTTCTTTTCCCCATAGATGTGGATAGTAAATTTGGAGAACATGATCTAGCAGTTTGCGGATCAGATCGGCGCGTCGAATCCATTGCAAACGCTCGAATGTGCCGAAACGAATATGCGATCGCGAAAAGCGCACCATTACCGCCGATCTCGTTGGCGAAGGTTCATCGCCGCGCCATAGATCTTCGCCTGTTTCGACGAGGCTGAGACAACGAGAAGTTTTTACGCCCATGCGGTGCAGGGCTTCGGAGGCAATAATTTCGCGCACACCGCCTTTGAGTGTGAGCCGACCATCAGCAGTACGGGAGTAGGGAGTTCGTCCCGATCCTTTTGTGCCGAAGTCATAAAGTTCGCCATCAATGCCGCGCATTTGTCCATAGACAAAACCGCGTCCATCGCCAAGCTGTGGGTTATATTCACCAAATTGATAGCCATGATAGCGCAATGCTAAGAATGGACGCACTGCTTGAAAATGTCCAAAGGCTTCGATAAAGTCATCATTATTAACCTTTGAGGGTTCGAGTCCTAGAGTCGGCAAAATATCATCATTACGCCAACGCAATTTGTGAAGCGGATATTCGGCTGCGGTAACAATGTCGTGATAGTCTGCTAGTGATTCGATCGCGGGTTCATAGTTGAGATTAAGGAAAGGGTTACTGGGGTGACTCATATCAAAGAAATTATCGGCAAAATATTAACGGCTGATGTCATGATACCTGTTTCAGATATTGATCGAGTCGCTACCTATTGGTATGAGGGCATTTGTCCTTATAGTGGCGAAAGATTGCGATTACCGAGAACTCTACAGGTTGAGGCGATCGCCAAAGATTTGATGCAAGAACTCACTCAAGCTATTTCCACTGAGGGGAAAATGTATGGCATCTTATTAACAGAATCGGCAACGGGAGAACAGATAATTCTCAAGGCTTTTTCTGGCTTATTAAATGGGGAAAGCTATCTTGACGGATGGGTTCCACCAATTGCGGGGCGCGAAAAAGTAGCTATTGATGAATCCATTACGCTAAATAAATTAGCAACAATCAAACAAGAGTTAATAGAGTTAAGTCAAATTCCTGAACGTTTAGAATATGCGGTGCGATCGCCAGAATATGAATCTCAATTACAAGCTTTACGCGATCGCCATCAAATTTCTAAACAACATCGACAAGTTAGGCGATCGCTAAATGAGGAGATAAATTCCCAAGATTTAGATCGAGAAAGCCAACTCGAAAAGATGGCAAGGCGTGATTTTAAACGCGATCGCGATTTGGTTTTATTACCATTAAAAGCGGCGATCGCTAAAGCTGATGCTCGAATGATCGCTCTTAAACAAGAACGTCGCGAACTATCCCGAACTTTACAAACACAGATGCATCATGCTTATGTCTTGACTAATTTTGCAGGAGAAATGCGATCGCTGCGGCAGTTGATTACAGAAGGAGCGATGCCAACGGGAATGGGCGACTGTTGCGCTCCGAAGTTATTGGATTATGCCGCAACGAATAATCTCACACCCTCAGCAATGGCGGAATTTTGGCACGGCAAACCTTCGCCTGACGGATACAAAGTTCAGGGTGAGTTTTACGGTGCTTGTGTGGAGAGGTGTCAGCCTTTGATGGGATTTCTATTGTCAGGAAGGCGATCGCCCCCTGATCCCCTTAAAAAGGAAAAAATACAAGTCCCCCTTTTTAAGGGGGATTTAGGGGGATCTCTTCCAATTATTTACGAAGATGAGTATCTAATTGCGATCGCAAAACCCGCAGGCTTACTATCTGTCCCTGGTCGCTATCTTGATACTCAGGATAGTGTTTACAGCCGTTTATGTCAGTATTTTGGAGATACGATATCACTTTATCCAGTCCATCGCCTTGATCGCCAAACGTCAGGGATTTTATTATTTGCTCGCGATCTTGATTCTCTTCGCAATCTTCATCAGCAATTTCAACAAAGAAAAATCCATAAGGTGTATGAAGCATTGCTATCGGGAAAAGGTGAGAAAAATCACGGTACGATTGATTTGCCCTTGTGGGGTAATCCTGAAAATCGCCCCTATCAACAAGTTGATTTTGAGCGCGGTAAGCCCAGCGTCACTGAGTTTCAAATAATAGGACAGGAAGGCTGCTATTCAAGAATTGAATTTGTTCCCTTAACGGGGCGGACGCATCAATTGCGAGTTCATGCTGTCGATCCGCGAGGTTTAGGGCTGACTGTTTTAGGCGATCGCCTCTATGGTTGTCGTGCGGCAACCGATCGCCTACATCTTCATGCGCGTGAGCTAACTTTTGTGCATCCGCGATCGCAGGAAGTAATTCATTTGCAAATACCAGTTCCTTTTATATGAAACTTTTAAGTAACCCAAAAGGCTATAGCGCACGCTGCGCGTGCGCTATAGCCTTTTGGTCTTTGGGTTTTATCATGCCTATACATAAAACTTTTGCATGAAAGTTGTAATATCGTTACTGGTTGTCAAGATATTCAAAAAATATTCAAAAATTATGGCGCGTTATACACTTGCCCAAAGCCCCGAAGTTGTCCTAACCGTCGCTGGCAAAGATTCGCCAAAAGCACGGGAAAAGGCGATGGCAGAACTGATGGAATTAATGGACTCAGGCAAACTCGACACCGATCTTGCTGATGGCTTTAGTCCTGACCAATTCATCGAAATCAAAGAACTTCCCATGTCTGAAGAGCGCGAAGATCCAATTACTCAAGCGGTTCAAGTCCTCAATAACCTTGCCACCTTGAAAATTAAAACCCAAGAATTACGCTCTGATGCAATGCAGGTGCGATCGCAGATTGACATCTTGTTTAGTGACGAGATCGTATCTGAGGAGCAAATTAATAACCTTAAAGATGGTTTTAAAGTCCTTAAAAGTTTCGCGCAGCTCAATATGAAATTTCTCGATGCGCGATCGCAAGCTGAAAATGCCCGTCAAGTTCTTGATGAAGCATTAAAATCTCCTAATTCAGAAATTAAGGCGAATATTGAATCTCCTGTTGAAACTATCAGTGATGCTTTACCTGAAGTTTTAACTGTAGAGGAGCCTGTCACTGAAGCGATCGTTGAAGTCCAAGTTCCAGTTGAAAAATCTACTAAATCCTCTAAAAAGTAAGAAATAGGTAGTTAAGGCGATATAAAATATCGCCTTTTCTTTTTAACTTTTACTCATTTTATTGGCGAGATCAATTTGCCATAATAGGCGATCGCCTATCATCACAGCTACAATGCGATCGCAATGCATATTCAAACTGCGATCGCCTGTTACAAAACATTGGCACTTGATTTTTTCTTGTTGTTCGGCGGTGAATGTTCATATATAAATTTATCGAGATAGCCATGCGATCGCCTCTTTAATCCACATTTCCACATCTTGAGTTTTCGCAAGAATCGGTAAACTGGCGATCGCATTCAAGGCATTACTAATTTCCATAGGCGTATAGCCAAGAGCTAACAAAGTCATTTCTAACTCTTCTTGCACTGCCACACTCACCACACTTCCGATCGAGCTAGTCGCGCCCACCTGCGCCAAGCGACCATCCGCCAACTTTGTTTTTAGTTCCAGTGCTAATCTTTCCGCCGTTTTCGTCCCCACCCCGGGGGTTAGGCTCAACACCCGCGTATTACCTGAAACGATCGCTTTAACTAGATCTTGAATGCCCAAACTATTTAGCAAGGCTAAGCCAACCTGAGTGCCAATACCTGAAACGCTGATTAATTGGCGAAATAACTCACGCTCGGCTAATGTGGCAAACCCGAATAAGGTCATTTGGTCTTCGCGGACGATTAAATGCGTAAATATTTTCGTCTCCTCGCCGACAAGCGGTAACTTATTTGCAGTGCTAGCCGTAATCTGCATATCATAACCAACACCCTGAATATCAAGGGTGAGCCAATAGGAAGGCGTATTTTTTCGAGTAGTATCTGCTGCTTTGCAAGCAGCGATCGCGCCACGCAGGAAACCAATCATAGTTTAATTATTATCGGCGCGGTAACGGTGGAAACTGTGGGAGTTGCACTGCTGCTAAAGAAGTCACCGCTTTACGAGGGCTAGTAGTGGCGATCGCCAACTGAGACTTATCTTCTTCTGGGTTAGCCGCACTATGTGGATTACCATACAAAGCTTGGATAAAACTCGGTGTGGCAACAGTGGAAACCAGCGCCGAATTGCTTACGGCTGAGATTGAAGAAACTGATGAATCCGCGTAATCATGGGGATTATTGGTGAGAATATGTTTAGCGATCGCGATCGGCTCCTGTAAATCTGACGGTGATTCATTGGGCCAGTTAAGGTTACGCTCATCATTAGGTTCTACTACAGTCTTTAGTATCGGCAGGTCAAAGGCTATTGGTGAGCCTTGGGAAGCCTTATGAGTCCGAACAATCAAAGGTGAAATTGGTTGTGCCTTGGCTGGTGACAACAGGATCGGTTCGTCAGTTACTAGTGCATCATTGCTCAAAGTCTTCACTTCTTGCCAATCTACTAGCGCAATCGGTTGTGGCGTAGGAACGATCTTGATCACATTTTGCAAAGGTGAATCATTGAGTGACTCGATGGGAATAATTTTTTCTTCGGCAAGCTTGGCGCTCGACCAAGACTCTAAAGCCGAAAGTGCCATATCATTAGGCGCAGGTGTCGAGGTGTCGAGGCAACGTTCGAGTGCGGCTTTTAGTTGTGAGGTGTGATGTTGTTGGCGCTTGAGGCGATCGCGCAATTGATCACAATTAACATGCACGTCCTGCAACTCACGCTCAAGCTGGTCAATGCGCGACTGAAGGGTTTGCGTCAGGGTTTCCTGACGTTGGATGACTAGCTGAGACAGTTGCAACTGCTCTTGAGCTTGACGTAACAAAACTTGCGCTTGCTGACTGCGCTCATTGCAAAACTGTAACTCTTGCTCTAGGACCTGTCTTGGCAAAGCATTAAATAGAGTTGTTGGCTCACCGAGTATATTTGCCGATACGCTCTGAAGCTGGGTTTGCGGCTTTGGCATTAATGGACTAATGCTCTCTTGTGATGATGAATCGCCAAATCCTGCTTGACTCATGACTTACCCTTCACACCAAGAAGTTTACTTAGTGCCAGATCTTATCATGAACTACCCCATCCTCGCGTAGCAGGGTGGGGTAGTTCATAGTGACGCTTTGCGGCACTTTCAAAAATTTCTCTAGCCTCAATAGGCTGTAAGTGTTGCCATAACATCGTATAGATTTGGATAAGGTCAAAAAAATCCACTTCAACCAAATATTAATTCCACGAGGAACATCTATGAAGATTAGTAAAGCAATCATTGCTTATAAGTCAGGTAGTCAAATTGGCAAAATATGGGCTGAGCGATGTAGTCACGAATTAGAAGAGCTTGGAGTCAAAGTATTGTTTGGTCCAACGGGAGCAACTGATAATCCCTACCCTGTATTTTTGGAATCGATGCACCAATCCATCGATCTCGCTGTTGTGTTGGGTGGGGATGGCGCAACTTTGGGAGCAGCTAGATATCTAGCCAAACTTGGAGTTCCAATTTTGGCAATTAACGTCGGGGGGCATTTAGGATTTCTCACTCACTCGATGGAGGAATGCGAAAATACCAGTGAGATCTGGGAGCGGCTATTGTCCGATCGCTTTGCGATCGAGAAGCGCATGATGCTAGAAGCAAAGGTAGTTACTGTTGATGACGGCTTAGGTGGGCGATTAGGACAGCCCTGTGGTCCTTTTTTATGTCTCAACGAGATGTGCGTAAAGCCAGCTTCTCCCGATCGCATGGTTACGTCTTTCTTAGAACTAGAAATTGATGGCGAAGTTGTCGATCAATATCACGGTGATGGACTAATTGTGGCGACACCCACTGGCTCGACTTCTTACACTGTGGCGGCGAATGGTCCAATCGTACATTCGGGAATGCACGCGATCGCAATTACGCCCATTTGTCCATTGAGCTTATCGAGTCGGGCGATCGTGATTCCGCCCAAATTAACAGTTAGTATTTGGTCGCTTTCTGCTGACGACTTTAGTTTAAAACTATGGACAGATGGCGTGATGGCTACATCAATTTTTCCTGGACAGAGAGTTGATATCCAGATGTCAGAGCATCAAGCGCAATTTATTGTCTTGCGAGAAGGATATTCCTATTATCAAGCTTTACGTCAA
>JBDNJN010000087.1:0-16739 GCA_041687725.1 Pseudanabaena sp.
CGTCAAGATGTTAGAAATAAATTTGATCTGCGACTTAACAAAAAGTTACAGTAGATCTAGCTGTTAGAATCCAAATCCTTTGTCAATAGGTGTTCTACACTCGTTGTATTATTAATCACATTTTGAATTTGGAACTGCTGACCATCGTCGCTGCTCTTTATCAAAATCCTACGGCTCCTCAAACTGAAGTGCGCTACGAAAATACTGATATTAGTCGCAATCAAATCATGCTTGCGGTTAATACCACTCCTGAAGTAATGGCGATCGCAGACAATCTAATCGCTGGCAATAGCTACGATCGCATTGTGACCATAAGTCAAAAAGATAATCTTGCCTGTTTGGTTAGTGGCAACGGCACAGTTGATGGCGCGGTCATGTGCGGATTTCTCGATCACGAATAATTAAACCAAAAACCCAGAAAGCTGTAGCGCACGCGCAGCTTTTTGGGTTTTAAACAATAAAAGGGACGCAAAGCGTCCCTTTTATTGTTTAAGCAATATTGGCATTATTTTTAAGTTCGTTGAGCTTTTGCAATCCAAACTGAGCGCGTTTAATTTGCTTCTCGCATAACTCTTCAATTTCAGTACGCACAATTTCAGTGCCTTTTTGTGTCTCTGTGGCGCGATCAAAAAATACGATGCTGTCAACCTGTTTCATCCCAATTAAGCGAAACAGCATATTGATCACGTTATATTCGCCACATTCGAGATATTGATCATTCAAGCGTAGCCGATCAATATTCGCAGGAGTGCGATCGCAATAGGCATAAATCGTCGTCTTTTCGATTTCAGGATTATCGTGATTGCTAAGCGGTGTCAGTAACCAACCACCTTCAACATCTTGAATCACAAAATAAATTGTATGTTGCAGATTTTTGGCGATCGCCTTGAGTACCGATGCAATTAAACTAACCGCGCTGGCAGTTTCCTGATCGGGAGTGCTTTGCACTAATAGAGCCACTTGGCGATCGAGAATTTGATCTTTGGTTAGCATGAATCTTTAGTTTATATTCTTGGCAGATCGGCTAAGTGCGGGTTTATTCGTAATTGATTGCAATGATTCTAAAGTCTGGAATATTGCCTCACGCATAGTTGGCTCTGTTTCTCGATTGAGCAAGATTTGGCAATAATCAGCGATCGCACTTTCTTGAGCAGCAGCTAAATGATTGCTATGGACGTATTCATTAATTTGCTTAATCGCAATTAGTCTCGCCAGATCGTCATTTACTGTAAGCTGAGCAACTAGCTGATCGAAATTATCTTGTTGGCGTTGCCGCCATTGCTTAAAAGCTTGACGAACTAAAATCGCCAAAATCCCTAGGGTTGCACCTAGTTGCAAAATATTGGCTGATGCTAACCAATGATTTTCTTGATTTGACCACACAGCCAAGATTGTATAAGTTAAAAAAACTGTCACCGTGCCACTAGCAACCGATAGGGGCAAATGTCGATAGGGGCTTTGCAAAAAATTTTGGATGCGCCACAAAATTACGTTCCAGTTCCAGTCTTGCATCACATACACGGCAAGCATGACCAAAATTCCCGCGATCGTTGCGGTAATTAATTGCCAATTCCACACCAGCAACATCACCAAAAAAATTGCCAACAAAGCCCATAATGGCAAGCTTTGCTCGCGAGCGAGTCCACGCCAAAGCGATCGCATGGTTTGATAAGCTGGCGATGTTGATGTTGCTGATTCTGGCTGATGAGAGTTTTTGACCACTGGTTGACCAATTTTATCCGTAAGGACTTTAGTAGCTACTTTACAAGATTTTAGTCCAAAAAGGTGAGGGGCGCGAAGCGCCCCTCACCTTTTTATTTACAGCTTATAATTTTTTAAAAGTGCCGCTTCGCGGCACTTTTAAAAAATTATCTGGGTTTTATGGCAGCGCAAGGGGCTGTAACAGATTTATTTGGCGGGTTTTTTATACATATTTTGCAAGCTCAGCAAACCCACTCCACCCGTGACCAAAAATATTCCAAATAACTGAACCGCATCTAACTTATTTCCCAAAATTGTGAATGCTAAGAACGTGGTAAACACAGGACCGCTAGCACTGACAATTGATGCTTGGGCTGCCCCCATCATCTTTGTGCCGAAACTGGTCAGTAAATAACCGCTTAAGGTCGTTAATGCGATTAAGAAGCACATGAATATTAATGAGCCATTCAAGGAAATTGATGACAAGGTAAATGGCAATGTCCCAAAACATAGGAGCAAGATAATTGCGAAATTAATTGATGTAAAAGAGACAGGATTGAGTTGTTTGAAACAGGCTTGTGAGGTGATGATATATCCCGCAAAAGCTGTGCCTGAGATCACCGCGGCGATTACACCCCATGTATCTGGTTTACTAACGCCAAAAACGTTATAAGTCAGCATGATGCCTACATAAATCAAGCCAATCACGAACCAGCGTTCCTTGCTAGGGCGATCGCCAAATAACAACCAAGCCATCAGAACTGTAACCGTCGGGAAGATGAAAAATAGCGTGACTGCAAGACCGGGATTTAAAATACCTAGAGCTATATAAATGAAGGCAAAAGAGGTAAATTGCAATAACGCGCTAAAGGCGACCCGCCAAAATAATAATCTACGGCTAGGTGCGAGCAATTGCTGCAAGTCGCGGAATACATCCACCCGAAAAATAAACTTAGCGACGAGCCACATAATTGGTGTGGCGAATAGCATTCGCAAAAGCAACAATATGAAGGAGTTGGGGACGCTTGGTTTAATCAAGCCGCCGAAGCTAAATATTCCCAAAATAGTGGACTGGGAGAAAATCACCCTGACTAAAATATTTTGTAAGGACAGAACCACTGAAGCCCCCAAAACCAATATAAATCCCAGCCACCAATCATTAAGGCGCTTAGTTGATTGAATTAGAGAGGGCGCAGACTCTGAAGAGTTAAAGGGTTCAGTCGGATCGCCTGCATAAGGGCGCGTGTCATTTTGATCATATTGCCTAAATTGACTGCTATTAAATGTAGGGATCTGGATTGGGTTCTGAGGTGGGATTGGGTTGTAGTTGCCATTGCTATTGGAAGTAACAGGCGCTGTGCTGCCATTAGTACCTGATGTCCCTGTGAAGTTACTTGATGGATTACCACCTATACCTCCCCCGCCATAGCGATCGCCCGCAGATCGCCGCAAATATTCATCAATTCTTTCAACAAGTGCCGAGAGCATTAACTCGCCTTGTTGTCTTTGGGTATACATACGCTGCATCTGATCATCAAGATCGCGCTGATATGTATCGACATCGCGTTGCAAAGACTGAAATGTGGCGCGAATCACGCCATCGAGATTCAGCATTAATTGCTCAAAATTCTGAGAATGATCGTTGAGGGTTTGCGAATTAGTGACAATCACATCATTTTTAAGATGAAAAGTAATCGCTTGAGCAAGTTGCTCGATCCATTGCTGGCGCTGGATCTCCTGTTGGTTCATCCCCTGCTGTGCGACAGTCAGCACCTCTAACTCTTTGCGTTGAGACTGAAGACGTTGAATATCGTCAGTGAGGGCATTTTTTTGAGCTTGTAAAATCAAAATTTCGCGGCTGAGCTTGCCCAAAATATTGGCACGCAAGTCTGAGAGATCCTTGGTGACTCCCGCAAGGGTCTGCTCGTAAGAACTACTACGGATATTATTATTCTCCATCTAAGAAATCACCTCGTAACCATGCCATCTAAATTAATACTGTCGGAGACTAAGGTTGGCACTACTTTTATTTGGACTAAAAATTGCTTGCGTCTAGTTTGCGAACTTTATAACACTAATTTGAGCGTCTGACATATTTTGTTTTATAGCTGTCGCCTGTCCTAACAAGACAGCTATAAGTAATCGCCGATTATTTGCCGATGCAAAATCTGCTGAAAATCTGATCTAAAACTGATTCTGTGACTTCTTCGCCTGTAATTTCACCGATCGCACTAATCGCATCGCGCAAGTCAATCGTCCAGAAATCTAGCGGTAATTGATCGGCGATCGCAATTTGGACATTATCTAAAGATTGGACGACTCTTAATAAACATGCCTTTTGGCGTTGATTAATGGCAACTTCGAGATTTGCAGCAGCGATCGCCTCTTGGTGAATACATTGCAAAATCGCGGTTTCTAAATCTTCAATTCCTTGATTTTGAGCCGCCGCCGTTTTAACCGTGGGAAGCCCCTCACCCCCCAGCCCCCTCTCCCGCAGGTGAGGGGGAGCAAGATCGATTTTATTGATTACCAAAATTACGGGGCGATCGCAGATGGTTTGATAAATTTCAGTGTCTTTCTCAAGCCAGCCCACACTGGCATCGATTACCATCAAAACTAAGTCGGCGGACTGGGCGGCTTGACGCGATCGCTCTACACCAATTTTCTCGACTAGATCTTCTGTTTCCCTGATACCTGCGGTATCCAAAACCTGAATGGGAATCCCACCCACGACTAGTTGCGAATCGACAACATCGCGAGTTGTCCCAGGTAAATCGGTGACGATCGCCCGATCGCTACGACTCCAAGCATTTAATAAACTCGATTTACCGACATTAGGACGACCGACGATCGCTACTTTTAGCCCTGTTCGCAATAGTTCACCGCGATCGGCGGTTGCTAAAATTTGTTGTGATTCCTGCAAAACAGTGACAATTTCGGCTTTGACCCATACCACATCAAGGGGCGGCAAATCATCCTCAAAATCAATTCGTGCTTCGATTTCGGTTAAAACATTTAGACATTTACCGCGCAAATATTTTAAGGACTGGGCGAGTTTGCCGCGTAAGGAGGCGATCGCTAATTGAGCGGCTTGGGCTGACTTTGCTCCAACCAGATCGTTAATACTCTCGGCTTGGGTGAGATCGATTCTGCCATTGAGAAAAGCTCTGAGGCTAAATTCTCCCGCTTCTGCGAGTCTTGCGCCTTGCTCTAAGCAAAGATTTAAAACTTGCTGCACTGCCATAATCCCGCCATGACAATGAAACTCCACGACATCTTCACGGGTGAAGGAACGCGGCGCTTTCATTAGCAGCAATAAGCTTTCATCGACAATATTTTTTGTGGCTGGATGCTTCACATAGCCATAGAGAATGCGATGACTTTCCCAAACTTGTTTGCCACCCGCATAGAAGATTTGCTGCGCGATCGCCACCGCCCGATCGCCTGATAGTCTCACAATGCCCACACTGCCCTGTTGTGGCGAAATAGCGGTAGCGATCGCGGCGATCGTGTCAGATAAGCTCATACATGATCCTCAAAATTTGATAAAGCATTTCTCATTGTTATAGAATAAAAAGATATATGAGATCAAAGCTTATAAGTTAAAAATCAGCTCTTTATTGTTACGCAGATTGGTAGAAACAACTTGAACAGGCAAGGGGCTTAAGCCCCTTGTTAAAGCTCTCGAAAATCGCCATTGTGAGCAACTTATTTTTACAAGCTGTCTCAGGGTGATATTTGCTGCAAAAAGAATTTTTTGAGAAATGTTAAGTCTATCTTTAATATATTGATTTGTTATTTATTTTGTGGTTAATTTCATATTTGGCTTTATGAAATTATGCATACAATGACCAATGGCGCGATGCCGACTTATCCATTCAATCGTCGAAAATTTTTAAATAAGAAGATCGTGAGAAAATCAACAAATAGGTCTAAGCAAGATTTACACAAAATCGAAGAAACGTTGCGACTACAAGAACGGGCGATCGCGGCTAGCCGCAATGGGATCGTGATCACAGACTGCCGACTCCCCAATAATCCAATTATCTACGTCAACTTGGCTTTTGAAGAAATTACTGGCTATGAAGCTAGTGAAATAATAGGCAAAAATTGTCTTTTTTTGCAAGGAGATGATGTATCTCAGCCTGAAAAAAGAATTTTGCGCGAGGCGATCGCCAAAAGAGAATCTTGTACTGTTGTCATCAGAAATTATCGCAAAGATGGCACATTATTCTGGAATGAATTAAATATTTCACCGATATTTGACGATGAGGGCAAGGCTACTCACTTTATCGGCATTCAGACTGATATAACTGAGCGCAAAGAAGCAGAAAAAAATTTAAAAAGGCAAATGAGCCTGACCGTTTTACTTAATCGAATTACCGATGAAATTCGTCAAAGTCTTGATGTTAATAGCATTTTTCAAACTGCTGCTCATCAAATTCAAGTGGTTTTTCATTCTAGCCGATGCCTCATTTACAAAGTTGAATATCAAAACAATGATTCATCATTGCCATCACAAATTTCTTTGATGTCAGAGCAATTAGCAGAAAAGATTTTTTCTGTAAAAGATATTGGATTACCCTTATTAAATAGTAATTTTGGCCAAAAAATTTCGAGTCAAGATCGGGCGATCGCGATTACTAATGTTTATAGCTCACCAGACTTAGATATGTTTGGTGAGCTACTCCATCGAATGCAGTTGCGATCGATGCTAGCAATCCGCACTTCATCCCACGGTTTGACTAACGGGATTATTGTCTTACACCATTGCAATAGTTTTCATGAATGGAATCTTGAAGAAAAAGAATTACTTGAATCTGTTGCCAATCAAGTCAGTATCGCCCTATCACAAGCACATTTATTAACTCAAGAAACTCGACAACGCGAACAGCTAATTGAGAAAAATAGGGAATTAGAAGCGGCGAAACTTATTGCCGAGGCTGCCAATAAATCAAAGAGTGAATTCTTGGCAACAATGAGTCACGAAATTCGGACTCCGATGAATGCTGTAATTGGGATGACGGGAGTTTTACTTGATACAAATTTAACCAGAGAGCAACGAGAATTTGTCGAAATTACCCGTAATGCAGGAAATACTTTACTCATAATTATTAATGATATTTTAGACTTTTCTAAAATTGAATCAGGGCATCTGGAATTAGAAGAACAAACTTTTGACTTACGAACTTGCTTAGAAGATACGATTGAGTTGTTGTCATCTCAGGCGATCAAAAAAGGTATTGAACTTGGCTATTTGATTCATCCTGATGTCGATTTGATTGTAATCGGTGATATGGCTCGTTTACGACAAGTTTTAGCGAATTTAATTGGCAATGCGATCAAATTTACTAGTCGTGGTTCGATAAATATTTCGATCACCCAAAAACATGTCTCCCATTATTTACGTTGCTCTTTAAGCGATCGCCACGAACAAACCGAGTCATTACGCACTTTGCAATTTGCGGTTAAGGATACAGGTATTGGCATCCCCGAAGATCGCATCCATCGATTATTTCAACCCTTTAGCCAAGTCGATGCTAGTACTACCAGAAAATATGGTGGTACTGGATTAGGACTAGCCATCAGTAAGCGTTTGTGCGAACTGATGGGGGGGACGATGTGGGTGGAAAGTGATGTCCATCAGGGTTCTACTTTTTACTTTTCAATTACGGCTCTAATTAACATTTGGGAAAATGCCTCGACGAGCAGTATTCCCAATCAGCACTTAATTTCATCAACAAGCTCTGCTGAATTCACGAATAAAACGACAAATCAGAACTTAGGAAATCTTGCGAATTCGACACAAATTCTCACGGCACTGCATCAAAAACAAAGTTTTGCATTCGATCCACTCATGGCAAGAAATCATCCATTGCGGATTCTGCTAGCCGAAGATAATGTTGTCAATCAAAAAGTGGCGATCCATATCTTGCAGCGTATGGGCTATCGGGCGGATGTGGCGGCTAATGGGCTGGAGGTGCTAACTGCACTCTCGCAGCAAACCTATGACTTAATTTTTATGGATATGCAAATGCCTGAGATGGACGGGTTGGAGGCAACCAGACAGATCCAGCAAAGATGGCAAAGTGGCAAGCTCATGACTAAGCCTCGGATCGTGGCGATGACGGCGAATGCGATGCAAGGCGATCGCGAAATTTGCCTTGACGCAGGTATGGATAACTATCTCAGTAAGCCAATCCGCAATGCTGAGTTGGTGCAAGTTTTACAGGAATGTCCATCAGTTGGGATACATAGACTGACCTTAGCTTCAATCAATATCCCCATGCTCCATGAAGTTGCTAGTGATATAGGAGGCGATGACCCAGACTTTTTGATTGAACTGATCGATAGTTATTTAGATAATACGCGATCGCTACTCCAAGAGCTATATACTAGCCTTACACAGAAAAATTTTGAGGTAATGCTAAGAACAGTTCATACCTTGAAATCTAGTAGCAGTGTCATTGGTGCGGAGGATCTATCAACTTTATGTCGCGAATTGGAGGCAGATTTACGCAATAACAAACTTGAAAATTTAGAAATCAAAATCAATAGAATCACTAATGAATATGCCCAAGTTAGATCTGAACTAGAGCATGAAAAGTATCGCTAAATCCTTCAGGTAGGCGAATCTCAGTTAACATCTATTTTACTGTCTAATCATGTAATGACCATCGACGATAGTCGCGATCGCAATCAGCATCAAGACCAAAAAATAAGCCAAGAAATAAGCACTCTCAAAGCATCATCATCTAAGCCATATCTAATTTTAATTGTGGATGATGACTTGTTTATGAGAAAGATTTTGCTGCGCTATTTAGAGCGTGAAAATTATCGTGTGGTTGAGGCGGAGAATGGCATGGAAGCGTTGAAGCTTTATAAAGAACATCAACCAGATATGATTTTACTAGATGCGATGATGCCTGTCTTAGATGGATTTGAATGTTGTTCGCAGTTACAAAAACTTCCCGATGGTGATCACACGCCTGTTTTAATTATTACGGCACTTGAGGATCGTGAATCTGTCGATCGCGCCTATGACGTGGGCGCTTCAGACTATATAACTAAGCCAATTCATTGGGCGGTACTAAGACAAAGGGTGCGCCGTTTACTCGATCAAGCTAACCTTCGTACACAGCTTGAAGCGGCTAATCAACAATTGGCGGTTGTGGTCGAAGAATTAAGACGATTGGTATCCATTGATGCATTAACTCAAGTGGCTAATCGTCGCTGTTTAGATGAATATCTTGAACAAGAATGTCGGCGATCGCATCGAGAACAACAGCCGATTTCGTTAGTATTGTGCGACATCGATTTTTTTAAAAACTATAACGATAATTATGGGCATCAAGAGGGCGATTATTGCCTCAAACAAGTTGCACAGGCAATTAGTAAATGTACCAATCGCCCTGCGGATTTGGTAGCTCGCTATGGTGGCGAAGAATTTGCGATCGTTTTACCCAATACCGATGCAGAAGGTGGAATGAGTGTGGCGCTTCGTGCCACGGAAATTGTGCGATCGCTAAAATTGACTCACAATTTTTCTAAGGTTGCTAATTATGTGACGATTAGCTGTGGTGTGGCGACACTTTTTCTCTTTAACGAGCTTCAAGTCGTAAACTTAATTAAATCAGCCGATCTCGCCCTATATCTTGCCAAATCTGAGGGTCGTAATTGTGTCAGACAAAATATTCACGTACCCGATTAATTGACAGAGCCGAAAGTAGAACTTGCAACGCTCTCTAATGTCATCCAGCTATACCCGAATGATGCTATACCATTAACTACAGTAACCGCATAATTTTATGGAATGGCATATTACGGACGCACAAAGCTTAGCAATAATCGATCATGAAATTGGTGAGCATTCACTCTCGCCAGCCGAGTATGAAATTGTGCGCCAAGTAATTTATGCAACCGCAGATTTTGAATATAAAGATCTGGTTAGATTTTCGGAACGTTCATTACAGGCAGGAGCCACCGCGCTCGCGACCCGCACCACAATAATTGTGGATGTACCAACTGTCCAAGCGGCCATCTTTCCTAAAATTTGCGATGCCTTCGCTAATCCTATTTATTGTGGCATTGAAGCGATTACTCGTCCGCAAAAGGGTAAAACTCAAGCAGCTTGGGGTATTGAAACTTTAGCAAGGCGCTATCCCGAAGCTATTTTTGTGATCGGGGAATCCCAGACAGCGTTGGCGACTCTGGTAGATCTGATCGAGTCGGAAGATGTGAAACCTGCTTTGGTAATCGGGACTCCTGCGGGATTTATTGATACCGATGTGCTTAAGTCACGCTTAAATGATTCGCTAATTCCGCATATTCGGGTGGATGGTCGTAAGGGTAATGCGATCGCGGCAGCAGCGATATTTAATTCACTGGTGAATTTGGCTTGGCAAGCTTACGGGAATAAATAGAGAAAGTCAGCGCTTTGGGCTGACTTTCTCTAAGACCAGATAATACCTGTTAAATTTGCTTCTTGCGTCAGCATTCCCTCAATGACAGCATCAGCCATTTTCGATTTACTTAAGTTTGCCTTATAAAAATTCACGCGAGTTAGATCGGAGCCTTGGAGATTTGCCCCAGTCAAGTCAGCCTCGCTAAGATCGGCATCACATAGACTCGCCCCATATAAACTCGCAAAAGTTAAATCAACCTCAGATAGCATCGCTTTATTCAGATTTGCGCCATTAAGGCTAGTGCGGCTGAGATCAGACCGTTGCAGCATTGCTTCAATCAGGCTTGCCCCGAACAACCGCGCATCCCTGAGAATTGCCTCACTGAGATCGGCGCGATTTAGCTTGGCCTTACCCATATTCGCACCCGTGAGTTTAGCGCGAGGCAATTTGGCCTTGTTCAAAATTGCCCCGTATAAATTCACGCCGTAGAGTTTGGCATCACTGAGATTAGCTTCACTGAGATCTGCTTCCCCCAAATCTGCACCACTAAAGTTTGCACCAATGAGAGTGGCGCGATAAAGTTTGGCACTATTCAGATCTGCCCCATTCAGTTTGCTATTACTTAAATTTGCGCCATAGAGACTGGATTCACTAAGATTTGCGCCGCTAAGATCAGTATTACTCAAGTCAATTCCATTCATATCACTTTTGCTAAGATTGACCCCCGCAAAGTTGCGGCGACCCGCATGGTAGCTATCGATCAGTTCACTGACTTCCATTATTTTTCAAATTAGTTAAATTTATTTGAGGAATAAGAATCACGCGCATAGCGCGTGATTCTTATTCCTGATTTTCGTTCATTTCAGCTTCCATTGCTTCTAAAATCTCTTGTTCTTGCACTGTGAAATCTTCTTCACTGATGTCACCAAGATCGAACTTTAGTTGTAAAGTGGTGAGCCGCTTGTGCAGATTTTCGGTTTTCTCTAATTCTTCAGTAGCCCTTTCTTCGATCTGTTCTGCAATCCAGACCAGTCCATCGAGTGGTGCTGTCAATAGTTGCCATATCATTGAAAAATGTACTCCTTAATTTCTTATTGCAGCCAAGTCTGTCGTACTTTGCACGACAAAGTATAAAAACTATGCCAAACCCTATTTTAAGTGCTGCCTATCAATATGGGGTGCGTCCCCTGTTGTTTTCTCTCGATCCTGAAGCAGCACATCGTCTCGCGATCGCTACTTGTCATCAAATTAGTGAGTCACCCACACTCCAAGCGATCGCCAAGTCCGCCTTTTACTATAGTGATTCGCGGCTGTCACAAACCCTATGGAACCTCAAATTTGAGAATCCTGTGGGCTTAGCCGCAGGTTTTGATAAAAATGCTGAGGCGATCGGGGCCTGGTCAAATCTCGGATTTGGGTTTGCAGAAGTGGGGACGATTACGGCTCAGGCTCAATCGGGCAATCCGCAGCCGCGTTTGTTTCGTTTACCAAGCGATCGCGCCGTTTTAAATCGGATGGGTTTTAATAATCACGGCGCAGCAACGGCGGCGGTGGATATTAAAAATTATTTACAAGCTCATAAGCTCAGTATTCCTCTCGGCATTAATCTCGGCAAGTCTAAAGTTACAGAGATTGCCGAGGCAAAATTTGACTATGCCGAAAGCTTGCGATCGCTCTACGATTTTGGCGATTATTTTGTAGTGAATGTTAGTTCGCCGAATACGCCCAATTTACGCGACTTACAAGCAACCGATCAACTATGCGCGATCCTTGCCGAACTACAGCCAATTAATACGCAGCATAAACCGATTTTAGTAAAAATTGCCCCTGACTTAAATGATGCCGATATTATCGAAGTTGTGAAGGCAAGCCAAGCCTATGGCGTAGCAGGAATTATCGCCACGAACACAACGATTTCGCGTCAAAATTTAACAACTACGCATCTATCAATCACGGGTAAACCTGTCACCGAAGAAGCTGGCGGGATTAGCGGTCAACCTGTACGCGATCGCTCTTTAGCGGTAATTCGCCTGATCTGGCAAACAACGCAGGGCAGTTTACCGATCATCGGTGTGGGTGGCATTTTTACGGCCGAGGATGCTTGGCAAAAAATTATTGCTGGTGCGGCGATCGTGCAAATTTATACGGGCTTAATTTATGAAGGTCCAATGATGGTGAAGAATATATTGCAAGGTTTAGTCGCGAAGTTAGAAGCTAATGGCTTAGATAATATTCAACAGGCGATCGGGCTAGGCGATCGCGAGTAATAAGCACAGGCAGCAACCGAAGAAAACTTAAAACCGAAAGAGATATGGCGCACGCTCAGCGTGCGCGGGTACTGGTCAGTTATATTGCTAATTATGGTCTTGATTGAGATTGAGGCAGTTAAGAAAAAATTTATCCCCAAAAAAGAAAGCTTCTGCATAATATCTCTGTGGAGAGGTATGCAGAAACTTTCTATATAAAGACTACTTAGTGAGATTAGTTAAGATTTTGAAAAGCGGCGAAAGGAAGTGCGGCAGCGATCGCTTTTGGCACCGCTCCAACTAAAGCCTTAACCGCCATATCCCACAACTTCGCAGGTTCAAGATCTGCGCCGAGCATTTTCCAGATTCGCATAATTTCCTCAGTATGCAAACGATTATCCTCAGTGAGCGCCAGCAAAATACGGCGGCGAATATATGCGCCATCTTTAGAAGTTAAGAACTTGAAGCCGACACTTGCTGTGGGAATAATATCAAATTCACCGTCTGATTTGGCGATCGCCAATAAATTCTCTAATCTAGCCCATTGGAACTTCTCATCTTTAAAAAGAACTTCCAATAATCTTGACCGCAAGCTATCGGATTCATCAGTGAGTAAGCGTCTTGCCACATAGGGAAAGGCAACTTGCACGATCTGAAATTCGGGATTAAGGCTAAGGGCTACGCCTTCTTGAGTAATCACAGATCGAATGATTAGCGCAAACTTGGCGGGTAAACAGAAGGGATAATCGTACATCACTTTTGAGAAACGATCGGTTACAACTTTAAAATTGAAGTCCTTCACCTTCTCGGACATGATATCGCCTAGCACTGATTCGAGAGCATTCACAATTGGCTTCATCTCGATATCTGGCTGCAAGAAACCAAGTCTCACATAATCTTGACCAAGTTCGTCATAATCTTTATTTAGTAAATGCACAACTGAATCAACAATTTGCTCTTTGGTAGTGAGATCTAATTGATCCATCATCCCAAAATCGATATATGCCATCTTGCCATCGTAGGTAGCAAAAAGATTTCCGGGGTGCGGATCGGCATGAAAAAAGCCAAATTCGAGAAGTTGACGTAAACCAGACATCACCCCAATGCGGACAAGATTATCGGTATTAAGTCCCGCCGATTTAATCTGTTCGATTTCAGTGAGTTTGATGCCATTTATCCATTCCAAAGTCAGGACTTTATGGGTGCTGTACTGACGATAAATAGATGGAACTTTGACATCAGGATCGTTTTTAAAATAACCAGCGAAGCGCTCCGCGTTAGTAGCCTCGTGGACATAGTCGATTTCTTCAAATAATTTCAAACCGAACTCATCCACGATCGCTCCCAAACTATTACCAAGATTAAGTGGTAACAATGGCCCTAGCCAACCAGCAATTCCACTCATGATGTATAAATCGAGGGTCAATGTCGGAACTAGGGTGGGGCGCTGCACCTTCACCGCCACTTCCTCGCCAGAATACAGTGTTGCTTTGTAAACCTGTCCTAAGCTTGCCGCCGCAACTGGATCTTCAGAAATAGTTTGATAAACCTGATTAATTGGCTTGCCTAGCTCAGACTCCATGATTGCAAAGGCTTGAGCGTTAGAAAATGGTGGTAACTGGTCTTGAAGCTTAGTTAGTTCCTCTAAAAAGTCCACACGCACTAAGTCGGGACGGGTCGATAGGGCCTGTCCAACTTTGATATAGGTAGGACCAAGCGATGTGATGATCCGCCGTAACTGTTCAGCAAGTTTCGGTTGACTGACGGTATTGCCAGTCAGGACATCCCAGCCAAAAGCTAGCCCAAAACTGATTGCAAAATAAATTATTTTAAAAATTCGACCAATCGCTAACCAAGGACGACGACCGTAATATTCGGCATTGGCTTTAGCATCGTAGCGATTTAGCTGCTCAAGGGGATGCTGACTCACGCTGATAAATACCTTTTTTTTATATTCAACTGACTTAACAGTATACAAAAATACATAATGGAGTTGTAACAATTTTTTAACGACAATCATGAGTAACGCTCTCAAACGCACGCCGCTTTACGATCTTCATGTCAGTTCTGGGGCGCGATTGGTAGAATTTGGCGGCTGGGAGATGCCCGTCCAATATAAAGGGCTGGTTGCTGAACATAATGCGGTGCGATCGCAGGTCGGGATGTTCGATGTGTCCCACATGGGCAAATTCGCAATCTCAGGGGTTGGTGTACTAGAAACCTTAAATACACTTGTGCCATCAAATTTAGGACGAGTAAAAGTGGGGCAAGCTTTTTATACGGTTTTATTAAATGAGCAAGCAGGAATTATTGATGACGTGATTTTTTATCGTCATGAGCCTGATGGCGATCGCGAAAATTGGTCAGTAATTGTCAATGCCTCAACTACCGACAAAGATAAGGCTTGGTTGCAACAACATTTGGGCGATCGCCTAGTCGATAATTCAGCTTCGCAAACTTTAATTGCTGTTCAGGGCAAAACGGCGATCGCCACTTTACAAGATCTCATCGTTTCTGACCTTTCAAAGTTACCGCGCTTACGCTTTGGACATGCCTATACAGAGGTTTTAGGCGTACCTAGCTTCGTGGCACGGACAGGCTATACAGGCGAAGATGGTTGTGAAATCATGACCGATATCGAAACAGGTAAATTGCTTTGGCAAAAACTGCTCGATCTCGGTGTGGTTCCCTGCGGATTAGGTTGTCGTGACACCTTGCGACTTGAGGCAGGAATGCATCTCTATGGACAGGACATGAACGAGACAATCACGCCTCTCGAAGCCGATCTTAATTGGATTGTGCATCTCAAAGAGAAAGGTGATTTTATCGGGCGTGCGGTGTTAGAAGATCAGAAACTCAATGGACTGCCTCGCAAACTAATCGGTCTAGAATTGGAAGGTCGGAATATTGCCCGTCATGATTATCCGATTCGCTTTGAAGGCGAAACAGTTGGTATTGTCACCAGTGGTACGATGTCACCAACTCTAGGAAAAGCGATCGCCTTTGGTTATGTGCCGCCCGAACTCGCAAAAATGGATCAAATCCTCCAAGTCGAAATTCGCAATAAAGAGTTTACTGCCAAAGTAACCAAGCGGAACTTCCTTTAAGAACTACTTTTTGAGATTAAAAGTTCTAAATGCTCCCCTTCAATCCCTCAATCCCCCTAAAAAAGGGGGAAGAATTAATTCTTTCCTCTTTTTAAGGGAGATTGAGGGTGGATCATTTAAAGCTTTTAACCTTAAAAAGTAATTCTTAAATGATGTTACGTGGAAAGAAAATGCACCACATCCCCCAACCCCTTCTCCTTGCAAGGAGAAGGGGAGCCAGAGTTGTTTCTTGTTCCCCTCTCCTTTGCAAGGAGAGGGGCTAGGGGTGAGGTTTTTAGGAGCTTCCACGTAACATCAGTTCTTAAATGGTTTCCTAATGTTTCTTTTGCCTACCTACTTATACAAAACAGTATAAAATATCCATAAAAATCAGGAGCGAAAGCATGAAATGGGATGAAATGCGTGAGAGCGACAATGTGGAAGATGAACGCGGTGGTTCATCTAGTTCATCACCTGTTGGCATGATGGGCGGATTGGGTGTTGGTGGCATGGCGATCGCCTTAATTGCTGGTCTAATTTTTAAAGTTGATCCCGCCCAAATCCTGAGTTTTTTGGCGAATAATAAACCCGCACCCGCACCTCAAGCGCTGGTTAAACAACCGATCAAAGATCGTGATTCCGCCTTTGTGAAATCAGTTCTTGGCGATACCGAAGATACTTGGAATCGCATCTTTAAACAACAGCTAAAAACTAACTATCAAGCGCCCAAATTAGTCCTATTTGATGGTTTCGTAAATTCGGCATGTGGATCGGCGAAAACTTCGTCAGGGCCATTTTATTGTCCTGCTGATAAAAAAGTTTATTTAGATATGGGTTTCTTTAAATATCTAGAAGCTACGGCTGGTAATGATGCTGACTTTGCGCGAGCCTACGCGATCGCCCATGAAGTCGGGCATCATATTCAAACTTTGCGTGGTATTTCAGGTAATGTCAGAGAGCTAAAGGCAAGTTCTATTGACACTCTCAGCGCTGAAGCGACTGAGATTCCTGATTCAGCGAGACAACTTACCAGATAGACTTACATCTACTTGGCAGAGGTCGAACTCTCCACAGGCGTAGAAATTTCCGTATGCCCTACGGTATTTTTCAAACCAATAGCCAAGATATTCAGCGCAGCATTGTGATCTCTATCCAATACCGTTCCACAATGGCTGCATTGATGCGTTCTGGTACTCAGAGTCTTCTTAACCAATGTTCCGCAGGTAGAACAATTTTGGCTCGTATAGTGAGGCGGCACTGCAATCGTGACCTTACCAAACACCTTACCAAAATACTCAACC
>JBDNJN010000088.1:0-23649 GCA_041687725.1 Pseudanabaena sp.
ACAGCACATTGACGATAAACAGGAGGCAGAGATTGCCATAATTTCTCGGCTGACGCGCCAGAGCGATCGCCAATAAAACAACCAACAATTTCGCGAGTCTCAATATCAAGAGCTAGCCATACCCATTGTTTATTACCCTAGGTTGGGCAAGAGCGCATTAGCGCTGTCACGATTTAAACATACTGCGATCGCCCCTTATCAAAATCAAACAGCGATCGCCAAAAAAAAGATCGCGTAACTCACTAATTTATCAATTACACAAGCACCCCACAAAATCGGCGATCGCACTTATCCACAAGAGGAGATAGGCTGGACAGTCAGCTTAAATCCAAGTGCTTTAGCAACTTTGGTTACTGTTGCAAAAGTAGGATTGCCATCAGGTGATAATGCTTTGTAAAGCCCCTCTCTTGTTAAACCAGTATCTTTAGCTAATTGACTCATGTTTCTAGCACGAGCGATGACTCTAAAGGCATGAATGATCCCCTTAGGATCATCTCCTGACTCCTCAAGGCAAGCTTCTAAATATAACTGAATATCTTCTTCTGTCTTTAGATGTTCTGCTGAGTCCCAGCGACTAGTAATGAGAGCCATAACTCAATCCTCTAATTGTTTAACTAGTTCTTTAGCCTTGTTTATGTCAGAAGTCTGAGAGCTTTTATCACCGCCACACAGAAGTATCACAACGATAGAACCTCTCTGTACAAAATATACTCTATAGCCAGCCCCATAGAATATTCGCATTTCGCTGACTCCTTGACCAACTGGAGCAACATCACCAAAGTTTCCCATTTCCATGCGATCGATGCGTGCTTGAATGCGGGCTTTAGCTTTTCTGTCTTTTAAACTGGTAAACCAGTCAGCGAATATTTCTGTCTGGCGAACTTCAATCATGTGTTAACTGTAGTTAACAATATAAAAATTGTCAATTCATATTTCCTCAATAAACTCGACAAGATCGGCGATCGCATTTCATCAAAATCAATCTGCGATCGCACTTACAATCCACAAAATTTATTGCTTCTGTACTTCAGTTAATACAGCAAGATTAGTTGACTGATTTTGTTGCATGACTCTAATCATGAATCTCAAGGCTTCATTGACTGCATCTGCATTAGGAAATACTGCTGCTACATCAGGTTCTAATCGCACTGTTGCTTCGCCAAAGCTCTTTCGCCCTGAGCCTAATTTTCTCACAGTCATGCTTTTTAAATCGTATTCAGGTCGCAAGTCATCTTCCATTTCCATTTCATCCTTCTTCATATGCTTCACGCTCCGATCTTGTAACTTCTCTAGCACTAATAATACGAATTGAATCTTTTCTTTCTGTGTAGGAAACAATTAATAGCCTTCCTCGATTTGAATTGCCAACAATCAGATAACGCTCTTCTTCGGCTGAATGGTCTGCATCGTAGAAGTCAACGTAAAGTGGATCGTCAAAGATAGTTTTCGCCTCATCGAAGTAAACTTTATGCTTTCCAAAGTTTTTGTCTGCTTTGTTTTTGTCCCATTCAAATTTCATCACACTATTTTAACAATTATTGAGGGAGATCGCCTCTCATCAAAATCAATCTGCGATCGCCCATTTATCTCTGCAAGGTTAGAATCCTATCTCTTCTGGTAAGTAATTTTTCCATTTTCTTCGGTTAATATATATTTGCCACCTTGACCAATTTCACGCATTGCAAATTCTGTTCGTGTAACAATAATTTCAGTTATCGAAGCGGGACAAACAACTTTATTTTGGTTATTGACTAATCCATCTGCATAATAAGAACCAAATATGTCAATACTCTTCTTTTCCAAGCTTAATTCACCTGTACGATCAATATTTAAATAAACTACTCCACTACTCATGTCTGAAACTCGCATATGTTGTATGTATTTATCTCCTCCATTCTTTGCTTTTTGAAATGATGTTCTCATGATATTTTCTGCTATTCTGGCACAGTTTCCAAATTTAGGCTCAAATATGGAACAACTGGAAAGACTAATAACTGAAACTGTTATCGTTATAAAAGTAGAAATATATGTTTTAAAATTCATAAGTTTTGATTGGTTGAGGATACAAAAATAGTGATATTTATATATTACACTCATTTACACGAGAAAGAAATATTTGCCGCCATCTTTTGCAGTGCAGTTGATACATCCAATATAAAAACTTCCAAATACAGAAAGCAAGTACAAAATATATACTGAGTACTGACATATAGTAAAACTATATGAATGCTAAAGGTGGAACAATTATAAAACCTATTCCAAGATCCATTACCAGTTTCATAGTTCTATCAACAATCAAACGAGGCAAGAAATATCCCCATAAATTTTTAAAGGTAGGGAAATATGAAAAACTTTGGTGGGTCTTCTGGGTTTAGGGTGAAAATTCTATCATAGAGATACAATAAAACAACTCTACACTGTTAAAACCCTTACTAGAAGAGACTTTTAACTCTTGTTGGTTTTGTTTGTCACCGCAAACCCAGAAGACCCGCTTTGGTAAGCAATCAGGTAACAGGGTTGACAATAATCGAGAAAAGGATAAAGTGAAGAAATGAAAGAGCCAGCGCAATATGAAAGGACAAGCCTAGAAGGAATGACAATACCAGAACTGGTAGGAGTGATACTGCGTCAACAAGAATGGGCGCAGCAAATGTACGAAGAAGTAGAAAAGCTAAAAGCGATCAACAATCGAAACAGCAAAGATTCATCAAAACCACCATCAAGTGACTTTCTAAAGCTATCAGAGAAAGTAAAAGAAGTGAAAGAAGAAGAGGAAGAGAAAGTAGGAGGACAAAAGGGACACAAAGGAAAAACGCGAAAAGGATTTAATCGCGTAGATCGTTATGAAATATTGAGTCCTGAAGCATGTCCGAAATGCGGAAGTCAAGCACCAATTCAAACTTGTAAGGCTCAAGGACGTTCCGTATTGGACTTTTTTTGCCAAGCTTTAATTGATCCGTCTTCTCTTTCCCTCATTCCCATTCTCACATGATTGCTTACGTTTTTTATATAATATTATTTATTTAGAAAATCGAGATAAAACCACAAGCCAAGACTGAGATTTATACCATATCTGATTGTTTAGTCCTAATGCACTCACAAATGCTGCAAAAAGGCTCCCAACTCCTGCCGCTATTAAAAATACTACAAATTTAATGTCACTCATAGTGGATGCTATACCTAAGCCAATGAAAAGTCCAATTAACATTACGATCCATCCAAAAGGTTTCAATCTACTGTCCAAGAAACCTTCATTTCCCTTTGTCTTCAAGCCATAGGTGAATGGAAAAGCTCCAGCAGGATAGTTTGATGAGTTGACAGAATACCAACCTAATGATTTAAGGAAAACCTCAGCTAGTATTTGATTGGAAGATTTTTCATTGCTCATTATACTTGCAGATAATAGATTCAACGGAGCGCCACACTTCCGCCAAATCTCTGCTTGTGGGGTAAAACCAAATTTACCATCACTGTATTTTTGCCATAAAGAGTCAATCTTCTTTAATTCTTTAATAGGCAATGCTCTTATGGATTTTTCAGTCAGGTAGTTAGGATCATAATCTTTAGGGTTAAAGGTTATCGAGGATCTATAAGCATCGTTCGCTATCACAAGGATTAGATCGGTAGTAACTTGATCCGCTTCTTCCCAATTGGATTGTGAGAGTATATCTTCCAGTTGGCTGTAGTCATATTTTTGAGCCATTATTTAGTTCCTAATATTTGATTCATTTACGACAGAAAGCAGCAAAGATTATTAGTCTTAACTAAAATATCACAATTCCATCCGATCTAACAATTTGTTATGCCCTGATCGCTTCTCAACTCTTAACTTTGGCAATCGCCTTTTCATATTACTGTCTCACACCTGAAACAACACCATAGCCTGAGGAGCAGCTTAAATCAGCGCATTTTGTCGCTATAGGCTTCCATTTTCCGCATTTTGCAATTTCAAAGATTGGTAATACGAGTAAGCATCATCGCCAGATAGCAATTCATTATCATCTGCTTCCTGCATCGACTTTTTAGCTTGATGAGCTTCTGCATAAATCCGTAATGCTACTGCCATCTCCTTTTCATAGCCATCGCCTTGAGACTGAAACCATGCCAAAGTTTGAGGATCGACTTGAATTAATGCATTTATCGGTGTTACAGGTTTCCACCAGCGCGACTTATTGAAAAATTCCTCAGTCAGAGGTGGAATATCAGAAGTATCAATTTCTGATTCCGTCATTGCATCTAACTTAGCCCAATTCGTCTCTGAGTTACTTTCCATAGCATTATGCAGCAACTTCAACGTAAGCGGAATAAGTAGAAGGATCAGGAATTTCTAGCCCTTCTTCGATAAGACCATCTATGTGAAATTCAAGCGCCTCTTGCATATTCTGATTAACCTCTTCCAAGGTTGCGCCAGTAGATATACAGCCTAGAACATCTGGAGAATATGCAGAATAGCCTGTCTGTGTCTTTTCTATAACTACAAGATATCTCATTACTTTAGTCCTGCCTGTTTTAAGATGCTATCAAGAGTTCCTATTGCCAGATCATCACTTAGCTTATTTGGTACAGTTACCAAGCCAAGTTTATGAGGATGCTTAAACTGGCGGTGACTGCCTCGCGTTCGAGCTAAGTACCAACCATCTGCCTCAATCAGTTTGATAATTTGTTTAACTTTCATTATTTAAACTAAATCATAGCAAACAAACAAAAAAGCCCCGCGATCGCGGGGCTTTCTTTGTTTTGTTAAAGCTTAGTAACGAGCAGCGTTAGGCTTGTGTACCATGAAGCTTTGGACTTGGCACTGCTTGATGTTGTCGAAAGCAACAACGCGGATGAAGCTACCAGGATAGCTAGAGCGACAAGCTTGAACTTCAGTCAAAACTTCTTGAGGACTTCTGGCGTTGAACAAAGGCAACTTCCAAAGAGTCCAGTAGTGAATCGCAGGATCAGAATCTTCGTTAAATTCGATCGCAGGAAAGAAACCTTGCTTAAGGGTGTACTCGATTTGACGAGTGATTTGAGCATCGCTCAAAGGGGGAAGGTAAGAAAGAGTTTCGTAATGACGCTCTTTTGGTAAAGTTTGCATTATTTTCTCGCAGTTTAAAGAAGTGTTTCTATGGATTTAATTAGAAGCGCGATCGCTTTCAGACTCGAGATCGACAACAGCTTCAGGTTCTAGATTTTCGCATTCCGCGTATCCTTCCGAAGCCTGAGCGCTCATGAGCCGATCGAGATGCTGACAACGAAGCTGCATATTTGATTGTTGGAGCCCTGTGCGAGTCATTTCTGGCAAGAAATCTAAAATCTCATTAGCCAGATGTTCTCTCACAGTCATAATCCGAAAAGCTAAATCTTGGTGAACCTCTAACAGTTCTTTGATATAAAGCTCGCCATTTTGGATTTTCTCGCGCGTCGAGAACTGATTAAACCAGAGAGCTTTTAACCGATCTGTTTCTTGCAGTTGTTCGGAGACAGTCTTCACAGCTTCGTATGTCAAAAAATTAATGAGCATACTAGAGATAGACTTTGTACTGCGCTTGATATCCATAGGCTAACTTAACCAAGATAATGACATTGTTGAATTGAGCGAAGCTCAATTCAACAATACTAAAGCTAATTGATTAGACAGTATCCATTGCTTCAAATTCAAACTTGATTTCTTTCCAGAGTTCAAGAGCAGCATTCAATTCAGGAGACCAACGACCAGCTTCACGCAAGATGTCTCCACCTTCACGCATCATGTCGCGACCTTCGTTACGAGCTTGTACGCAAGCTTCGAGAGCAACGCGGTTAGCGGTTGCACCAGGAGCAGCACCCCATGGGTGACCCAAAGTACCACCACCGAACTGTAGGCAAGAGTCATCGCCGAAGATTTCGACGAGCGCAGGCATGTGCCAAACGTGAATACCACCCGAAGCAACTGGCATAACACCAGGCATAGAAGCCCAATCTTGAGTGAAGTAGATACCGCGAGAGCGATCAAGTTCGATGTGGTCTTCACGCATTAGGTCAACGAAGCCCATGGTGATGCCCTTTTCGCCTTCGAGTTTACCAACAACGGTTCCAGAGTGGAGGTGATCACCACCAGACATACGCAGACACTTCGCCAAAACGCGGAAGTGAATACCGTGGGTTTTTTGACGGTCAATAACTGCGTGCATGGCGCGGTGAATGTGCAAGAGCAAGCCATTATCGCGGCAATACTTAGCAAGAGTGGTGTTGGCTGTGAAACCACCAGTCAAGAAGTCATGCATGATGATCGGCGTTTTGATTTCCTTCGCGAAAGCTGCACGTTCCATCATTTGCTCACAAGTTGGAGCGGTGACGTTCAAGTAGTGACCCTTGATTTCGCCAGATTCAGCTTGGGCTTTTTCGATTGCTTCTTGAACGAACAAGAAACGATCGCGCCAACGCATGAAGGGCTGAGAGTTGATGTTTTCATCGTCTTTGGTGAAGTCCAAACCGCCGCGCAAACATTCGTATACTGCACGACCGTAGTTCTTCGCCGACAGGCCCAATTTAGGCTTGATCGTACAACCCAATAGAGGACGACCATACTTGTTTAGTTTGTCGCGCTCAACTTGGATACCGTGAGGAGGTCCTTGGAATGTCTTGAGGTAAGCGATCGGCACACGAATATCTTCTAGACGAAGTGCGCGAAGAGCTTTGAAACCAAAAACGTTACCAACCAATGAGGTTAGCAAGTTGGTTACAGAACCTTCCTCGAACAAGTCCAGAGGATAGGCGATGTAAGCGATGTATTGATTGTCTTCGTTTGGTACTGGTTCGACATCATAGCAACGACCTTTGTAGCGATCGAGGTCAGTCAACAAGTCTGTCCATACAGTTGTCCATGTACCTGTCGAAGATTCGGCAGCTACCGCAGCAGCAGCTTCTTCTGGGGGTACGCCTGGTTGAGGCACGAAACGGAAAGCGGCGAGAAGGTCAGTATCTCTAGGAGTGTAATCGGGAGTATAGTACTTTAGTTTATAGTCCTGTACACCTGCGTCGTAGCCAGCCTTGGCTTTAGACTGTGTTTTCGAGTAAGACATTAATATCTCCTTACTATAGTTAAATTAGAATCGATAAAACGCACGAGGCGACGAAAAAAAACTTGGGAGTCAGATTCAATAGCCAAATCGGAAATTAAAGAAAGATTAAAAATCTGTAAATCTATTAAAAATCTAATTAGTCCTTGGAGATCTTACTCTTCGGTGAAAATTTCTGCTTTATACTTTATATAAGTTAATCTTATCAGGAACTCTTGGTGTGAATCCCTTCAATGATGTCTTTAATTTAAACATAAAGTGCGTATACACATTTACTTTTTTTGAAAAAATTTTTTCAAACCCAGATATTTACAGCTATAAATTCATATAAAAAATTTATATAGCTCTAATAAGTTAGATATATCTTATGGTAGTTGTTTGCTCAGAATTTTTCTGGATTTGGATTCTCAAATCAAGGCTAGACAAGGCTGATTTGACATATTTAGCTGAAAATTAAAGTTAAAAAAGTCGATAGTTTATCGATTTGTTCTTATCTTCTTCAGACATATTCTGATACAAACGCTAATATCAACAGATGGCAATTGTATTAATACTAAAGCAATATCAGAAATTCTAATAGATCGCATACAAATACAAAATCAATCAATTTCGAGTTGGTTTTGTTGTTAGCCTGATTATCGATTTACATAGAGTATAAATACTTATAGCGATTCATGCATTTACTGAATACAACGTTAGACTTCCCACTCACGTTTGTTAAAAATGTTGGGTTTACTTCTAAATAATGTCAGATATCACTAATGTTTTGGCGATCGCATCAGGCGCAGTGTCTGGAGCATTGTCACGCTTTTACCTTACAGAATGGTCAAAAGCTAAGTTTGGCACAAAGTTTCCCTATGCAACCTTTGGTATTAATTTAACAGGTTGTTTAGCAATGGGTTTCTTTTTCTCGATTTCTAAAGGAATCACTAGCTATCCGACCGAATTAGACTTGTTGATTAGAACTGGATTTCTAGGTTCTTACACCACATTCTCTACCTATGGGTTTGATACGCTGACGATGTGGCGTAGTAAACAAGTGGCGGCAACAGCATTTTATTGGGCGGGTAGTGCAGTGTTTGGCTTGGCAGCAGTGCTTTTAGGTGTGGCGATCGCCAAGCTAGGTTTCCCCGATGCCCAAGTAATTTTTTGAAAATCATTCGATTTCAATGACATAGAAACTAGATAATTTTTTGAAAGTTCGCGGAACTTTCAAAAAATTATCTGTATTACTCAAATTTGAAAGCAAGAAATTAGGACAAAAAACAATGGCTTTTTTAAAGGGACGTTATCCGCTAGCTGTGGCGATCGGTGCTGTTTTTGGAGCTTTGAGTCGATATTATGGAACCGAGTTAGTAAAAGCAATTTTCGGTAAAGATTTCGGCTTTTACGGTACATTCTTCATCAACGTCACAGGCTGTTTGATCATTGCCTATATTTTGACATTGGCAACCGAAAATCTTCGTATTATTTCGCCTGAGTTCCGTCTGATGACAACTACAGGTTTTTGCGGAGCCTATACAACCTTCTCCACCTACGGTTTAGAATCTAGAGAATTTTTAGATAAAGGCAATATTACGATGTTGCTCATCTATTTTGTTGGTAGTGCGATCGCGGGCATGATCGGTATTCAAATTGGCGTTTTATTAGCGAGACGCACGGGATATTTAGGGGGAGTATCTTAGTTTGACAAATTATACTTAACCCAAGTTGCTACCAATGCGCTCAAACCAAAATTTACAATGAAAATTCGTAAAATTAATAATAACGATCGCCTTGAAATTCTGAAGGGAGATTTGTATGCATATTCGCGTTGGACTAATCAAGACTTGCCCCGATCACATTTAACCGCGATTAATCCTGAAGAAGTGTTAGTTGCCGAAATTGATGGCAAGATTGCGGCAGCGCTGCAATGTTTTAGTTTCCAGCAGTCGGTGCGCGGTAGTCTCAAAGCGATGGGGGGCATCGGCGGCGTGTGGACATATCCTGAATATCGCAATCAGGGCTGTGTGAAGGCACTAATGAAAAGTGCATTTTTAGAGATGCGGATGCAAGGGATTTGCGTGAGTATGCTTACGCCGTTCAAAGAAAGTTTTTATGAAGGGTTGGGCTATGCGATCGCCAATTCCACCAATGAAATAAATATTCCTGTCTCGTCTTTATCAAAATATTTAAAAATACCAAATCAAGCTAACTTGACATGCGATCGCCTTGCCGCCACAGAAGCAAAAGATATTTTGGCAAATTTTTTATATGAGAGTTTGCGATCTAAAACCCTCTCACCACACAGTCACGGTTTAGCAATTACTAATTTTAATTACGATCAATGGTGGCATTTGCATCGCCAAAAACTTTGTGTAGTGGTGAAGCGCGATCTTCAACCTATCGCGATCGCCATCTATGCGATCGATAGCAGTGGAAATTTGCCGATGCGCGATCGCCAGATTGACATTTCATCAATATTTTGGACAGATATCGAGTCACGCGATCGCCTATTTCATTTTTTCGCCAGTCATCGCGATCAAATTCATAGCCTAAAAATGCCAGTCCCACTCGATACAAATGTGCATACATGGCTCAGTGATGCAGGACGTTTGGAGTCATCCATGACCGATCCTTGGATGGTGAGAGCGATCGATATTGTTGGGGCTTTGCATGGTTTAGCGATCGCTTGCGAGCCATTTACCTTTGCCCTGAGCGATCCCCATTGCCATTGGAATGATGGTGTTTTTGGAGTGAATGGCGATCGCGGCAACCTCACAGTCAAGCGTTACAACGGTGATTTTCAAGATCGGGAGATCGACTTTCGCGCCACGATCGCAGGGATATCGGCATTGATTTATGGTACTCAGGCGATCGCGGAACTAGTGCATAAACAATGGATTACCGAAATTAATGCAGAAACCTGTGAGCGATTAGAAAAATGCTTTACACCATGCGTGATTTATAATCCTTTTAAGTTCTAAACCATACTTACTCCCTTCTCAGTGAAAGATTAGACATTGCGGCGCGGAGCGCCGCAGCGCTAATTCTTGGGTTTTATTTACGGCTGCATACTTAAGGTAATTTTAAAAGCATGAAAGAAAAACTCACTCGCAGCCAAGAACGAGTGCTACATCTCCTCCAACATCACGATCGCGCCGTATCAGCGCAAGATATCCATTCGGAGTTACGCAATAGTGAAAAAAGTGTGGGGCTAGCCACAGTTTACCGATCGCTAGATACGCTCAAATTGCAAGGCTTAATCAAAGCGCTGACCTTACCCAACGGCGAAACCGTCTATAGCGTCATGCCTACCGATAAACATCATCTTAATTGTCTCAACTGCGGTAAATCTTTACCGATTGATAGCTGCCCTATCCACGATTTAGGCAATCAACTCGCGAAACAGCATACTTTCCAGATTTACTATCACACGCTTGAATTTTTTGGATTATGTAGTCAATGTCAAGAGGAGCTATAACTATACCTAGCGTACTTTTCCTCAAGATGCTCTCGAAGTTATATTTGGTCGGGATCGATACCTTGCGATCGCAATATTGCCTCAAGTTTTGCCGCCCTTTGTAATGCTTGCTCCTCTGGTAAGGGGATAAGCTGACCGTCAGCCGTAAACCAGTGCAATTGCTGTTCATGCACACCCAGATATAATTCCAGTTGATCGCTCCATAACAAACCTGCATCGGTGGGCTGGATTACTTGATATTTGTTGTCAACCAGATCAAATCCCGCAAACTCTAGGTTATGGGGATCGAACCAGAAATAGTTTGGTAAGCGCCATACATCTTGATATAGCTGCTTTTTTGTACCCCGATCTACCCTTGCCGTTGAACTTGACAGCAATTCAATTACGAGATTGGGATATTTGCCGCCCTCTTCCCAGATCGTCCAACTTTTGCGAGGCTTCGGCTCGGCATCCATGACCACAAACACATCAGGGCCGCGAAAATCTCGTGATTTAAGCTGCTGTTGGTTGTAAAAAACCGTCAAGTTACCAGACATGTAGAAATCATGGCGATCGCGCCACCAATATTTCAAAAGGCGAATTAATAGATCAATTTGTTCGCGGTGCAGGTCGCTTTCCAAGGGTGGCTCATCACTTTCTAAATCACTGGGTGGAAACTCAATTTCGTCAATGTCTTCTTCAGTAATTGCCCCGAATCGGCGATCGTTGAGTTCTTCACTGATGATTGGAGGATTTGTTTTCATTGCAATTTGCCAATGTAATCGCGAATAACAGGCGTAAAAATCTTAACTACTTGTTGATAAACTTCTCTTTTAAACCTAACAATTGATTCAAGAGTCTTATCGATCGCCATAAATTGCACCACCCGAAACTCGCGATGGTGGATATCTAACTGGCAATCGGACGCAGGCTGATCCCAATAAAAAGCATACCAACGCTGTCTTTGACCGCAATAACTTGCCCATTTACCTGACAATTTTAGGGTCGGGGGAAAGTCGTAATAAAGCCATTCGGGATGTACATAAGCTAAAACTGCATTATTAATCCCCACTTCTTCGTATAGCTCGCGCAAAGCTGCTACTTGCGGATCTTCTCCATCATCGATTCCGCCTTGTGGAAACTGCCACGAATCAGGAACGCCAACACGTTCGCCAACTAGCACTTCGCCTTTGCGATTAAAAACAATAATTCCCACATTTGGGCGATAAGACTTTTCTGGTGTCATAGATTTTCATGGAAACAAAGCAAAAGCATAGCACCGCTACCCCAAACCCCAAAAAGTATAAGGCGGTGCGAAGTACCGCCTTATACTTTTTGCATCTAAACTAAAGCCTGTTCGAGTTGAGTTACAGTTTCTGGAACTTCTGGGCTTAGCCGCGATCGCTTAGGCGTTGGCAAGCCGACCATTTCTGCATTACTTGCACCTGGAGGAACCATCGGATAACAGTTTTCATTGCGCTTAACCCGAAAATCGGCAAATACAGGGCCATCATAGGCAAGAATTTCGGCAACCGCAGATTGCAGATCGCTAGGATCGATTACCTTCATACCCTTAATGCCAAAGGCTTCAGCAAGCTTTACAAAGTCGGGCATACCAGGTTCCATATTGGAAGACGAGTAGCGCTCATCATAAAAGCTTTCTTGCCACTGACGCACCATGCCCTGCCAACCATTATTGATAATAATCACTTTGATATTGATGCCGTATTGAGCCAATGTGCCAAGCTCTTGAATATTCATCTGAATACTCGCATCACCACTAATACAGATCACTTGATCATTTGGTAAAGCCACCTTTGCGCCCATCGCCGCAGGCATTCCATAGCCCATCGTGCCAAGTCCTGCACTCGAAATCCACTTGCGAGGACCTGTTTTGATTAACTGCGCCGACCACATTTGGTGCTGTCCGACATCAGTGGTGAAGTAAGCATTGGGCGCTTGCTTACCAAATTCATAGATGACTTGCTGAGGCGACAGAACTCCGTCATAGGCAGGTACTTCAAGAGGATAGTCTTCTTTCCACTGATCAAGCTGGACAAACCAATCTTTGGTTTGAATATTTTCTTCATAACTTGTGGCTTCAAGAATTGCTTGGAGTACTTCCTTGACATCACCGACGATCGGCACGTCAGGTTTACGATTTTTGCCAACTTCCGCAGGATCGATATCAATGTGAATAACTTTGGCATCGGGAGCAAATTTATCCAAACGACCCGTTACGCGATCGTCAAATCTTGCACCAACCGCGATCAATAGATCGCAGCCCTGTACTGCGAAGTTGGCATAGGCTGTGCCATGCATTCCCAACATTCCAACCGATAGATAGTCATTTTCATCATAAGCACCTTTACCCATCAGGGTTGTGGTCACGGGCAATTGGAATCGCTTCGCTAATTCGGCTATTTCTGGATGGGCATCAGCCAGCACTGCACCGCCACCTGCATAGAGCAATGGTTTTTTGGCTTCACGGATTAGGGCGATCGCCGCCGCAATTTGATGCAAATGTCCCTTGGTCTTGAGCTGATAACCGGGTAAATCAATCTGCACATCAGGATTATAGTCAAACTCACGCTGAGCAATATCCTTGGGAATGTCGATCAATACAGGTCCGGGGCGACCCGTACCTGCAATATGAAAAGCTTCAGCAACGATCCGCGCAATATCTTCAGGTCTGCGGATCACGTAGGAATGCTTGACGATTGGTAAGGTAATTCCCCAAATATCTGTTTCTTGAAAGGCATCAGTACCGATCGCATAGGAAGGCACTTGCCCCGTAATCACCACCATTGGAATCGAGTCCATTTGCGCCGTGGCAATACCCGTCACCAAATTAGTTGCCCCAGGGCCAGAAGTTGCGACACATACACCGACGCTCCCAGTAGCACGGGCATATCCATCGGCAGCATGGACGGCTCCCTGTTCGTGTCGCACAAGATAATGCTTAATTTCGCCTCTTGCTTCGGACTGATAAATTTCATCGTAGACAGGCAGTATGGCCCCACCAGGGTAGCCAAAAATATGCTTCACACCCTGTCGTCTCACACTATCGATGAGAGCAAATGCACCCGTTGTTCGCAAAGTAGCCTCCTCTAGACTCAATACTGATTTTGTTTCGCAATCTAAGCAAAAATCGCTGTTGCCGCATTTTCAGATACTTTTTTGCTCTTTACTACATATTTGCAGTTTATCGCAAGTACCTTAAGTTTATAATTTGTATCAATTGTATCGATAATAACATAGACAAGCTGGTAGAAAGCTGCTAGGCGCAATGTCTAAAGAAGCTGACTAAATATTAATAAACATGTAATATTTGCCCCACCAAAGAGATTTTCGTGATGCATAATACCGAGAAAGTCGCATTTAAAAATATAATAACTCCATGTTCTTCTGTCATATATTTTCTGTATAACGTCTCATGAGTGCAAATTCAGATAAAGATATTCCCGTTAATATCTACCGCCCCGCTAATCCATTTACAGCAAAATGTATCTCCAATGAGGTGTTGGTTAGACAAGGTGCTGCTGGTGATACCCGTCATGTAAAGTTTGATATCTCTGGAGGCGATCTTCGTTATTTAGAAGGTCAAAGTATTGGTGTCGTCCCTCCTGGCGAAGACAAAAATGGCAAGCCCAATAAACTTCGCCTTTATTCGATCGCCTCAACCCGCCTTGGTGACGATCTTGATGGCAAGACTTTATCGCTAAGTGTCAAGCGTTTGGAGTACCAAAACGAAGCTGGTGAGACTATCAAAGGTACATGCTCTAGCTTCCTGACCGATCTTAAAGTTGGTGATGATGTCAGGCTTACTGGACCAGTTGGTAAGGAAATGCTATTGCCAGATGATCCCAATGCCACGGTGATCATGATCGCGACGGGTACAGGTATTGCCCCTTTCCGTGCATTCCTATGGCGCATGTTCAAAGAAAAGCATGAGGATTATGAATTCAAGGGCTTGGCTTGGCTTTTCTTCGGTGTCCCTACCGACAGCACTGTTCTTTACAAGCCTGACCTTGAATGGATGGCGTACAAAAACGAGCGTCACTTCCGTTACGATGTCGCGATTAGCCGTGAGCAGAAAAATGCCAAGGGCGAAAAGATGTACATCCAAAACCGTATGGCTGAATATGCTGATGAGTTATGGGAAGTAATGCAAAAGCCAACTACTCACACATACATGTGTGGCTTGCGTGGCATGGAAGACGGTATTGCGGAATTCATGACCAAAACAGCCGCTAAGAGTGATGTTGTTTGGAAGGACTTCGAGAAGCAAATGAAGCGTGATGGACGTTGGCACGTTGAAACTTACTAAAGCCTAAAAAGTAGAGGGTCGCACTGCGACCATCTACTTTTTTTAGGGCTTGATTTTTGTAAAGAGAGATGCGGCGCGTAGCGCCGCATCTCTCTTTTGGGTTTTAACAAAACTGCCGATCGCTATAAATTGGTATAATCTAGCGTCTGTAAGTGTTGGGGCTAATTAACAGTGCAATTGTTCTGGCTGCTTGTAGGAATTGTGATCGGCGCGATCGCCACTAGTGCTTGCTGGTTTAGCTGGAATTATGCCAACCAAAGACGCGATCGCAAATTTCGTAAGCGATCGCGTCATATATTTAAAGCAAAATCGCTCCATAATCTTAAAAGTTGGGCGCAGAATGTCCAACGAAATATTCAGCAGCATCACAATCTACCTGAAGCCAGTGCGCCTGTAGATCGTGATGTAACTAAATTATTGTGGGAAAAAATTTTTGAAGCGGCTCCCATCGGTTATATCCAAGTCGATCAAGACAATCGCATAACCATGTGTAATCAGAAAGCCGCCGCTATGATGGGTATTGCGAATTGCCAAACGAGTTTATTACGTAAACCATTTTTGCTACAACTAATCCGTTCCTACGAGCTTGATCGCTTAGTCGAAAAAACCCGATCGCATAATGTCAGCACTCAAGCTGACTGGGTATTTCACCCCGCTATCCCCGATCCTGCTGATCCTGTCCCACAGCTAGGCAGACCGATTCGCGCCTATAGTATTTATCTAGAGCATGGGCAAGTTGGTATTTTTTTGGAAGATCGTCAAGAAGCCGTGGCAATTACGCAGCAACGCGATCGCTGGACATCGGATATTGCTCATGAGCTGAAAACGCCGCTAACCTCAATCCGTCTCGTCGCCGAGACGATCGAGCCGCGTGTTGATCCTGAAGCGAGAGTTTGGGTAGAGCGTCTACTCGGCGAAATCGATCGGATTGCCAAGCTTGTGCAGGATCTTCTCGAATTGGGGCAGATGGATGTCGGGATTGAGCCTGTGATTAATCTAAGTGAGGTGAATCTATCGACATTAGTGCGGGCAGTTTGGTCAAGCCTCGAACCCCTAGCCAATCGCAAGCAGCTCACACTCCATCAGATTTGCGACGAAAAATTAGTTTGGCAACTTGATGAATCGCGCATGTATCGACTTTTGCTCAACTTATTAGATAACAGTATCAAGCACAGTCCATCGCTTCAGTCGATTACAATCAAAGCCAGCGTGGTAGACTCAAATTTACAAATAGAAACAATTGACGCGGGAGAAGGTTTTCCTGAAGACGCTTTATCCCGTATTTTTGATCGCTTTTATCAAATTGATCCATCACGGACAAGATCGGGGCTAAATCGCGGCGGCAGTGGTTTAGGATTAGCGATCGCTCTCCAGATCGTCACTTTACATAAAGGGGCGATCGTTGCTAAAAATCACCCTGAAACTGGCGGAGCATGGATTACCGTCTCCTTACCATATCAAAATCTTATAACGGCACAAGGCTCTGGGTACTTTCATAAATAAATCATGAGCGCAGAAAAACTCCTGAAAGAATATGCTTCTGGTCGGCGTGACTTTGCCAGTCTAAATCTTGCTAATGCCAATTTATCTAATAGCGATTTAATTGGTGTTAACTTGACCAAAGCTGACCTGAGACGAACTAATCTTATTTTTGCTTATCTGAACAAAGTCACTCTTAATCATGCCAATTTATCAGGCGCAAGACTAGGTGGGGCAACTCTCAATCAAGCAATCATGATGAGTGCCAACCTGACTGGGGCTGACCTACATGGAGCTATGTTACAACGGGTGAATTTGTTTGGAGCAAATCTTTCCCTTGCCAATTTAATGGACGCGAACCTACATGAGGCAGATTTACGCAGTGCTAATCTCCGTGGTGCCAATTTACGTTGTGCAATCTTGAGTGCAGCAAATATGCGCGAAGAGCGAAGTTATCCACCCACAAATATGAGCGGTGCAAATTTACGCAAGGCGGATTTGCGAGGGGCAAATTTGAGTGGAGCCGACCTTACAGGAGTCGATCTTTCTGGTGCAAATCTCAGTGAAGCAACTCTCTCAAGAGTCAATTTGCAAGGCGCAAATCTCAGTGGCGCGATCGCAATCAGGGCAATTTTTACTGAGGTCAATCTTAGTCATGCCAATCTCACCGAGGCTAATCTCAAGGGGGCAAACATGATGAAGGCAGATCTCAAAAATGCTAACCTACGTCTTACCAATTTATTTGGCGCTAATCTAAGTAAAGCGAACCTCAGCATGGCGACTTTAAGTAATGCAGGATTAATTCAGGCGATACTTAATGGTAGTGATCTATCGCGATCGCTACTAGATAAAGCTAATCTTAGTGAAGCTAGTCTAGTTGATGCTTATTTAGTAAGAGCGAATCTCGATGGAGCCGATTTTAGCAAAGCGATCTTGACCAGAGCCGAACTCACTGGGTCTAGTACAATTGGCACTATCTTTAATGGCGCAACTATGTCCGATGGCAAATTGCACCCATAACTAAGTCATAGAGGCAAAGCTTTGCACTGTCTTTATTATTAACCTTGACGTAGACCGCCTCAATCCATCAATATGACAACTGAGCATTGCATCGCGTAACAAAAATATGGAAGATTCAAGTCTTCTAGAGGAAGTTATAAATAGCTTGGAGCAAGACAGCAATGTACTTCGCATTAAACGACTTATCCTCTTCACCTGTCATGATTCTTGGTCAACTGATGTTAACGAGGTTAAAGCGTTACATGTGCCTCAGCTTGTCAGTGAATTGATGATCGCGTTTCCTGATCTCAATGTGCTTAAGCAAAAGTTAAATAGCAATATCAAACAACTGAGCAAACAATCAGAGTATCTGCTTGCTGCGGATAACATTATCGATAGTCTTGGATTTCTCTATACTTTGCGCGATGAAGGTAAACTTCCCAAAAGCTTTTTAAACCCAGAAATATCGGCGGCGATCGCCAATGGCAATGACGCTCTTGCGTTTGGCTATGGATACTCTACCCAAAATGATTCCGACACGATTCCTCATAGACATAACCTCAAATATTTAACTAATCTGTTTGATTTACGCGCTGACATTTCAAAAAATATCAGCCCTCTCCAAGCTAAAATACTCCTGTTTTCTGCTTTAAATTATCGTTTTAGCCCTCAAGAGCGTGACTGGTCAGCACTCTATACTTACGATATTGATGATTTGATCCAGCTTGCCTTTCAAACCTACGACACATTTGAAGTCTTAGAAAAGAGGTTGGCGGAAGTTAGTCTAACCCTAGATCAACCCGAAGACGCTAAACGCGCTTCAGCTGTGGTTTTAGAAATCCTAAGACCTTTCTACTAAGGATCTGTGGCGCATGCTGCGCGTGCGCTACAGTTTTTTACATTTTATTACCTAGCTACAAAGTAGCCTTCACAGTTGGTATACTCATCTGAACAAACGCTACATAAAAAGCAATGGCAGCTATTGATTTTTCACAGTCTAAAATTCAAACTAAAATCATTGTGCTTGATGACGATCCGACAGGCTCGCAAACTGTGCATAGCTGCCTACTACTGACTAAATGGGATGTAGAAACTTTATGCATCGGTCTTGCCGATGCTTCGCCGATTATGTTTGTGCTGACAAATACGCGATCGCTCATGCCCGAAGACGCGACAAAAGTAACTCGCGAAGTTTGTCGCAATCTCAAACCTGCTCTCGCAGCAGAAGGCATCCAAGACTTTATGATCGTCAGTCGTTCCGACTCGACGCTACGGGGACATTATCCGATCGAAACTGATGCGATCGCCGAAGAGTTAGGTGATTTTGACGCACATTTCCTTGTACCAGCATTTTTTGAAGGGGGACGATTTACCAAATCAAGCGTGCATTATCTCGTGGTCAACGGTGTACCCACGCCAGTCCATGAAACCGAATTCGCTAAGGATTCGGTTTTTGGTTATGCCCATAGTTATTTACCTGATTACGTCGAAGAAAAAACTAAAGGCAAAATTCCTGCGACAGAAGTGCAGCGCTTTTTGTTAGGAGATATTCGTGCGGGGGTGCGTCAGCGCTTAGCTCGACTTCATGACAATCAATGTGGTGTCGTCGATGCCGAAAACCAAGCCGATCTCAATCAATTTGCCTCAGATATTTTGGCAGTGGCGGCGACTGGTAAAAGATTTTTATTCCGCAGCGCTGCTAGTTTGCTGACGGCCCTCGCCAAGTTGCCACCCCAGCCGATCGCGGCGGAAGATATGTCGAAATATATGCGATCGCACAAGGCGGGTGTGGCGATCGTTGGCTCCCATGTCAAAAAGACCACCGAGCAGTTAGAAAATTTGCTCAAAGCTCCTAATACTTTCCCTGTCGAGATCGATGTCTCGCGTCTATTGAGCGATGTGGTCGCTCAATCAGAAATTCTCAAACAAGAAGCCCTAACCCAAGTGCAGCAAGCCCACGAATCAGGTAGAACTGCCGTGGTGTTTACCAGTCGTAAAGAATTAGAATTTGCTGATATTTCTACCCGTCTCGCCTTTGGTCAGTCTGTTTCAGCACTACTAATGGCGATCGTGCAGGAGTTACCCGCCGATATTGGCTTTTTAATTAGCAAAGGCGGCATTACTTCTAATGACGTTTTAAGCACCGGTTTAAATCTGCCCACGGCAAGACTTTTAGGACAAATCCTCGCTGGTTGCTCCGTCGTGCGTACTCCCGAAGATCATCCCCGTTTCCCTGATTTACCCGTTGTCTTATTTCCTGGTAATGTCGGTGATGCGAACGCTCTGGCAACTGTTTACACCAGACTGGCGATCGGGATCGACTAAATTTTTTGTAAACTTGCCCCTTCTAAATTGGCATTATTTAAACTTACCCCTTCTATCAGTGCATTGGTGAAATCGCTTTTTAATAGGTTTGTATTGTCTAAATTAGCTTCGGTTAGGTTGGCACGTTGGAGATTGGCATAACTGAAATTGCAACCAAAGCAATTTGCCCCCGTTAAGTCTGCGCCTTGCAGATCGGCAAATTCAAAACGCGCGTTGCTCAAGTTTGCACCGCGTAAATTGGCATTTTGAAGAATTGTACCTCTTAGATTCGCCCCGCTAAAATCTGCTCCCCCAAGATTTGCTCCCCTTAAATTAGCGTTACTCAAATCAGCTTTAGTTAGATTGGCAAAGTTAAGGGTCGATCGCTCTAGATTTGCCCCCCGCAAGTCAGCCTCACTCAAATCTGTCAGATCAAGATCAGCATTTCTCAAGTCTGAGCTAGTTAGGTTAATTCCTGATAGCTTGCAGCAAGATAATTTCAGTCCAGAAAAATTTTCGTAATCAAAATCTTTGCGCCCCAACTCATACATTTTTTTGAGCGCCATGCCCATCAAGAGGGCATTAGTTGGATGAGAGTTGGTTTTAGGATTTTGGGTGGACATCATGGCGATCGCTCACTAGCTTGAACATATAGCTGTTTAAAACTAATGGTTTCAATATAGGGCGATCACCGTATATAGCACTTCACCCTATAGAATCAACAACAACATCTGCATCTGCCAAACAAGAGCTTGCTCATGCAAATTTTAGGTTAGCGTTTCCCTCGGAATAAAGCTTCCAGATCATTTCTGATTAAGCTAAAATGATGATGATAGGCATCGTCAAAAAATGCTTATTCTCAATTTTTATCGGCACTGGAGAACGTAATGGCTAAAGAACAAAAGAGTAACAAAGAGACTAAAAAGCCGAAGAAAGATGCTTCTGAAAAGAAGGAGAAGAAGGAACCTAAAAAATACAATTAACTTGAGATTGGCTTTGTCAATGAATTGTATTTTCTTGTGTAGCAATCTTAAATGAATTGTGGAAGTTAAAGCCCATAACAAGGGGCTTAAGCCCCTTGTTTATCTACAAATGATTTAGGATTGCTATATCAAAAGGTAAATTCTGTTACTGCTGCTAGCATTTACCTTCTGGTGTTGACGTAAATTATTACAATAGTCCCATGCCAACCGAATCTCTACACCAACGTAATAGCAAAGATTTTGCTGAATATGAACCTCAAATATTACAAAGGGCGGAAATAGCCTTACGTTGTGCGCCCTTTACGGTGAAGTTGTTTGCGGATATGGCAACTGAGGGCGTAAATTTGAGGGCGATCGCTGGTAATGACGGTCTCAAAAATCAGTATTTGACCAGTTTAACAAGCTTAATTATCACTGAAAATTCTTTACTGTGGTTGATCCAAGTTGGTACATTACGCCGTGAGGTTGACGGGCAAGGTATTACTGATAGTTTTCGGCTGACTCCGATGGGACATTTACTACTGGATAAATGGCGATCGCAATCAACATTTCCGATCGCTAGTTTCGGCGATCGCCTACAAAACTTTTGGGCGCAAATTCAAATATCAAGATTTCTCTAAAATTTAAAGGCTGAATTTTATGGCACCTTTATCTAATGTTTGATTTGGATGAATTTATAAACTAATACAAGAAAAGAGACGTAATATTACGTCTCTTTTCTTGTGTGAGAAAAATGGAACCAAAAATGGAAGAATTGGTCTGATACTTGAAAGTGCTTGAAGACTTTTATGACGTAATCCAATTTTGCGTCTGGATAGTCACGAGTCAACCTAATAAAGTCTTGACTTTAATTTAATTAAATCACGCTAGGAACAAATCGCAATGAATATTTTTCGTAAAAATTTTCGGACTCAACTGAGTAGCAGCTTTCAGAAAACTTCATTATCTCTTCTTGCCGTCACCCTTGCCGCCACGCCTTTTCTCTCTACTTTAGAAGCGATCGCCGCGCCATCTACCCCACAAATTATTGCCCAAGCCCCTCAAGACTGGCGAACAGGCGTGCAGCTATTACGGCTACTCGATAATTCTGGCAATCTTTCAAGCATTGGTATTTTGTTGGATGTCGCTAACAAGCCAGTCACCAAATATGCAAACGTCGTTTATCAGCTTTATGTGAGGCGTTCTGGAGAATGGCGCGAAGTTTATACCAATTCAGGCGCAAGACTTCTCTCCAAAAATGCTGGACGACAATTTGCGCCAGTGGAAGTGATTTCTTTGAATTTACTAAGCGAAAAAATCTCTCTTGATGATATTTACAATGGCGATCTCAAGGCGATTACCAGTGTTCGCTACGACTTGCCTAATGGAGTGAAAGATGCAAAGTTTGAGATTGAAGAAGTAAGATCGTTCTCTTCAATTGTGACAGCCAGTGCATCTGAGGTAACTGCTGGACGTATTGCTAATGTATACACAAATACCTCCAGCAATTCTTCTAATAACAGCTACAACAATTCTTCTAACAACTCAAATCTTTCCGATCGCGATTTGGGCATCTCCAATAACTCCCAAACCAACTCTCAAAATACTAGTCAAACAACTGTCCAAACCACAACTGTCCAGACCGTCAGACCGATGCAACCGATCATCGTCAGTCAAAACGATGAAGACGATGAGGATGAATGCTACTACAAAGACTCTAAAGTTCATTCTGACAACCGTAGAACCGATGACAAAGATCGTTCCAATGGTCATGACAACCGTAGAACCGATGACAAGAATCGTGACTATGATCGTGATAACCGTAGAGTAGTTCAGAAGGATTGCAAAGATCTCGACGGTGTTGAGCTGTCCAAGAAGAATCCCCATCGCGGACATTTTAGCCTCGCTGTTTTGCAGTCCCAGCCACGCCTATCGCAAGTAGTTGTGCGTCTGTCACTCAAATCTAAGCGTCCGAAAGGATTTCTCGAAGAGCGCTTTTTAGGCGACTATCGCTTTGCAATTAATCAGCGTGCTACCTTTATTCGTGGGCTGAATGCAGGCGATCGCCTAATTGTCCGTTTGTTTGATTTGAATAATCGTCCTTTAGGCTATAGCGAAGTGCAATTGCTTAAAGACTTCTCAACCATTAGCCTGATTTTGCCTAGCGATCCATCACTCTATGGCACATTGAGAACTGTCACAGGCATTGATTCTCAACGGGTCGGTCGGATTGACAATAATGTCAAGATCTATGATTATTTCACTCAAATTCAGACCGCAACTGTGCTTACTGAAACAGTTGCCCGATTCCTGACTTCATCACAAGGTATTCCCCTTGGCTTGTTCAACGTTGCAGGGCTACCCCAAGCAACCAATCAGTTCACCTATACCAATGCTTTTGCAAGGGGTGAACAGACTCTGATTAATCGCGCCATTAGTTTGTTTAGCAAAGATATGCCACCTGCAATGCAAGTTCTACCAGGTCAACTCTCAGCTTTAAATAATATTGATAACTCGCTGTCTACAATTGATGTAGTCCGTAAGATGCTCGATTACAAAGATTTGCGTCCAAGCGGTCTTCCTACGTTGTTTTAATTACTGATGTTACGTGGAACCTTAAATACACCTCATCCCTCACCCCCTTCTCCTTTGCAATGAGAAGGGGTTAAGGTTTTTCAAGACTTCCACGTAGATCAATTGAGATCGATTATAACAGTCGCCAATTCAAATTTGGCATCAAACTGGGCGGCAAGACAGGCATCATTTTCACTGAAGGCAGTATGGAAATATCTCTAGTTCTACTTTAGTTTGTGTTTGATAAATTCATCCATACTTCTTCCATTGAGAGAAGAAGCAATGAGAAGATTTCGCAGCCATCTGATAGAGTAGTCGGTCTTGAATGTTGATCAAACCGTCAACTTGATTACTGGTTCGATAAGCCTCTGTGAAGGTAAACCGAGGTCGAAACCCCACCGCTTTGCTTTTGAGCGCCAACAATTTCTGTCGAACTGCCTCATTAGTGACTTGGGTTTTAGCCCATTCATGAATTCGGCGTAACCGTTGACCGAATTGAGAAAGTGTTTCACT
>JBDNJN010000089.1:0-2766 GCA_041687725.1 Pseudanabaena sp.
GAGATCACAATGCTGCGCTGAATATCTTGGCTATTGGTTTGAAAAATACCGTAGGGCCTACGGAAATTTCTACGCCTGTGGAGAGTTCGACCTCTGCCAAGTAGATGTAAGTCTATCTGGTAAGTTGTCTCGCTGAATCAGGAATCTCAGTCGCTTCAGCGCTGAGAGTGTCAATTCATTCCAATTAAACCCTTCGCAAGTCGTCTAACCGCAGATCCAGCCACATCGCGATAACGTAGCTCACCGCAAAGAATTTTGCCCATGCGCTGACTTGCGCTGGGACGCTTCACGCCCATCTTGTAACCAAAACTAGGAACACGGTAGAAAATGTTGGCAACGCGCTGCGCCCACGCCATATCTTCACCCCATTCCTCTTGAACCTTGAGGGTGTACTGCTTGAGTGCGTCCTTATTACCACCGATCGCCTGATCGATCGCTTGCCCTGCTAACATTCCTGTTAATAGGGAAGGACGAATCCCTTCTGCCGTGAAAGGATCAACGATACAGGCGGATTCTCCTGTGAGCAGTGCATTTTGAGTGTGGAGCGGTTGATTGCCATCCCAGATGCAAATCGGATGATCGAACTGCTTCATTGATGTGACATCAATGCCAAAATTTTGGGCGTATTTTGCGGCAATTTCTTTGATATTTTGTTTCTCACCACCAATAAATGTCCCAACACCGATAGAATAACCATCAGCTTTAGGGAGGTTCCAAATGTAACCATTCTGAATGGAGCCAAAATCAAAATCGGCAGCGCTAACATCTGGAATTGAGTGAGGAGATTCGACTTCGAGTACGGCTCCCATCCGACGCTTCCGTTCTTTAAATCCTAACCATTTTGACATCGAGCCTTTTGCGCCATCGGCAGCAATCACATATTTCGCTTCAAAAACATCATGTTCGGTTTTGACTAACCAGCGATCGCTTTTCCACTCAATACCTGTAACTCCAGTATTATCGCGAAGTTCTACACCGAGTTTTTGGGCTTGCTGCACAAGGTAATGATCGAAAACATCGCGGCGTACCATCCAGACTGGTTCTTTGGTGTTGAGTTCAACCAGTTCAGGATCGTCCATTTGCCATGTATAGCGAATATTGCTGACTGTTAGCGAAACTGCGGGCGAAAAGTCAAAGTCAAACCACTCCTGTACTATCGGCGATACGCCGCCACCGCATGGTTTATATCTCGGCAAGCTTTCTTTTTCGAGTAGTAAAACCGATCGCCCTCGTTTTGCTAAATGATAGGATGCTGAACCACCAGATGGACCCGATCCCACAACAATGCAGTCGTACATAGGAAAATATTTTTTAGGTGAAAGTACAAGAAATTTACTTTAGATTTTACAACTAAATGCAAAATTAAAACGCGATCGCATATTTGTTTAAGGAGGTGCGATCGGCATTCTAGGCGGTGCGGTGCGCCACATGAGTTCTATTTCTTCGGGGGTGAGTTGATAGGCTTGGTTAATTAGGTCGTTAAGACGATGTTCGAGACGGGTGGCTTCGCTTTTTTGGCTTTGCATGGGAATTGCATATTCTTGATAGACATTTTCGACTTCTTTAAGTCCTTTGGGGCTGAGTCCGCCTGATGTTTTGGGTTTACGATCGCGTATGATTCGCACAAATTCGACTTGGCTCAAGCTAGAAAAGTCTTCGAGTTTTTGTCCGAGTTTGGGGATGTTGTGGGTGCTTTGTATCCATTGGCAAACTTCGCGGCTATTGGCTTGATTGGTTTTGGTGATTTCAATTAAGCGGCTCACTATTTCTTCGACTTCGGCGCGGATGGTTGGGGTTGGTTGGGCGATCGGTAAAAATTCTACCTGATCTCGAAACATCCTCAAAGTATCGTTAATACTGTGTTGTAATTCACGATGGAATATCCACCATGCAATTGGAGAACACATCCAACCAAGTATATATAAATCTGAAACAGACCAGACATAACAAGTGTTTACTGGATAAAAATTAGTATCACTGTAGCTAAACCAAGAATGTGTAGCTAAATCCTGAGTAATAATTTTAGGCTTTTCAAAGACATCATAATAAACACAAGCTCTCAATTCCCACCAGTAACGCCCTTGATCTTGACGTTTACGCAGATTGAATTCAAAGGATTTGAGATGTTTGTAAACAGATGGATAAGTCTGAGCAAAGATTTCCTCTGCTGCTTCGGAATCTGATTTAGACCAAGCCCATTCATGATTTGCGCTAGATTTAATTAGAATAATCCAAAGCTCTGCCCATTCAGGACTCCAGCGTTTAATATCTTGACCTCGCAAATAAGGCTTGATGATTTCTGCACATTTTGGATCGGCTTGGACTAATTTTTGTTTGGTATCGTTGTCAATCAAAAATGCTTCGTTAAATCCTGTCAAAATTCCACGATATGGTTTTACACCCGCAAAATCTTTAAGAGGAATGCCAATCTGTTTGATTTTTTGCATCAGCATCTCCACCTCTGGCGGTTCCAAACTCCATGCCTTCTCACTAAACCGCGACCACACCACAGGAAAAGCATGATTATTTACATAATTTGTAAGATTCTGATTTTCGCACTCATGCTTAGGCACTATACAGATCTGGACATTGCCCTCACCCCCCAGCCCCCTCTCCCTAGGGAGAGGGGCAGGGTGGTTTCATTTTCGGAAAGGGTTAGAGGGTAAAGATTGTAGAAAAAGGCAAGAGATAAATATTGGGAGAGAAAATAAGATTGAACTAAGGAGCAAAGATCAGGAAAAATGGTCTGATTAAAGCAAAAGCAAA
>JBDNJN010000090.1:0-11867 GCA_041687725.1 Pseudanabaena sp.
GCGAGTTTCGCACTAAATCTGATGAAATTGGTGCTTTCCCTTATGAGACTAGTTGCTTAACTGTCTTTTTCCTCGTCGTTGAGCGGGATCATGCTAAACATGACCGTAAATCTGTGGCGAAAAATTAATGACACTAACCAGTTTGCAGACGCTTGAGGCTATCATCCACCGCTTGCAAAATATTTTTGCGACTTAAAGCGGCGATCGCATCATCGCGTAGCCATTTGTAATTGCGCCCAGTCCCGATAATTTTCGTAGCAATAATTAATTTATCGCGTTGTTGCTTGACATGCGGCTTTGCTAACCATTCACCAATATATTGCTCAGTTCTACCCTGAGTTTCAGGTTTAGGCGGCACAGGATACATTTCGGCTGTGTCAACAAAGTTGATCCCGTTGGCGATCGCGTAGTCTAGTTGCTCATGGGCTTCGGCGATCGTGTTTTGCTGTGCATAGGTCATTGTCCCTAAGCAAATTTCGGATACCAAAAGTTCACTTGATCCAAGTTTCTTATATTCCATAATCTAATTAGCCTATACAGCTTATTGAGGCTTTAAGGGATACAGAGAAATTTTTAAAAGTGCTGCGAAGCAGCACTTTTAAAAATTTCTCTGGGTTTTATGACAGCGCAAACACAAGAATACTACGGAAATTATGTAAAAATCGCACCACCTTGTAAGCGTTGATAATGCATTTCAAATTCAGCTTTTAATGCGGGAAAATTTCCTAAAGTCGGATCTTTTTTAATAATCCGTTCGGCAGCTTCACGGGCAATTTGGAAAATCTCTTGACGAGCGGCTTCATCAGGCAAACGATCCTCAATCGAGAAACCCGCATGACCCGATTGTTCTGTGCCTTCATCTTTACCTTTGCCGCGCATTTGAAAGTCACGTTCGGCAATAAAAAAGCCATCCTGCGATTGTTCCAGAACCTGTAGCCGTTCTTGGGATGTTTGTGATTTAGAACCACTCAATAACAAGCAATAGGACTGAGCCGCGCCACGTCCAACTCTGCCGCGTAATTGGTGAAGCTGGGCGAGTCCAAAGCGCTCAGCATGTTCAATCAGCATTACCGAAGCATTAGGAATATCCACCCCAACTTCAATCACAGTTGTCGCCACTAAGATTTGCGTCTCACCTCTGCGGAAAGTACTAATCGCTTCATCTTTTTCAGCAGAAGACATTTGACCATGCAACAAACCAATCTGAAAGTGCGGAAAAACCACATTTTGGAGATGCTCACGCTCTTGGGTTGCCGCCTTAATATCTTCCAATTTTTCTGATTCTTCGACCAAAGGAAAGACAATATAAACCTGACGACTTTGAGCGATTTCGCGACGAATTAATTCGTAAGCATCTTTACGCTGTGAAGGTTTCAACAAAACAGTTTGAATCGGTTTACGTCCGGGGGGAAGTTCATCAATGATGCTAACTTCGATTTCGGAATTAGTTAAATACAATGTACGCGGAATTGGCGTAGCAGTCATGATCAGCACATGGGGATCTTTCCCTTTTTGTAAAAGCCGCGATCGCTGATCTCTGCCAAAACGATGCTGCTCATCGATTACTGCTAGTCCCAACCGCGCAAAATTTACGCCATCCTGAATTAAGGCATGAGTTCCAATTACTAACGGTAATTCTCCTGTTTCTAATTGTCGTAAAATTTCGCGCCGTTTAGCAGTTTTCGTGGAACCAGTCAAGATTTCTACAGGTAGATTTAATTGCATGAACCATTCCACAATCTTGCGATAATGCTGCTCGGTCAGAACTTCAGTCGGAGCCATCAGCGCGGTTTGATAGCCCGCCTCGATCGCCGTCAATAGCGCGTACACCGCTACAATCGTTTTACCCGAACCAACATCACCCTGTACGAGACGATTCATCGGCGTTTGTCCTTGGAGGTCAGCGCGAATTTCGGCAACTACTCGTTTCTGAGCATTGGTTAATTCAAAGGGAAGTAATTTTTCAAGTTGGGCGATCGCTTGACTCTTCGGGACAAAATGAATTGCTTTTTGTTGCTGACGGCGATATAGGGAAACGAGTCGGCGATAGAAATATTTATCGAATGTCAGCCTGATGACCGCTTGCTCTAAACTTTCGCTAGTATCGGGATAATGAACTTGGGCGATCGCCTTGGGCAAGTCCATCATTTTATAATCACTTAAAAAGCGATCGGGCATCGGATCGGCAAGTTGGGAAACGGCGGGTAAACATTGGGCAACAAGACGGCGAATTGCTTCGGGCGTAATTCCTTCCGTAAGCGGATAGACTGGCACAACCCGCCCAACGGTTTTCGATTGAATTGTATCTTGAGTATGTTCAAGAACTTCTACTTCATAATTTTCTAAAGTCAAACCATATTTACTTTGTTTGACCACACCCGAAGCCGCCACTGTGCATCCTTGTGGATAGAGCTTTTTCTGCGATTCTTGCCAACCGCGATTGGAATAGCGCTTACCAGTCCAGAACCGACTGAGTTTAATCTGTCCTGTATGGTCACGCAGAATAATTTCTACAATCGTGAGATTAGGATTTTTGGGACTGGTAAAACATCCAAATCGCTTAATTGTGCCAATCACTGTAACCGTATCGCCATCCTTGAGATCACGAATGGGAATTTGACGCGCATAGTCAATATGATCGCGGGGATAGTAACTCAACACATCGCGCACTGTATAGAGTTCGAGCAGCTTAAATCTCGTTGCCATAAACGAGCCAACACCTTCTACATCTTTTAACTCGGTGTCGGGGGTGATCTTCTTAGTAGATTTTGGCTCTGTTAATGCGATCGCCTCAGTTTTTGGTTTTTTCTGTGGTTTATTTTGATTTAAAACAGCGCTAGTTTCCGTAATCTCACGACGACGAACTTCATATAATAATCGCCGCGTCTCGACAATAAGATGCTGTCGGCGCGTCAGGGGCAGATCGTTATATTGAGCATATTGATTGGCAAGTGTACTAGCTTGCAGGCGATCGCTTGTTCCCCATTCTTCAGGCAAATCTTCTCGCAAGCTCACATTCAAAAAATCCGCAAACAAAAACTGCTTTCCCTGCAAATTGGAAAAGCCTTTGTCAGCCTCGACACTTAAGGCTTGTTGTAAACGATTTATATCAAGTGGCACGGATTAGATTTTATGCAATAGGTTCATGCTATACGATGATCAACGCGATCGCCAAAAAACTAGATCGCGATTTTGCAATTAAAGTTAAGAAGATTTCTAGAAATAAAATTACCTGCTTTAGTAGCGCAGGCATCCCGCCTGCATGAGCATAATGCAAGCGAGACGCTTGAGCTACACGGGTATATTCTTTTTAAGAAGTCACTTAAGTTGTGAGCGAAGTCGAAGCTCAGTTTCTCACGAATAACTGACTAAACACAATTATCCAACAACAACTCAAAAGGCTATAAGCCTTTTGAGTTGTAGATTGTGTTTGAAAAGCTTGGGATTTAGCAAAAAGTTCTACTTGATTCCCCTCAATTCCCCTTAACGGAAAATATAGCTGGTTTGAATTTACACCTTCTATGAAGTTTTATGATTCAATAAATGTGCAACACGACCGAGTCGATTTAGTGGCATCACAAACTGAAAGTCTAGAGTTATAGCTGTCGCCAAGTATATTGGATAAGTTGATGGTGCTATCAACCAAACATTGAGTTAAACTTGATGCACAAAGCCCGATCGCGAAAGTCACCTAAATGAATATCACCGTCAAACTTCGTCGCCAAGCATCGCGTACTAGCGAACCCACTTATCAAACCTACCAAATCGAAGCTGATCCCGATCGCACGACGGTACTAGATGCGCTGATCGGAATTCAGGGCGAACAAGATGGCTCAATTAGCTTTCGGCGCAATTGTCGGAATGTGATCTGTGGATCTTGTGCCATGCGTGTAAATGGGCGATCGGGCTTAGCTTGTCAGAAACATATCAGTGAAGTCATGGGCGATCGCGACACCGAGCTGGTAATCGAGCCGATGAAGAATCTACCTGTGATTAAAGATTTGATCGTGGACATGACCAAATTTTGGCACAATCTTGAAAAAGTCGATCCCTATGTCTCCACTGCATCACGACAAATCAGTAAAACTGAATTTCTGCAAACTCCCGAACAACGCGCCAAACTGCAAGCGGCAGCTAATTGTATTCTCTGCGGTTCTTGTTATTCGGAATGTAACTCGGCATCGGTAAGCGATCGCTTTGTTGGCCCCCACGCTTTAGCCAAAGCATATCGAGTCATGGCTGACAATCGCGACGATCGCAAGGAAGAGCGAGTCGCAAAATATAATGAATCGGGATTTGTTTGGGACTGCACACGTTGCTACAACTGCAATGAGGTTTGTCCAGTAGATGTACAGCCTTTAGATCGAATTTCGCAAATTAAGCATGAAATTCTTGCTAATACAGATTTGCCAGAATCCACTGCTCAACGCCATCGTCATGCGATGGTCGATCTAGTCAAAGAAGATGGCTGGATTGATGAGAGCAAATTTGGTGTGCGGGTTGTTGGTGATAACTTCAAGGATTTAAAAGGATTACTGAGTATCTTCCCTCTTGGTGTCCGCATGGTTTTAAGTGGGAAAATGCCCTATCCTTGGCAATTCCAAAAATCAGAAGGAGCATCAGAAGTTAAATCTTTGATCGAGGCGATCGCATCTACGAAAAAAGATACAGCCTATTGAGTCGTCACTGAAACGCTAGTTTAAGTTTGAAGGGCAATGCCTAGAGATTTTGTCGCGAGGATCTCCTGATATTTATTGTGGCGATCACTGATAATGTAGACTTTTTAAAGCAAACGCAAAAGATTAATCGAGTTCGGTACGAGAAGCAAAAATTATGCAAGTTGGACAAAATGTTCGTGTTCGTAGTTTCAAAGATGGCAGTGGTAAGGCGATCGCCAGTAAAGTCGGTGAAATCGGAGTTATCGAAGAAGAAAAAATTATGGACGGTGGCAAATGGGGCTACGTCGTTAAATTCCCTGATAGCATCAAGTCTTGGTTTTTTGCCGATGAGTTAGAATCAGCCTAAATCCATCGTGATGTCCCGCAACACGGGACATCACGACGCTCGCAACCAAACCTTATGGCAGATATTAACCGTCAAGATATCATTCGAGGCATAATCGCCGAGGTTGATGGGCTAAGCTATAGCATGGCTGCGGCTAGTCTTGAAGCAATTTTAACCTATGTCACCCAATCTCTAGCCAATCACCAGTCGATTGTCATAAGTGATTTTGGTAAATTTGGGGTTCGCCATCGTCGCGCTCGATTAGGAATCCACCCGCGATCGCATCAACCCATCACAATTCCCGAAGTTATTGTTCCCTATTTCACCCCCAGTCCTCGTCTAAAAAAGCTAGTCCAGAAGCCAAATGAGCCTAATTCTCACATTTCTCGGTAAAGGTGGTGTTGGCAAAACGACAACCGCGATCGCCGTGGCCCGTGCTTTGGCAACCCAAAACAAACAAGTTTTATTCGTCGGTCAACAGGCTGGATACAGTCTCAGCATGAGACTTAGTGCCGAGTTGACCAGCGATCCGCAATTAGTTGCGCCCAATTTTGCCGCAGTGCATTTGCAGTCAACGACACTACTCGAAAGATATTGGGACAGGATGAAAGGACTGGAAAATCAGTACCTACGGACTCCATTTTTTAAAGAGGTATATGGTCAGGAGCTTGGCATTTTACCTGGGATGGATTCGGCTCTGGGATTGAGTTTCTTACGCGAACGTGATGCTGAAGGTAAGTATGACGTGATTATTTATGACGGTGCGGGCGATCTCGAAACATTGCGAATGCTGGGAATGCCAGAGATTTTGAGTTGGTATTTGCGGCGATTTAAACAGGTCTTAACGGGTTCGGCGATCGGGGTAGCAATCTCGCCATTTGTCGAGCCAATTTTAAGAAGTATTCTCCAAGTTTCTAGCACCGATGACATTTCGCAACAAGCTGGCGAGATGTCATCAGTATTAACACGCGGTCAAAAAGCCGTTAACGATCCTAGTCGCGTAGCGGCTTATCTTGTCACTACTGGCGATCCTTACGCGATCGCCACAGCCAAATATTTATGGGGCAGCGCTCAACAAGTTGGCTTAACTATTGGCGGCGTGTTTTCTAGAGATCCAATTAGTGATGCAGATTTTGAACCTCTCTCAGTATGTTCAATTCCCGATCAGGTTAATGAGTTAGCAATTCCCGATCGCCTTGCCTATCTTGCCCCAAAACCCATTGAAATCAATACCATAACTCAGCAAGTTAAATTATTTTTACCAACATTTAACAAAAAACAGGTCAAACTAATTCAAGTAGGGCCAGAAGTCACGATCGAAGCAGGAGATCAACGCCGCAATATTTTCTTACCAACTGAGCTAGTAGGCAAACAAGCCACTGGTGCAAAGTTTCAAGATTCCTATCTCATTATTTCTTTTGGTTAACAATTGATTTGCTAACATAGTACTTGCCCAAAAAGTCATAAAGGTTAAAGAGAGAATGAATACTACAATAATTGGAATCGGTGTGCAAGGTGCTGTTGAAGCAGCAAGTAAGTACTTCAATGAACTTCAAAGAGTCATAAAATCAACCTCGTCTGATGATAGTACTACACAGATACGAGATTTAAGATTAGAAGAGGTTGAACTGTCTGATGACCGATCTCAATGGCTAATTACACTGGGCTACAGTATCAGTGAAGATGGTATGGGAATTCGCTCTGTGAGGCATTATAAAATCTTTAGTGTAGATGCTAATGATGGAGAAGTTCAGTCAATGAAAATCCGAGAGGTATGAGCAATTTCACAACAGATTTAGTTAACCGATATTGCAGGAAAGGGATTTTAATAGATACAAATATTCTCCTTTTGTGGTTGGTTGGCTCAACCAACAAAGCTCGAATTACTCAGTTTAACCGCACCCAAAATTTTGAGCCTAGAGACTATGAATTATTAGCCTATGTATTTAAAAAATTTCAACGAATCTTAACAACTCCAAATATATTGACAGAAGTTAGTAATTTAATTAATCAGTTAGGGGAACCTGAGCGTTCTCGATGCTTTTCTATATTTGCAAGAGATATTGTAAAATTAGATGAGATATACACGGATAGTCATGCTATTACGGCAACGGATAAATTTTCTAAATTTGGATTAACTGATTGCGGCATAGTGAATGTGGCGAAAGATAACTATCTAGTGCTTACAGATGACCTAAAGTTAGCAAGTTATCTTCAAAGCTTAGGAATTGATACGATTAATTTTAACAATATCCGTATATACGGATGGAAATAAACCGAAAATGAGTTTTGTCTTTGCAGATTTATTTGCTGGTATTGGTGGATTTAGAATTGCTTTTCAAAATTTGGGTGGCAAATGTGTCTTTTCTTCAGAAATTGATCGATACTCAAGACAAACTTACCAAGCAAACTTTAGTGATATTCCTAATGGGGACATTACGCTAATATCTGCTAATGAAATTCCAGATCATGATATTTTAACTGCGGGTTTCCCATGTCAAGCTTTTTCGATAGCAGGAAGAAAGAGGGGGTTTGAAGATTCAAGAGGTACTCTTTTCTTTGAAATAGCCAGAATCATTAAAGAAAAAAAGCCAAAAGCTTTTTTCTTGGAAAATGTTAAAGGTCTAGTTTCTCATAATCAAGGTAAGACTATCAGTACTATTTTAGATATATTGAGAAATGATTTGAATTATTTTGTTCCAAAGCCCCAGATAATTAATGCCAAAAATTTTGGTGTTCCACAAAATAGAGAAAGAGTGTTCATAATTGGATTTCGTCAAGACTTAGATATTAATTCATTTGAATATCCTAGTCCTCTTATATACACTCCCAAATTTATTGATATCAAAGAAAAAAATCCAGTATCAGTTAAGTATTACTTGTCTAACCAATACTTGAATACTTTAATTGCTCATAAACAAAGACATCAGGATAAGGGGAATGGTTTTGGTTACTCAGTAATTACGGATGATAGTATTGCTAATGCAATTGTTATTGGTGGAATGGGTAAAGAGAGGAATCTTGTGATAGACAAACGCATTACTGATTTTACGCCTGTAACCAAAATTAAAGGTGATGTTAATAGGGAAAGTATAAGGAGAATGACTCCAAGAGAATGGGCTAGATTACAAGGATTTCCTGAATCATTTAAAATTGAAGTATCAGATGCACAAGCTTACAAACAATTTGCAAATTCAGTTGCTATTCCTGCAATTCAAAGCACAGGTCACAAAATTATTGAAATGCTTCATAACTGTAATCAACTGTAGTATTAAAAAATGAAGAAATCTAAAAATAAAGGTGAATGGAGCGAGTTATACGCTTTACTAAAAATAATAGATGATAAAAATCTTTATGCTGGGGATGAAAACTTCAATAAAATCATAAATGTTTTTTATCCAGTCCTAGAAATTTTTAATGGTGATGATGCAAATCTTACTCGTTATCAATTGGATTTAAATAATGAACTTGTAAATGTTTATATTGGAAATTCCTGTGATTCAATAGCTGTTCCCATATCTGAATTTTCAAAATACTCATATTTTTTATTACGCAAAATCAAAAATGCGAAAGGACGTAGCTTTGAGATTGAAGAAATAGAAGATTTTATTTCACAAATTAATTTGTATAGAATTGCTTCATCTTCTGCTGAGAAAGTAGATATTCAAACAATTATCGATTCAGGAAATAAAAATTTTGTAAAGTTAGGATTTAGTATTAAGTCTTGGCTGGGGAGTATGCCAACACTCCTAAACGCTACAAGTGCAACTAATTTTGTATTTGAGGTTCAAAGCCAAAATATTTTGACTCAAGTAGATATTGATAACAGTAATAAGATCAAGAATTTTTATGACAAGTTTACATATTTTAGCGAACAGCAAATAAAATTATCGTTTAGTCATATTAGTAGACAAAATTTCTATGATAATTTAATATTAGTTGATAGCCAGCTTCCACAAATTTTAGCTTATATATTAGAAGATCATTATTCTTCAAAAAAAGTAAATAAAATTTCTGATTTAGTAGCTAGATTAACTGAAAAGAATCCTTTAGGATTTGCCAACAAATATTTTTATGAGAAAAAGATAAGGGATTTTTTGTCTGTTATCGCACTTGGGATGATGCCAAATACTCCTTGGAATGGATATAATTCAGTTAATGGAGGACATATAGTAGTTTCAAAGAAGGGAGAGATACTTACATATTTCTATGTTTATTTTCCCAAAGATTTTGAGAACTATTTATTCAGTAAAACAAAGCTTGAAAGAGGAAGTACTACTAGACATAAATTTGGTCAAATATATTTTGATGAGGTTAGCCAAATTCCATACATCAAACTAAATCTCCAGATTCGATTTTTTTAGAGTTGCTGAATTGCTTAAACTTGAAACCGTATTGAGTATTGAAGGTAGATCTGTCACATAAAAAGGAGCTTAATCAGCGTCTGATATCAATCATTGAAAGTTTTAATATTAACGGACAAATTGAATAGAAAAAGTAGTTTTATCCTGCTAATGATCGGATTATCACATTTAAATTTTTAAAATTATTAATAGATAGAAACAAGCTGATATGCAACTTAATCCTCGTTTTAAATTATTTTCTCAACCACTCGATCGCTATGCGATTGGGTTAGTGGCATTCCTGAGTGTGGCGATCGCCATATTATTGTGGGTAGGCGATCGCACTGCGCCGCAGGTGAGAGAGTTTAGCTGGCAAGGACAGAAGATTGATGCCACTGATATCTCTTTCTCTTTAACCTTCAATCGCCCTATGGATCGCGAAAGTGTGGAAAAGAATCTCAAATTTGAGCCGCCGCTCGCGGGTAAAATCAGTTGGTCATCACGGCGAATGTCCTATACGCCTTTAGCTCCAGCTACCTACGGCAAATCCTATAAAGTCAAGCTCGAAAATGCTTACGATCGCTTTGCGAGTGAGTCTGGTAAAAAAGCGGCGATCGATCCTTTTGTAGGCAGTTTTACAACACCTAATCCACGTTTTGTTTATATTAGTTCACAAGCAGAAGAGAAAGGTCGTCTTGTCATTTACGATGTATTGCAAAAAGAAAAGCGGATTTTAACACCTCCTAATCTCACCGTTTTAGATTTTCGGATTTATCCCGATCGCCAAAAAATTCTCTTTGGGGCGATCGAAGCGGCAGGGCAGAACTTACTTGACCAAAAACTTTATGTGGTGACGACAGGAATCGATCGCGAGGATCGGTTAACATCAAATCCGCCAGAAATTAAAACCATACTTGGTAGTGATGACTTTCAAAACTTCAAATTCGATCTCTCGCCCGATGGCAAAAATATATTGGTACAGCGTCTCAGCCGTCAACAAGTCGGACGCTATGGACTCTGGCTCATCCAAGAAAACAACCAACCAAGACCGCTCGAAAATCAACCAGGTGGCGATTTTATGTTCACGCCCGACAGCGCGTCGGTGGCGATCGCTCAAGGTGAAGGAGTTGCAATTTTGCCTCTTGAGCCGCAAGCCCAACCGTTGGACTTTTTGCCAAGATTCGGCACGGTTTTAAGTTTTAGTAGAAGCGGCACAAAGGCTGCCACGATTAAATTTAATAAAGACTATACGAGATCGCTATATCTAGTAAATAACCAAGGATTGCAAAAAGAACTCACTAAAATTAATGGTTCTATTCTAGGCGCTCAGTTCGATCCACAAGAGAAGACTATTTATTGCTTGCTCACTGATGTGGAACAGGATATAGCTAAAAATATCTTTCGCGAGAAGCCATATCTTGCGGCGATCGATCTAGAGTCAGCCCAACTACGAAGACTTCTAGAACTTCCATCACAAAGAGAAGTTCAGTTTAACATCGCTCCCGATGGACAATCAATTCTCTTGAATTCGATAGTTTCTAGTAATAACGAATCCTCTACTTCTCAATCGATCCCAGCAGATTCGGTAAAAGCTTCTAGAAGTCCTCAGACTCCCAAGTTGCCAACCCAATTAATCGTGTTACCGATTAATAATACTCAAAGCAATAATCCACCGCAACCTGATGTATTACCCATGTTCGGTACATTTCCCCGATGGCTTCCTTGAATTTCTGTATGCATAATAAGCCCCAAAAAGCTGCGCTTGCGCCACAGCTTTTTGGGCTTAAGGGTTTGAAGCACTGCAAAATCTAACAAGTGTTAAAATAGAACTAGATCTCAAGAGGAAAATATGTCAACTACATCAGTACTCAAGCGACTCTTTACTGTCAAAGAATATTATCGGATGTATGAATCTGGAGTATTTGCTAACGGTGAGCGGGTAGAGCTAATCAGAGGAGAAATTATTAAAATGTCACCGATTGGTAGAAGGCACGCAGCTTGTGTTGATTATTGCAACTTCATGTTTGCGAAAAAGCTAGGCACAAATGTAATTATTCGCATTCAAAATCCTTTGTCTTTAGACAATACATCTGAGCCTGAACCTGATGTCATGCTACTTAGATACAAAGATGACTTTTATAGATCTGGACATCCACAACCTAGCGATGTATTGCTATTAATCGAAGTTGCTGACACCACGATTGATAGCGATCGCGAATTAAAGATTCCCTTATACGCAGAAGATGGCATTATTGAAGTCTGGCTAATTGACATTAATAATGCTTGTATAGAAGTTTATCGACATCCGACAGAGCAAGGATATCAAGATATCCAAAAATTTTATCATGGACAAAATCTATCTATTCTCGCCTTTCCTGATCCTCGTTCTAAATTAGTTTGTGTTTGATAAAATAGGAGAAGTGGACGAATTGAGAGAAAAAGTCCTATGGAAAAACGCAAAGCCCGAACAACATCAGGAGATAAAACGATCTGTCTACCGATGCCACCAAATGTTGAGTA
>JBDNJN010000091.1:0-11690 GCA_041687725.1 Pseudanabaena sp.
CAGCAATTCTCATTATGACTTTTTACCTCCTTGAGCTTTAAAATTCTGGACGAGAGAATAGGCTTTTCAAGCCTAGCTATTGAAACTATTCTCAATAGCTAAAGCCAAATCAAGTCAAAATTTCCATAATGAGAATTGCTGCTTTTCTCTTAAAATATAATACTAATGCAGTTAATGTTACATCGCCTTGCACTGCCATAAAACCCAGATAACTTTTTGAAAGTGCCGCGAAGCGGCACTTTCAAAAAGTTATCTGTTGGGTAACGGGACTAAATCATGCATCAATGCTTAATAGGACAGCCGACATGACCGCACAAGAACCGCAACTACCCGCAATCTCCCCCAAAACTAACGATTCTAAAATCACGCCACCAAAGCTAGAAGATTATCGGATTCCTGTGTCTCCAAGATATGCACTTGCTGAAGATCGTTATGTCATGTCTGCACCTGAGTTGGGCGGTGAGTCGGCGATTTTAGCTGAGTTTGACGCGGCGGCTCGTTCCGATCAGTTTTCATTGGCATTGCAAAAAATTATTCGTTGTCGTGAGAATGTTCTACCTGCATTATTAGAGCGTCTCGAAAGCGATGAAGTTGCCACCTCCAAAAAAGCCGCGATCGCCTTAGGATATTTGCGATCGCCTTTAGCGATCGCTCCCTTGATTGCCGCTACCAAAAACCCTCAACGTCAAATATACTGGCAAGCCGCCGCCGCCCTAAGTTGGATCGGCAGTGCTGATGCGATCGGATCCTTGGTAAAGTTACTACGTCATCCATCAATTCAAGTCCAAGCCGCAAGTGCCAAAGCACTCGGTCGAGCCAGTTTACCTGCGGTATCACCTCTCGTTGAAGCGCTAAAACATAACGATGATATGGTTAAAGTCCATGCGGCGCACTCCCTTGGTCAAATTAGCTCGCCCTTAGCTGTCACCACTTTAATCCAAGCTCTTGCACATACCAGCAAATCAGTGCGCTTTGAAGCCGCTTGGGCGTTGGGACAGATTAAATCTCCCCTATCGGCTAATTCTCTAGCGAGTTTACTCACAGATAATGACATCAGCGTGCAGTCTCAGGCAGTGCAAGCATTAAAAAATATTGGTGTCCCTGCAATTTCATCTGTCGCGAGAATGCTTACTAACCAATCAAGTCATACTCGCAGCGTCGCCGCCCGCACCTTAGGACAGATTGGCATGGAGGAAGTCGTACCACTGCTCGCCAAAGTCCTCAAGGACGATGAATATGCTTATGTTCGTTGTGAGGCCGCATTAGCATTGGGAGAAATCGGCACTCACGATGCGGTGTTTTATCTTTCGCAAGCGCTAAAAGATCCTGATCGCTCAGTCCGTAGTGCTATTTTGAGAGCCTTAGCGCAGGTAAATTCACCTGAAGCACAAGAAATTTTACACACTACGAAACATACGGTATCAATACCAAATTATTCTGTATCAAATATTAGAGATTTTGGTGAAGAATCAGACTTCACGATCATCCAGAGCTAACAAAGCAAAAAGGGGATGGCGCTTTGTGCCATCCCCTTTTTGCTTTGTTTTTGTTTTGAGAAGCTCTAGAATCCCATAACTTTAGCAACGCTAGTAATATCTGCGGTGATGCCCTTGTGCAGCTTGGATTCGGCACAGGCGATCGCCGTATCAGGATCTTTAATGCCATTACCTGTTAGTACACAGACAATCGTTGCGCCTGAAGGAATTTGGTCGCTGACTTTAAGTAAACCCGCCACAGCAGCAGCACTAGCAGGTTCACAGAAAACGCCTTCTTCACCTGCCAAAAACTTGTACGCTGACAAAATTTCGACATCGGTGACGCTATGAAATTCACCACCGCTTTCTTCGCGGACTTTCAGCGCCTTTGCCCAGTTCGCAGGATTACCGATTCTGATTGCCGTGGCGATCGTTTCGGGTTGGTCAAAAATTTTGCCTGTCACCAATGGCGCAGACCCCGCCGCTTGGAAACCCATCATGCGCGGTAACTTTTTGCATTTACCTGACGCATAATATTGCGAAAACCCCATCCAGTAAGCCGTGATATTACCTGCATTACCCATAGGTATGCAGAGCCAGTCAGGAGCATCACCGATCGCTTCAACTAGTTCAAAGGCAGCCGTTTTTTGTCCTTCCAGACGATAAGGATTGACAGAATTAACTAAGGTAATCGGGAATTTATTAGACATTTCCCGCACGATCGCGAGAGCTTGGTCGAAGTTGCCATCGATCGCAATCACTTCTGCCCCATAGATCAGCGCCTGACTTAATTTACCGAGCGCGATTTTGCCGTCAGGAATTAGTACAAAAGCTTTCATGCCGCCACGCTTAGCATATGCCGCCGCCGCCGCCGAGGTGTTGCCTGTACTTGCACAAATGACTGCTTCCGAGCCAGCTTCTTTAGCTTTAGAGATCGCCATCGTCATCCCGCGATCCTTAAAGCTGCCCGTGGGGTTAAGTCCGTCATACTTGAGCAGAACTTTGATATTGCGACCGAGCCTTTGACTCAAGGCGATCGCGGGTATTAATGGAGTATTGCCTTCATGCAAAGTTACAATCGGGGTCTGGTCTGTAACTGGCAAATAATCCGCATAGCGACATATCAGTCCGGGCCAACCATTGTGAACTGTAGAGGCAGGGTAAAGATCGAGACGAGTATCAATCACGCTTTCTTAGTGTCTACGAAAAATATATTATTAAGCCTAGTTTAGCCCAAAATATCGATTTAGTAAGCTATCAACTTGTGATAACTTAACGCGGCTATGACGATCCTTGTTAGGCATGATTACCAGATTAGGTGCTTGCTTGCATTGTTTCTGACAGCCCGTTTTTTGAATTTGTACGCGATCGCTAAGCCCGCGATCGCGTAATTCTTCTTCCAAGCGCTGATAAACTTCTTTGCCACCATGTTGCCAACAGTCTGATTTTTGGCAGATCAAGATGCAAGATGCTTTGGTTTTATTCTTGTCGGCTACAGGTTGAGAATTAGCAGATTGAGTTAATGATGGCTCTAATTTGGTTAATTCGCTATTTGGAGTCTTAACCACACTAAAAGATGAAGCTTCTAGCTTCAGAATTCCTTTTTTACAATCTAGTGCTTGCGATCCCTCAATCTCTAACCAAGAGCCAATACTCAATGTCTGATCAAAGCTTTGACTCAATTCTTTAGGCAACTTAACCCAATATTCTTGAGATGCGATCGCTACCCTAAGATATTTGACCCGATGTCCATCTTTAAGGATCACTCCTAAAAATTGAGCTACAACCTGCAAATCGGCGAGTTTGTCAAATGATTTAGGCATTGATCCGCACCAAATTTAATCTTTATTATTTATTAATATTCGTGATTACTTCAGGCTAAGATATTGATGATAGTTCCCAACAGTATCTCAATAATTGTACCAAACTTTCTCTAGAGCTAGTTACTCGTCTAACCACACTCCAAACCTGAGCCACATCATTTGGGTTTGCGACATCAACACTTAAAACCTTGTGCATAGAGCATTGACAGGAAATCCCCAGATCTTGTAGGCGATGATAGACATCCCATTTTTCCGTGCCTTTAACTGCGATTATTTGACTACTTGTCGATATTTGATTAGTTGGATTCATAGCTCAATTAAATCTAGATATTGAGAATTACTAGCAATAAGTTTATTACCCACAGGCTAGCATATAAATGCAACTAATTACTAACTAGACTTAAGGTTTTTTGGGAAATCCTCTCTTAGAAAAACCAAAAAATCAAACCCTAGAGGGAAAAACTTGAACAGGCAAGGGGCTTAAGCCCCTTGTTAAGGCTATCGACAATTGCCGTTGTGAGCAAGTTATTTTTACACGTTGCTTTAGTTGCGAGATAAAAGCCCTGCTCACAGCCTCTCTAGGACTTGGATAGAACTAGATGCTGCAATTAGTTGATATCTAATATCAACTAAGATTTATGTAAAACCCAATCCAGAACTAGGTTAGAAGTCCTAATAGGCGTTTCGATCTGGTAGGCTATTCTCATCACAGCTTCAGAAATAAATAATCTGAATTTGCTTCAAAAAACTTTCGCTCAATTTCGATCTATTAGGAAAATCCAGTCATGGCTACTATTCAAGGTCTATTACGCGCATTCGGTGAAGTTTCTGACAATCCCGTTTTGCTTGACAAAACCGTGACAACTCCAATCTGTGAGGGCTTAAATACTGTATTGGCTAGTTTTCAAGCTTTATATTTGCAATATCAGAAACATCATTTTCTAGTTGAAGGTTCTGAATTTACATCTTTACATGAATTTTTTGAGGATGGATATAAGGCTGCCCAAGGCTATGTTCATGATGCAGGGGAACGTATGAATGGATTAGGTGGCATCCCCGCAGCGAGTTTTGCGAAACTAGCAGAATTGTCTTGCATTGAAGAAGAAGAAGATGGCATGTATGACTGTCGATCAATGGTCGAACATGATCTTGCCGCCGAACAAGCGATCATTCAACTATTGCGCCGTCTAGCTGCTCAAGCCGAAAGTTTAGGCGATCGCGCTACTCGTTATCTCTATGAGACAATTCTTTTAAAAACTGAAGAACGCGCTTATCACCTCGATCATTTTCTTGCTTCAGACAGTCTTACTATTGCTTTTGTCGGTAAATAAGTAATTAAATACAAAACCAAAAAAATGTAGCGCACGCTGCGCGTGCGCTACATTTTTTTGGTTTTGGGTTATTTATTATGTCCACCTAACTTAATCAAGCATAAACAAAGGGGACGCTTTGCGTCCCCTTTGTTTATGCTTGGTATTCTGGTTTTTCATGCTCGACTACAAACACATTGGAATAGAGATGCGCCACAATCTCCTGTCCTTGCTGTGTCAGCGACAAATAGTACAAAGCATCTTTAACGAATGGATATACATTTGTCCAGTAAAACTTGGGATAGTTACGACGTAAATCGCCAGGGTGGGCATATCCGAGCGCATCATTTACCCCAGTTTCTTCAAATTCATAAAATAAAGCTCCTATTTTTTTGAGATAGCGCGGATCACTGAGTTGTCCGATTAAGTCAGCCGATCGCACTAATCCTGCAAAGTGAGTTGTGTCTTGATGATCGCCAGTTTTTGGGACAGGAAATCTGGTTAGCTCAATATTGCGGCAAATTTTCTCGGCTTTAATCAATGAATGGTTCGCAAAGCGTTGATTTACAAATAGCTTGGCGCGATCGACATGGTAGGGCGTTAACCCCGCATCAGAAGCCCCTGCGGGTAATTCCACCATCGCATCACCGATCCCAGTCGCAAACTTACCACTGCCATCTTGCAGACAAACCCCTTTGACATAGCCAATATCATGACAAACCAGAGAAATGATGAAATGCAACCAATCTTCGGGAGAAACACGCCCTTCGCGAATATGTTTGCCGCGTAAGATTTCTTGACCAACTAGCGTTACTAAAATCGTATGTTCAACGTTGTGGTAAAGCGCATCACTATTGGCAATATTTTCCAAAGCCATACTGCCAGCCCAAGCAATAATATCTTCGTAATCATGCATATAGCCGCCATAGGTGCGGCGATACCCTAGCTTTAGTTGTTCAACAAAGTTACCAATCAGCAGTTCAGTTGCATTAAACATAAATCTTCCTATAGCCAAAATCTACCCTAAATGATAGTCCCAACTTTTGCTTTTGAAGTGCTTTTGAAGCGATCGCCAATAAAATTGTCAGTACAGATGTCGCCGCTTGTATTAAAACAAACCAAAACCCAGAAAGTAGATGCGGCGTGGAGCGCCGCATCTACTTTCTGGGCTTTATATCCTGACATACTTAGCGACAGCTATACAAGACAGTCTAAAATTTTTATGGTGAAGTAAAAAATATTATAAAAATACTATATGCAATCTGGTTACACCTTGCCTGTATTCGCGATCGCGGCGGCTAAAGCCGCCATTCTTACCTTACTCAAACAGCCATCAATTTCTGTAGAGCTTGACTTATTAGAATCTGGCAAAGGGGAAATCGCGATCGCTCAAAGTACGATCATTAACGAGAATACAGCTTTGGCGATCGCCATTAGTGATCCCGGTGACAATCTCGATCTGACCGCAGGAACACCTGTCTGGGCATGGGTAAAATTGGAACCTTTAGGTGCAGAACCAATAATTTTAGAAGCAGGGGAAGGTTTAGGGAGAACTGCAAGTGGCGAACCCGCCATCTATCAATTAGCCCGAAATCTCGCGTCGGTGAACCTTTTACCACTATTGCCAGATGATACTACGGCAAGAATTAGATTTATTTTGCCTGAAGGAAGAGCATTAGCCAAACGCACTTCCAATGCAGCCTTTGGTATTCTTGAAGGGCTGTCATTATTAGGAACTTCCGCGATATCCAAACCGCTTTCTGTAGAAGATAAACTAGAAGAATTTCGCGCAGACTTACGCACTAAAGCTAATACTTGCCACGAAATCGCTTTTTACATCGGTGCAAATGGTCATCAAGTCGCGCAAAAACTTGGCTTTCAAACTTCACAATTAGTCCAGACAGCGAATTGGGTGGGCGCAATGTTAGTGGAAGCAGCTCTCTTAGGCGTGACTTCGATTACTTTAGTTGGCTATCACGGCAAACTATTAAAACTAGCAGGCGGAATTTTTAATACTTCTAGTCACTTAGCTGATGCCAGAATCGATATTCTGGTACGCGCGGCTGTGCATCAAAATTTACCTATCGAATTAATTCAAGCAATCGAGCGATCGCCGACTGCGGAATCGGTACATAAGTTATTAGTCGAGCATGGCTGCGATCGCGTGATTTTTGAATATCTCACCGATCAAATTACACAACGGTCGATCGCCTACATCCAGAAATACACAGATCTCCAAATTGAGGTGAAAACGATTTTATGCGATCGCTTAGGGCGATTGGTTCTATAGTAGCTGCTAAAGGTAAATCCCAATTAACAGCCGCGTCTTCCGATGACATTTCATTCGCAACCATGTCTTTCCTCAACTCTTAAAAATTACCCCTGTTAAGGTGCAAAAATAACGAACCTAGATCTGTTGTTTCAGCCTTCAAAAAGCTATTTCCTTGGACTTTTGATGTGAAATTTCAAGGAGGCATATCGCTAGGATCGGGCAAGTTCGTTGGTCACGGTAACAGGGGTACTCTTAAAGACTAAGAGGACAACTCTGTGGGCGAGTGCTTTTCACAATACTAGAGCGATTAAAAGGCCATTGAATGGTGGGCATAACACCCATTTCGATCCTCACCGATGACATTTGGGGATATTTTTCTAAAACAAACTTAACCAGACCACTATTTACAGTCTCCCAGTAGTCAGATTCATTTTGATAATTGACTAGATAATTATCAATATCCTTGCGAATAGGAACAAAATTAGGATATTTTTTAGCGGTGATCGCTTCTGGTGTTAAACGGTAAGCGACACTAATGTTTAGAATCGCCCCTCCCTGATGTTTCATCGGATAAGTTTGCAATTGAAATGTAAAAATCTCTTCATACTGTTCACATCTTTGATCGCCTTTAGATAAAACAGGGAGTGGGGCTAGATTAAGCACAACCATTGACATCCCAAGAACCAGCAAAAACTTACCTTTCATCATATCAGAGTAGTTATAAACAGATTAGTCGCGACCACAAGATAGTATCATTTATGTCATCCCGTGTCATCTTTATTGTATGTGGCTTCAGGGCAACCGCACACGTTTCTTAACATTTTGCCGCTAATCCCCAAATGCTTACTAGGCAAGAGTTTTAGCTAGAGAGACAGACAAGAGAAAATAAGATATTTAAAATTCTTGATAAAGATTTTATAAAGATATTCTCGATCTTAAATCGCTGAAATTCAGAAAACTCGTTTCCTAAAATGAGCTAAATTGAAATGTTAAGAAACGTGTGCGGTTGCCCTACATGTGGCTTTTAGAAATAAAGATAGTGGTGAAAAAGCTTAGGTATAGCCGTTAAGTTGGCTAAAGTAATTTATGGGAAATCATGTGAAATTGAGGTTTTCTTTTATAAAAAAGTATTAAATGGCGAGATTTTTTAAAAAATATAGTGATCCAATAAAAAAGTAAAACAACGGCATAAGGCGGTGAGACGGCGAGATTTTACCGTAAGCATCTCTACTCATTGCACAACTTAGATTCTTTCTATTAGACCTCTTGCAGAACTCAAAACGTGATACAGTTATGAGCTGGCTTGATTTAGGCTTTTCTGCTGTTTGATTGGCTCAATCTATAACTATGACTTGGATATAGCTGAGATTAACCAAATCCATTATTCTACCATGAAATCAGTTCTGCAAGAGGTCTGTTGAATCCTAGACTGGAAAATTTTTTCAACTATGTTAACTATAAGATAAAGACAACGCAAAGCGTTGTCTTTATCTTATGGATTTTTGAATGCAACCAGTTTATATTGTCGGCGCAGGACCTGGCGACCCCGATCTGATTACGGTTAAGGGGCGCAACCTCTTAACTAAAGCCGATGTGATCGTGTATGCAAATTCTCTCATTCCTGACACGATGCTGCAATTTTGTCGCGCCGATGCCGAAATCATTCCCACCGCTAGCAAGTCTCTAGAAGAGATTTTAGAAATTACAATCGACAGAGTGCGATCGCATAAATTAGTAGTACGTCTACATGATGGCGATCCGAGCTTGTATGGCGCAATCCAAGAGCAAATTATCGCGCTTACGGAAGCAGAAATTCCATTTGAAATCATCCCTGGAGTCAGTGCATTTCAATTAGCGGCAGCACGATTACAAGTAGAACTGACCGTTCCTGAATTAGTGCAAACGATCATTCTCACCCGCATTAGTGGCCGCACTCAAGTTCCCGAAAAAGAAGAATTATCAAGTCTCGCTGCTCACCAAGCATCACTATGCCTATACCTCAGCGCTCATCATGTGGAGAATGCTCAAGAAAAATTGATGAAGCATTATCCATCTGATACCACTGTGGCTATTTGTTATCGCTTGGGTTGGGAAGATGAAAAGATTTTGACTGTTCCCCTGTCAGAAATGGCATCGGTCACGCAAAAAGAGAACCTAACAAGAACTACACTTTTTGTAATTAGTCCTGCTTTAAATAAAGTGAAAAGGAATATAAAAGGGCGATCGCAGCTATATAGCTCTCATTACAAAAGACTTTTCAAAAATTAGGCAAAAGGGCTTTGCCCTTTCGCTGTAGTACATTCTTATTTACCCTGTTTCTCCCTCTTAGCCTATTATCCTGTTTTGCCTACTCCCTTCCCAGTGAAAGATTAGACGGTGCGGCGCTTCGCACCGCACCGCTAATTCTTGGGTTTTAATGTCTATTTTTATACTGGGAAGGGAGTAGCTTATTTATTTTTCATTCCTTGCTAACCCTAGAGTATCTGCGATCGCTACGAGGTTAACGCAAAAATTTAGGCGCGAGAATTATATTAAAATCCCAAAATAAAGCTACTGTTACCCGACTTCAGATAAACTAGTAAGCAAAAGTTGCGAAAATTGTTATGACGACTGTTTCTGAGAACCCTAAAAGTATCCAAAATGGCTCACAAAATGCCAAAGCCGAACCAATTATCGATGGTAGCGAAAATCTTGGTGTAATCGTCAGACGCAAAACTCGCCCCGTCCAAGTGGGCAACATCACTGTCGGCGGCAGCGCACCCGTCGCGGTGCAGTCGATGATTAATGAAGATACCCTCGACATAGATGGCTCCGTTGCAGGAATTCGCCGCTTGCATGAAATTGGCTGCGAAATTATGCGCGTTACCGTCCCTAGCATGGCTCACGCGGCTGCCCTCTCAGAAATCCGCCAAAAGCTAAAACGGACTTACCTCGATGTGCCTCTGGTCGCCGATGTCCATCACAACGGCATGAAAATCGCCCTCGAAGTCGCCAAGCATATTCACAAAGTCCGCATTAATCCGGGTTTATATGTATTCGAGAAGCCCAAAGCAAATCGTACCGAATACACCCAATCAGAATTTGATGAAATCGGCGAAAAAGTCCGTGATACTCTCAAGCCTCTAGTTTTGTCCCTCAAGGAACAGGACAAAGCAATGAGAATCGGCGTGAATCATGGCTCACTCGCGGAACGGATGCTTTTTACCTACGGTGATACACCTCAGGGCATGGTCGAATCAGCGATCGAGTTTATTCGCATTTGCGAAGATCTTGATTTTAAAAATCTCGTTATTTCCATGAAAGCTTCCCGTGTCCCTGTGATGATCGCTGCCTATCAACTGATGGCAAAGCGTATGGATCAACTTGGCATGGATTACCCACTGCATCTAGGCGTAACCGAAGCAGGTGACGGCGAGTACGGACGCATCAAATCCACCGCAGGCATTGCTACCTTACTATCTCAAGGCATCGGCGACACGATCCGCGTATCTCTCACCGAAGCCCCCGAAAAAGAAATCCCTGTCTGCTACAGCATTTTGCAGTCCCTCGGACTCCGCAAAACCATGGTGGAATATGTCGCCTGTCCTTCCTGTGGACGCACATTGTTTAATCTCGAAGACGTTCTGCACAAAGTTCGTGAAGCGACTAGCCACTTGGTTGGTTTAGACATTGCGGTGATGGGCTGCATCGTGAATGGTCCTGGAGAAATGGCGGATGCTGACTATGGCTATGTTGGCAAGACTCCTGGGATCATCTCGCTCTACCGAGGCAAGGAAGAAATTAAGCGCGTACCTGAAGCAGAGGGCGTGGAGCAGTTAATCGCGCTCATCAAATCTGACGATCGCTGGGTTGATCCTTAGTCAAAACCTAATGAGATATTTAATTTAATATAAACTTGCAATGTTTTCAGTTACATTTAAGTTAGTTTGGTCAAATTTGATTTGATATTTCTACATTGGTATGGGCAGTGTGAAAATCGTAGTAGTAAAAAATATCTATAGTTGCTAGATAACTTTTTAGCAAATTGGGAATAGGGTATGACACAACTGAGCGTTATGGAATTGGCAAAGCAAGGCGATCCCCATGCGATCGCCTCTTTGATCAATCGATCTCTGGCCTCTAAGGGCATTTATGCCAAAGCCGAACTTGAAGCAGATTGCCTAAAAATCTCTTTGCAAGCCGCCCAAGTACCGAACCAAAAAGCGGTTGTAACAATTATTCATCGAGGGATGATCGTTTTACAGGTCGAGCAAATCAAGCATGTTAAAATCTTGACCTATCGTTCTGACAATAATTACTTAGCTTGGCAACATGAATTTGATCTTGGTGATGATCTTAAACAGTCAGGCTCAAACCCTCAAATTGCCAAGTCTGCTGATGTTGGGCAAGGTGAGAATATTAATCTTGTTAGCAATCCTACGGGAGTAATCCTCGTGCAGAAGTTGTCTCAAATCCAGCAGAATCTACAAGAATATCAAGACATTATTGTGCGCTTCACAGACGAACAGGTAGGAACTGTTCGATGCTTAACAACACTCACGGAACTAATTCAGGTGATTAGTCAGCCAAGTTTTCTGTTCGCGGCAGTTGCTTCTAATCCTAATTTGCGGAGTTTGCTCGATACGATCGCCGAATCTAGTAAGACAGATGAGCATGGCGATCAAGTGATCACGGTTAGTGTCATTAATTTTTCGCCACAGATTTACGGTCATGTTTAGCATGATCCCGCTCAACGACGAGGAAAAAGACAGTTAAGCAACTAGTCTCATAAGGGAAAGCACCAATTTCATCAGATTTAGTGCGAAACTCG
>JBDNJN010000092.1:0-21264 GCA_041687725.1 Pseudanabaena sp.
GTCGCAGTAGCTTTTTATCTGTTGACCATTTGCGTCAGAAAATTATCGCTTTTATCAACTATTTCAATGAGCTTTTATCCAAACCTTTTAAATGGAAGTTCCGTGGTTAGCGTCTTGTTACTTCAGCCAGCGTGTACTAGGAGGAATTATGCCCCTTAGTGGATGTTCCCAGCGAATTAGCGCTTCAAATCCAGTAATTAAATCAGTCTTAAAATTAACAATTGGTTGATAGAATAATCTCATTTGTTGAGAATTGCTCGCCTCTTTTACCTCTGCATATAAATTTAAATTAAGCCCTGTTAGATTAGAAATTTCTTGTTGCAAACTAATATTTTGAATTTCTAAAAGTTTAGTTTGTTCTAAAAGCTGTGCTTGTAAGGAGCTGACCCGTAGGTGAGTTTTTACTCTTGCCAGTACTTCGATTAAATGGAATGGTTTATTAATAAAGTCGATACCACCGCTTGAAAATGCTTCAACTTTCTCTTCTACATCTTTAATCGCACTAATAAAAATAATCGGAATTTGCTGAGTTATAGGATTGCTTTTTAGACTAGCGCAAACTTCATAACCATTCATATTAGGCATTTTAATGTCTAGTAGAATTAAGCTTGGCAGACAAGTTTTGGCAAGTTCAATCGCTTCAATTCCATTTGTAGATTCCAAAACATCATAGCCTTGGTTAACCAGCATGATTGATAGAATTTGCAAATTATATCGAGTATCATCAACAACAAGAATAGTGATCTTACTTTTATTCATTAAAAATTAGGCTATTTAATCAGTAATTAACGTCAGTTCAATTTAAGTTTTTCCTCTAAAAGCCCAGCCAACCATTAGATTAGTCCCATGACTTATCCCGAACTGAGGTTAATTATATCACTTTGCATTTCTACATACAGCGCTTTGCGTTGTCATAAAACCCAGAGAAATTGTTAAAAGTGCTGCGAAGCAGCACTTTTAACAATTTCTCTGTACCCCTTAAAGCCTCAATAGACTGTAGTTATAAACAAGTGGCTTACAAAGACTTGTGCTGAAGTAAGATTGTTAGCGCGAAGCGCCATAACAAAGCTGTTTGCAAGACTTGCAAACAGCTTTGTCAAAAGAAATTGGTATAAAATAGGTAAGCCCGATGCAATGAGAACTTTATGGAGTCCGATCAACTGCCTCTAGAAGAAAATTTAAATCCATCTGACCAAGGAAAATCGCCCGAAGCGATCGCCCCATCAGTAAGTTTAGATGAGTCTACAACTGAAACTATTCTTGAAGATATTCTTGAACAACCGACTACTCATGCCGATGGAGCTACAACTGAAATTGTCACGATTTCAGGGAATACACCTGATAATATACCTAACGAGGATGCAGTCCTTGTTGAGCTTAAATTAGAGGAGAATTTAGATAGATTAGAGACTTCTAAATTATCTGCAATATTAGATGAAACATCAGCAAAAAAAGCCGTAATTGCTCAACTAAAGCAGGAAGAAACTGAACTAAAAGCCGAACTCGATCGCCTCAAAACCACCAAGTCTAAAATCTTACAAGACCAAATCGATGATTTACAGGCAGGGATTATTCGCTTAGCTCAAGCTGATGTCGCTCGCCTCGAATATCAAAAGCAAGAACTACAGGCGGCGATCGCTGTCCTTGAGAAGCGAAAAGATCGGATTGATAAAGAAATGACTAGTACTTATGCAGGTGCGTCGCAAGACATCGCCGTGCGGGTGCAGGGTTTCAAAGATTATCTCGTGGGTAGCTTGCAAGATTTGGTTGCTAGTGCCGAAAAGCTCAACCTTGTCGTACCACCCGAAATAGAAACCGTCGTAGTTACAGAAAAGAAACCAGCCCAAGAAGCCGAACCATTACTGCTATCTGAGCAAACTTTTGCGGAATATAAACAACGGGTCGATCAGCTTTTAGATCGCTATCGCACTTTGCCCGATTACTATGGACCTGCATGGAAATTGAGACGTACCTTTGAGCAAGTTCATGCCGATCGCGTTTCTAAGTGGTTTTTTGAACAGTCTGGACGCGGCGCAATCCGCACCATGGGAACGCGATTACAAAATATTCTTGTAACCTCAGCAGCAATCTCCGTCTTAAAAGCTATTTATGGCGAAAAATTGCGGATCTTAGTTTTAGCAACTTCTCCCGAACGCCTTGGCGAATGGCGACGCGGTTTTCAAGATTGTTTAGGCTTGACCCGCGAGCATTTTGGTTCTGATAAAGGTATCGCCTTGTTTGAAGATCCTGAACCTCTAGCAACTAAAGGCGATCGCCTTGTCAAAGAGGAACTCATGCCTTTGGTGATCATCGATGAATCGGAAGAACTAATCGCCGTAGATTTGCTACGATTCCCCCTGTTGATTGCCTTTGGCGGTGCGCCTGAGTCCAAACCTGCGGCTCCTTCTAACTACATGAATCGGGATATGAATCGCGAAAATCAAAATAATCGCGAAAATCAAAATAATCGTGACTACATTCGTGAAGCACCGCGAGATAATCCCCGCGATGTTGGTCGCGATGTCGGTCGAAATTACGGAGCAAAAGAACGTAATAGTCCTGATAATCAGGATTATGGCGATCGCAATTCTTCAAATCGTAATTATGGCGATCGCGAGCCTCGTGATACTGGCTATGGTAATAACAATCGCGGTCGTAACAACCAAGACTCTGACTGGGACTGGTAACATAAAAAAAGGGGCGCTTTGCGCCCCTTTTTTATTTTTTAGTTGGTGCTACTTGAGGTGTCGCAGGTTGCTTACTATTTTTGAGAATGTAGTCATAAGAAGTAAGCGATGGCACAAATTGGAAGCGATCGACTTCAGGATTGGGCTTATTATCCTTAGCTACCATCGAGTCTAGGACTTGGAACAGTGACGTTACTTGGATTTTAGTTGCCTTAGTAATATCAGGTTGATCTTTGCTAGCGTGATCGAGCAAGTTTTGGAGATCGGTTTTATCAAGGAAGAAAGGTACGACTTGTTCTTTTTTACCATTTTGATCGATGCTCATGGTTAACAAGCCTTGACTCTTATCTTGACCACCGATCGCAAAGAACACAGGCACAACAGGGATCTTGTCAGCCGCCACACCTTGAGCGGTCAAGATTGTTCGTGCTGAGTCAATACTTGCCTTGGCAGGAATAAACTGAAAAACGACTTTCTTATCTTTGTTTTGACGAATCTCTGCCAAAGCTTCATTCATCCATACCACTGTAATCTTCGCTTTTTTGCCGATTTCAGGATTAACCTCTTGAAACTTGCCGAATGCCATCTTTGCTTCGTCAACACCGAGAAAGAAAAGCACGATCCGCTGGTCATCGATAGGTTTAACATTCGGCTGTTGTGGCACTGGAAACGTGAAATATCCACGCCTATTATCAAGCTTATCTTCGGTCATTGCGAATACAGGGATACTGCCCAATCTCTCCAAAACTTGAGCTTCGGTCAGGGCTTCAGCTTTGAGCGTAAATATGGGGCTAACAGCGATCGCGCCTGCGACACTTGCGGTGGCTGCTAGACTAACCAACGACTTAAATACAGACATATTTCTCCTAGCTACAATACTATTTATGAGGTTCATTTGAAATTTGGGACGCAAGAATAAATGCGTGACTGAGACTTGAAAAGTTAGAAGTCAAAGATAACAATAATCTGAGAGTAACTTTCTGGCAACTTTAACAACATCTTACTTAAAAAGACAGCCTTTTTATACCAGTTTTGTACTTAGTATAAAACTGGACTTGTGAGTAAATTGTTACCCTTTAAGACTCGCATATTATAAGTATAGTTCCTTGAAAATGTTTCCTACCACAGTTTCGTACCACACAAGTTATGCCTAGCGATGTTATGCCACAAGATGAAAACTTTCTCAGTTTTGATGAGATTTTTGAAGAGCTAAATTATCGTCAAGCACAGCGCACATTGCAAGATATTGTGGCAAATCTAGATTTATCGGAGCGAGAACGACGCGGGTTAGAGGAGCCACTAGAAGAACTTCAGCAAATGCTGGACAAGTTAGAGCGGCAAGTTTTACAAATTGCCGTATTTGGTTTGGTGGGGCGTGGCAAATCGTCGGTACTAAATGCGTTGATGGGTGGTCAAGTTTTCGAGACGGGGCCACTGCATGGGGTAACGACCAGTCGCCAAGCAGCAGAATGGCAAATATCGCGGGAGGCGATGCAAACTAACGGTGATCGCACGATTCTTCGGGCCTCATTTCAAGGGCGCGGTGAGGCGAGAATCGAATTAATTGATACGCCTGGGATCGATGAAGTTGATGGGGAAGGTCGGGCGGAACTCGCGAAACGGATCGCGCAACAGGCGGATCTAATCTTATTTGTGGTGGCGGGAGATATTACTAAGGTTGAATATGATGCGCTATCGGAACTAAGGGGCGCAAGTAAACCAATTTTGCTGGTATTTAACAAAATTGACCAATATCCACCCGAAGATCGCATGGCAATTTATGCCAAAATTCGCGATGAGCGAGTGCGCGAGTTATTAACTAAAGATGAAATTGTGATGACCGCAGCTTCGCCCCTTGTAGCAAAAGCCATTCGTCAACCTGATGGCTCTTTTGAAGCAGAGCTAGTCACGGGTAAACCGCAGATTGACGATCTCAAGCTGAAAATTTTGGAGGTACTCGATCGCGAAGGCAAATCTCTAATTGCTCTAAATACGATGTTATTTGCAGATATGGTGCAAGAGCGCGTGGTGCAGCGCAAAATGTTTGTGCGCGATCGCCAAGCCAATCGGATTATCTGGAATTGTGTGATTACCCAAGCCGTAGCGATCGCCGTTAATCCTTTTACAGTAATTGATGTGATTAGCACCGCAATTATTGATGTATCAATGATCGTGGCTCTATCTAAGCTTTATGGCATCGATATGAGCAATCGCGGCGCAATTTCGCTGATGCAAAAAATTGCGATCGGCATGGGCGGCATCAGCGCCAGTGAATTTCTGGCTAATTTTGGCTTGAGTTCGCTCAAAGGTTTGCTTGGTATTGCTGCGCCTGCGACTGGTGGTTTGACTTTGGGAGGTTATGTATCGGTGGCGATCGCCCAAGCAGGTGTAGCAGGTTTTTCGACTTACGCGCTAGGACTGGTGACGAAGGAATATCTCGCCAACGGTGCATCATGGGGAGCCGATGGTCCTAAAGCTGTGGTTAAGAGAATTTTAGACACCATTGATGAAGATTCGATCTTGGCAAGAATCAAAGATGAACTCCGCGCTAAAATTGATTTGCGCCGACTTAGAAAAATCTAGCGATCGCATTTTAAGTAAGTAGGCAAAAGAAAACTTAAAACTCAAAAAGCTGTGGCGCACGCTGAGCCTGCGCTACAGCTTTTTGGGTTTACTTAGAGCATTTATTCAAAATATTTATAGCTTGCAATTTTAATGAGTATCAAAGTCGTCTCCACAGCCCCATTTTCTGACCAAAAGCCTGGTACTTCTGGACTTAGAAAAAAAGTTACCGTTTTTCAAACAGCTAATTATCTCGAAAATTTTGTTCAATCAATCTTTGATAGCCTCGAAGGATTTGCAGGGCAAACCCTCGTTGTTGGCGGTGATGGACGCTATTACAACCGCCATGCGATCCAAGTGATCATCAAAATGGCAGCCGCCAATGGCTTTGGCAAAATCTTAGTTGGACGTGGCGGGATCTTATCCACACCTGCGGCTTCCTGCATTATTCGCAAATACAACGCTTTTGGCGGGATCATCCTTTCGGCAAGTCATAATCCCGCAGGTAAAGATGGCGACTTTGGCATTAAATACAACACCAGCAATGGTGGTCCCGCACCTGAAAAAATCACTGATGCGATTTATAACATCAGCAAAACTATTTCCGAATACAAAATCCTTGAAGCCGATGATCTCGATCTTGACCAGCTAGGTGAAACTCAAATCGGCAATATCACGATCGCTGTCATCGATTCCGTTGCCGATTATGCCGAACTCATGGGCGAATTATTTGATTTCGATCGCATCAAATTATTACTAGCCTCCCCCACATTTCGGATGTGCTTCGATGGAATGCACGCGGTAACAGGTCCTTACGCTGAAGAAATTCTTGTCAAGCGCTTAGGCGCACCTGCTAGCGCCTTGCAATCTTGCGTACCCCTCGAAGACTTTGGCGGTGGACATCCCGATCCCAACTTGGTTTACGCTCACGATCTCGTTGATGTGCTTTATGGCGAAGATGCTCCCGACTTTGGTGCGGCTTCCGATGGTGACGGCGATCGCAACATGATCTTAGGGCATAAATTTTTTGTTACTCCCAGCGACAGCCTCGCAATTCTTGCGGCTAATGCTCACCATGTCCCCGCATACAAAGGCGGACTCGCTGGGATTGCCCGTTCCATGCCCACTAGTCAAGCCCCCGATCGCGTAGCCGCACGTTTGGGAATCGCATGTTACGAAACTCCTACGGGTTGGAAGTTCTTCGGGAATTTGCTAGATGCTGGGTTAGCGACTCTTTGCGGTGAAGAGAGCTTCGGCACAGGTTCCAATCATGTCCGCGAAAAGGATGGACTTTGGGCAGTTCTATTTTGGTTAAATGTTTTGGCAGCGCGTCAGCAATCGGTTGAGGCGATCGTTAAAGAACATTGGCAACTTTACGGACGTAATTTCTATTCGCGTCATGATTATGAAGGTGTCGATAGCGATCGCGCCAACACCCTAATCGACAATCTCCGCGCCAAATTTGCCGATTTACCCAGTCAGAAGTTTGGTAATTATGAAGTTGCGTTTTGTGATGACTTCAGCTACACCGATCCCATTGATGGCAGTGTTAGCACCAAGCAAGGGATTCGCATCGGCTTTACCGATGATTCGCGCATCGTATTCCGTTTGTCTGGCACTGGCACTGAAGGCGCAACTCTTCGGCTCTATGTCGAGAGCTATGAGCCAAATATTGCCAAGCATTCTCTCGATCCTCAAGTTGCTCTAAAAGAGTTAATTGAAATTGCCGATCAACTCGCGCAAATCAAGACTTTAACAGGACGCGATCGACCTACAGTAATCACATAACATTCAGTAAATAAATGGAGGGCTTGAATACTAAGCCCTTATTTACTAATTATTGAGTAAGTTATCAAGCGCAGTTTCAGCAGCTTGCCTCACGTTAGGCTCAAGGTCATTAAGCAATTTGGATAAATATGGTATTGCTTCTTTTACTTCCAGTTCACCTAATTCATCAATCGCATTTTCTCGAACAACTGCATCAGCAGATTCAAGAGATTCAAGTAACAAAGGTATTGCTTTACGAGGATGTAATTTTGCCATAAATCGCAAAATACTACCTCTTACATAAGGAGATTTGTGTTGATTGAGTGACAAAACACGCTCAGTTGATTGGATTAAACGTAATGAAGCAAGACTATCAATAGCTTCCGTGACAACGAGAGAAAATGGACTATCTAAATGCTTTAGTAATATTTTATTTAGTTCATTTCTTTGTTGCGATGTTTGGGGTAAGACCTGTCCCAGACCAAATAAGATAGCTCGCAATCGAGAAGGGTGATTTTTTTGATTGATAAGTTCACTTTTAAGATAGGTAACACCTTCGTTACCACAGTCGAGTATTTCATCGACAACCTCTTGATAGAAGAAATCTGAGTAGTCGTCTCCATCAGGTGAAACGCCTTGAAATTGGCGGCATAGATCTTTAAATTTAGAAGGGGCTAAGGTAGACATAAGTTAACCATGCCATTATAAGCAGTTATAAATTTAGTATTACAGAAATTTTGAGTATTTAGAGAAAGTGTTTGTTAGAGCGCCTCTAAAGTTTCAGAAAATTTAGAGGCGGCACATAACACCCTAAAGTTGGAATTAGTCTTTGACATATCTAAACACAATCTAGTTTATGTCTGGCTATATTAATGTTTTAATGTTTCCAGCGTTGCATAATTATCTTTCTTTTCTTAGTTTGTTTACCTCTGCTAAAGTCATATTTTCTAAGGATGCTGGTATTTCTCTCTTGATTTTTGCTGGCAAGTCAGAGGGTTTGATGGTTTGATTATTCATTTTTTCATTTAATTCATCTAGCTTAGCTTGAGGTATATTTATGTTGTATTCATTTGCTAGCCTTTTGTAATTAGTCATAAGTTTTTTAGCCGTATTTAAGTCTTTCTTTGATATTGTCACTGAATAAATCCGATTTTAATGTAATTGTTTTGCATAATTTTATGTTGACTTTCCTTTAAGGGTAATAAAAATGTAGCCACTCATTTATTGTAGCATTATTCCCTGATGCGGCTGTATTTGCTAAAATCATCGTGAGTATTACAATTAAAAAGCATTGATGAAGGCGCGATCAATTTGTGCAGCAGCAATTTTTTGACTAATTTCTTCAACCCAAAGATGATATTGGTTCCGTCTTTCTAATAACCGCAACGCCTCAAATATCACCTCATCGGGAGTTGTATACTTGCCAGAGCGAATTTCTCTCTGGACAAACTATTCTAATTCAGGCTTCAGTGTGTAATTCATTGTTTTTTGTCATGCCGTAGATTGTACATTCTAAAAATTCGACTCATTGACTCAAAGGGTTCATTGAGATCATAATTTTGGGACTTATAGTTAACCTCAACTCTATGCAAAACTATAACACTGACAACCAATAATGCTCCCTTGCTCTAGCTAAGGAATGAAAAATAAATAAGCTATGCAAAATAGGAAAAACAAACTATGCAAATCAGACTAGGCTCGATTAGGGCAGTGTTCTTTATTGAAAACAAATGCATAAGTTAATTATTTTTCATTCCTAAGCAATTTGATCGCCACCGCACAAGCCTTTAACTCTGGTTGCTTCGAGTCAGGACAGGCTTCAGGATGGGTGAGTGCATTTGCCTCAGCATTATCTGCCCAGAGCGATCCCCAATGCATTGGCACAAACAACACACCACGCGCGATCGCCTCAGTCACCAGCGCAGGAAATTTAGAAGAACCGCGCCGAGACTTAACTTCTACTAGATCGCCATTATTAATGCCAAACTTGTTTGCATCCTTGGGATGGATTTCGATAAAGGGATTGGGATACATCTGACGGATTTTGTCAATACGACCTGTGCGGGTTTGGGTGTGCCAATGCCCGTAAAGTCTGCCATTGGTCAGGATAAACGGATATTGTTCATCGGGAACTTCAAACACACCTTTAGAATGATAAGCCCCAAATCTTGCCTTGCGATCGCTGGTATGGAATTGCAGATCGGTGTAGAGACGCTTATTGTGAAGGTGATCTTGTTCTGGATGTTGATCGGAAGCTTGCCATTGCATCGCGCCTAGTTCGGCGAGTTTGGCATGGCTAATTCCTGTCATGTCACAGGGGCGATCGCGAGTTATTTGCACAAATTCTGCATGAACATCAGCAGAAGTTTGGAATTTGAACTTATCAGCAAAACCAAGGCGGCGACCGACTTCGGCAAAAATCGCCCAATCATCACGGGCTTCACCGAGGGGCGGCTGAAAGGCTTGACAGAGGGTGACACAGCGTTCGGAATTGGTCATTGTGCCAGTCTTCTCGCTCCATTGGGTCGCAGGAAGGAGAATATGGGCAAAAGCAGATGTTTCGATGGGGTAATATGCGTCTTGATATACGGTGAAAGGCGATCGCCTTAAAGCTGCTTTAGTCCGCACGAGATCGGGAAAACTGACGGCGGGATTGGTGGCAGCTATCCATAAAAAATCGACTTCATCAGCTTCTAAACCACGAATTATGTCCCATGCCGTGCGTCCAATGCGATCGGAAATTTGTCCAGATGGTAAGCCCCAAAATTCTTCTAGTTCAGCGCGATGTTGGGGATTAGCGACAAATCGATAACCGGGTAGTAAATTTGCTAAACCACCTGCTTCGCGTCCACCCATCGCGTTAGGTTGACCTGTTAATGAGAAAGGTCCCGCGCCAGCTTTGCCAATTTGGGCGGTCAGCAAATGCAAATTGATAATGCATTGGACTTTGGCAGTCCCTTGAGTAGATTGATTAACACCCATTGACCAAATCGATAGAACTCGCGATGATTCTGCCCAATATTTAGCAGCGAGTTCTAAATCTTCAATGCTAATTCCACAGCGTCGCGCTACAAATTCGGGGGTGTAGAGTTGGGTGATTTCGGTAAATTCAGATAATCCAGTAGTGTGTTTTTCAATAAAATCGCGATCGCATTTTCCCCATTTCAGTAATAAATGCGCGATTCCATTTAATAGATCAATATCTGTGCCTGGTTGAATTGCTAGATGTAAATCTGCGACTTCGGCGGTTTGAGTGCGGCGCGGATCGACGACGATGAGTTTAACGTGGGGATTCTTTTTATGATATTTACGAAAACGATTGAAGATAATCGGATGGCACTCAGCCGTATTTGTGCCGATCGCAAATAGACAATCGGTAGCTTCTAAATCTTCATAGCAGCAGGGGGGGCCATCAGCACCAAAACTTTTGACATAGCCTGAAACTGCGGAAGACATACAAAGTCTTGAGTTCGCATCAAAATTATTGGTTCCCAAACAACCTTTAAATAATTTTTGCGCTGTGTAATAATCTTCAGTTTGAAATTGTCCCGAACCATACATACAGAGCGAGTCTACACCTTTGTTAGCGATCGCCTTTTGCATTTGATTGACGATCGCATCGAGAGCTTGATCCCAACTAACTTGGCGAAATTGATCATCAAGAGTTTCGCGCATCATCGGATGTAATAACCGATCTTTTTGGATTGATTCGGCAATAGTTGCGCCCTTGACGCAGATCATGCCCTGACTAGACGGATGGGCGCGATCGCCTCTAACTTTGAAGCGATCGGGAAATTTGGCAGTTGGCTGATTGCTGGTTTCGACCACCTCCAAACCGCAGCCTACACCACAATAAGGACAGAGGGTTTTGACGGTTTTAGGTGCGATTTGGATAGATGTAGATGCAGACATAGACGGGTATTTAGCTATTGGCGCACAGCTACTTTTTTGGTCGCAAAACCTTTGACTGGATCAAAATAGCTGGCTTCTGTGAATTTTGAGTATGACATAGAGCGTAAGGCGGCGATCGGATCATTGTGATCAAATACTGAGCCATCAGCCAAAACAATTGGCTCTTTGTCTTCTTCGGCGATCGCTATGTCTAACTCCTTCGCCGCTTGCTGATAAACATTGGTGGCAAGCAAGTTATAGATCACCTCTGCATGATTTTCAGGGAACTTCACTAATCCCCAACGCGCCATTTGCGCTAGTACCCAAAGATGTTCTTTCTTGGATGGCATATTACCCACACCAAATTGACAGAAATCCTTCTCATACTTCGCTTCCATCGTACTCACCCGATAAGGACCAGCAAAACCTGGTCGAATATAGACAGGATCGAGATTTAGATAATTGGGTTTAGCTAAAGTCAGTACGACTTCATCACGATTTTCTAGTGGCTCACAGAATTGTGATGCTTCCAGCAGAGCTTTGACCACAGCAAGGTGGGTATTAGGATATTGTTCCGCCCAATCTTTGCGAACACCCAATACTTTTTCGGGATGTCCGCGCCAAATATTCAGGTCAGTCGCAACCACAAAACCAACATTATCATGTACAGCGCGAACGTTCCAAGGTTCACCTACACAGTAACCGATTATGTTGTTTGCCATTAAATTAGATACCATCTGCGGTGGTGGAATTACGATTACATCCACATCTTTGTCGGGTTCAATACCACCACTAGCCAGCCAATGACGCAGCATCAGGTTATGCATTGAAGCATGATGCACCATTCCCATCGCTGGATTGTAAGCATCTTTAAAACTATTTACATAAGCCTTAAGAGAAGCGAGATCATGCACGCCTTCATCTTGAAGTTTTTTGCTAAGTGTGATTGCGTTACCATTGCGGCTCAGGGTAAGAGAAGTTACCACTGGCACTGGAATTTTATTCCCCATGCCGAGGGTAATCGCGAGCGGCATTCCCATAACCATTTGGGCGGCATCAAGACGACCTTCTCGAATTCCTTCCGCAAGATCATTCCAGCTAGTTTCTTTCGATAAAGTTACATCTAAACCATACTTAGCAAACAATCCTTTTTCTTGCGCGATCGCAAAGGGAGCGCAATCGGTTAAGGGAATATAGCCAATCGTGAGATTAGTTTTCTCGATATTGCCAAGGCTAATCGCTGCCGTATTCTTATTTTTAGCGCGTTCGATTTTGATCTGTTTCTGGCGATCAAGGAAGTTCACAACTTCGCCTCGAAGTCGATAATAGTTGGGATGATTTACCGCCTCAAGTTTTTTGCGTGGATGTGGCAACTCAACCGTGAGAACTTGACCGATTTTTGCTTCGGGTCCATTGGTCATCATGATAATGCGATCGCTTAATAATAAAGCCTCATCGACATCATGAGTAATCATCACTGCCGAGATTTTGCTTTCATCACAAATCTGCATTAACTTTTCTTGCAAGCGCCCCCTAGTCAACGCATCCAAAGCGCCAAAAGGTTCATCTAACAAAAGAATTTTGGGCTTGATTGACAAAGCACGGGCAATCCCCACTCGTTGCTTCATCCCTCCCGAAATTTCTCTAGGATACTTATCCGCAGCATGACCCAAGCCGACTAAATCAATATTTTCTTGAATAATACGGCGACGTTCTTCTTTTGGTAAGTTTTTTAAAACGCGATTAACCGCCAATCCAATATTTTGGCGCACAGTCAACCAAGGTAATAGCGAATGGTTCTGGAAAACCAACATGCGATCGGGCCCTGGCTCATTAATTTCTCGACCTTCTAGGACAATACCGCCACTGCTAGCTTTATCTAAACCAGACAGAATATTTAAAACAGTCGATTTTCCACAGCCAGAATGTCCAATAATCGAGACGAATTCACCTTCTTTCATCTCAAAATAGACATCTTTGACAGCAACATAAGGCTGTCCATTTTTGGTCTTGAAAATACGGCTAACGTAATCGATTTCTAGAAATTTGGACATTGTTTTCCACTAAGGTAATTTCACTGATTTAATATTTGAGAGGAGCATTAGAGTCGCAGACTCTAATGCTTGAATCTATTCTGCATCATCAGCAAGGGCAAAGCGGTTATACAAAAATTCCAAAATGTAATTGCGGAGGCTGTAATAGCGAGGATCATCGGCGATCGCTTTGCGATTGCGTGGACGTGCAAACGGAACATCAATGATTTCGGCAATATTGGCGGCGGGGCCATTACTCATCATCACAATGCGATCGGAAAGGAATAGCGCTTCATCAATTTCATGGGTGATCATCAGCGCCGTCACCTTGTTTTCGCGCCAAATCGCTAGCAACTCTTCTTGGAGATCTTCGCGGGTCATTACATCCAACGCGCCAAAGGGTTCATCAAGGATTAATACTTCAGGACGAATCGACAACGCACGGGCGATCGCCACACGCTGACGCATCCCACCCGAAAGCTCTTTTGGCTTTTTGTGCATTGCTTCAGTCAAGCCCACTAAGGCGAGACTATCTTTGGCAATTTTAGTTTTTTCGTCCTTAGATTTGTCGGTATAAACCTGCTTGACGGCAAGATAAACATTCTCAAAAGCACTCATCCAAGGCAGCAAAGAATAGTTTTGGAATACCATCATGCGATCAGGACCTGGACGTAAAATTGGCTTTGATCGCAAACAAATTTCCCCAGTAGTCGGGCGATTAAATCCCGCCACCATGTTTAACAGTGTCGATTTACCACAACCCGAATGCCCGATTATGCAGACAAACTCACCTTCATAAACAGTCAAATTCACATCTTGCAGAACAACATAAGGTCCTTGAGGAGTTGGGAACACCTTCGACACCCCATCTATGACCAGAAAGGGATCTCTATTTATTTTCTGATTGTTATCTGTAATATCAAGAGTCTGCATAAGAAGATTGATGATTGTGTACTAAAGGGTAAGTTAGAGTTTGTGTGAATGTTTAGGGACAATTCATGAACTGCCCCTACCGTTTAATTTAAGAATCAGCTTGAGCAATCAAGGTACTGATGTAATAAATCAATTTGTCTAGTAAGAAACCGATCAATCCAATATAAAACAAAGCCAAAATCAATTCACTACTTTTTTGACTGTTATAGCTATCCCAAATAAAGAAACCAATACCCACACCACCTGTCAACATTTCTGCTGCAACGATCGCTAGCCAAGATAGACCGACAGCAATCCGTAAACCTGTAAAAATGTAGGGTGCTGCCGATGGCATCAAAATCGTCACAAAATAATCAATCTTGCTCAAACGCAAAACTCGCGAAACGTTGCGATAATCTTGAGGAACTTGCTGCACGCCAACAGCCGTATTCATCAAAATTGGCCAAATCGAAGTAACAAAGATCACGAATAAGGCGGCTGCTTCGGTTACATCTAAACCGACAGCCTTGAGCGATTCATTTACGCCTTGAAATGCTGACATGGCGATCGGTAGCCATGCAAGGGGTGGAATCGTCCTTAAAACTTGGAAAATTGGGTCAAAAGCACGGTATAAAAAGGCATTCGTACCGATCGCGATACCAAGGGCAATCCCAACCAAAGCAGAAGCAGTGTAGCCAATCGCGACACGACGCAAGCTGACCATGGTTTTGATACCCAAGCCTTTCTCGATTGTCAGCTTTTCCTTGAGTTCTTTACGGGCTGGGCTATCGACCTTATCTGTGGTACTGACATCAAAAACATCGCGATCAAAAAATGGATGCCAGATGTAGTCCTGTGTTTCTTTCCAGACAGTTAATGGTGCTGGTAGGGGAGGCTTTGCTCCAGAACAGAGTACCTGCCAGATTGTTAACAAGAAGATCAATGCGATCGCTGGAGGAATAATATATTTTGCTTGTTGCTGAAACCATTCACCAATTTTGTTAGGGGTGAATTTGGAACTTAAGCTCCCTGCCGCCATTTTGTTTATCTCCTATAGTCAAGAATGGAATAGTACTAATGATGACAAGGGGCTTAAGCCCCTTGCGTTTAAAAAGAATCTGAGTGAAGTGATGAGCTTGGAAAACTTAAAAATATAGATTAAAAATACAGAGCAAGATTCCTGATTGCTTAAACCTAGGAATCTTGAGTATTTAAAATTTAAGCCTTCTTGATTTTCAAGCCTTTGAGATATTCACTAGGATTTTCAGGATCGAACTTGACTCCATCAAAGAAAGTCTCAATACCGCGAGAAGTACTCTTCGGAATGTCAGCTTCCTTCCCAATCATCTTGGCAGCTTCCTTCCAGAGATCTTCACGATTCACCTTGTCAACCAACTTCTTGGCATCAGTGTCAGCATCGAAGTAGCCCCAACGCATATCTTCGGTAACAAACCAAAGATCATGGCTCTTATATGGATAAGAAGCGCTATCTTTCCAGAACTTCATCGACAAGTCGGGAACCTCAACAGTTCTACCATCGCCGTAGTCAACTTTGCCTTGCTGTCTGCCTAAAATCTCGGCAGCAGGTACTTTAAACCATTTATCAGCACCGACAATTTTACACATCTCTTCCTTGTTTTCAGGTTTCTCACACCAAACTTGAGCCTCAAGAATAGCGGCTAGTATAGCCTTGGCAGCTTTAGGGTTCTTGTCAACCCAATCAGCACGCATTGAGAAAGCTTTTTCTGGGTGATCTTTCCAAAGTTCACCTGTGATGAGAGCTGAGTAGCCAGCATTCTGAGCAACTAGACGCGCATTCCAAGGTTCACCCACACAGAAAGCTTGCATATTGCCTGCCTTCATATTGGCAACCATCTGAGGAGGTGGAACCACAATTGTGTTTACATCCTTGTCAGGATCGACTCCATTTGCTGCTAGCCAATAGCGCATCCAAAGATCGTGAGTACCACCTGGAAAAGTTACCGCACATTTGACATCTTTACCACTAGCCTTAATTTTGGCGAAGCTCTCTTTGAGAGAATCACTCTTAAGAGCAATTTTGAGATCTTTGAACTCATTGGCGATCGAAATTCCTTGCCCATTAGTGTTGAGCCTTGCCAAGATGTACATCGGCACTTTATTGCCATTGGTGATTTTGCCTTCCGAAATCAAGTAAGGCATAGGAGTCAAAATGTGAGCGCCATCAATTCCACCTGCATCGGAACCAAGAACGATGTTATCGCGAGTTGTTCCCCAAGAAGCTTGCTTCAAGATTTCGACATCTTTCATGCCATACTTCTCAAACAAGCCCTTCTCTTTAGCAATAATCAAAGGAGCAGAGTCGGTGAGAGCGATAAAGCCTAGCTTTGCTTTGGTGACTTCAGGTGTATCAACAGCGCTGACTTTAGGTGCTGTAGCTGCGGGAGTAGTAGCATTGGTGGTTACGGTAGTATCTGCCTTAGGAGTTTCGCCGCCGCCACAAGCATTAAGCGCGATCGCGCTAACAGTAGAAAGCCCTGCGGTGGTCAAAAATTTACGGCGCGAGAAGTTAGTCATTTATTTGCTTGAATTTAATTTGATTTAGTTGAATTGTCGATTAACCGACAGAAATAAGTTCTGCCGATGTTTCTGCGATCGCCTGTTGCTTAGGTATAGCGCCAAACTGCTCGATTAAAAGTTTGCCAATAACTTCATGGAGATCTTCGCAAGGAATTTTTTCCATTACGCATTTGCCAAGGTGAGCATCTTTGCCGACCGTGCCGCCCATATAAATGTCAACACCATCGACAACTTTGCCATCTTTGCGAGTTTTGCAACCCGTAAAGCCAATATCGGCAACCTGTGGCTGGGCGCAAGAGTTCGGGCAGCCGCTCCAATGGATACGCACAACTTTAGGAAGATAATAATCTTCGGCAAGTTGCTTAGTAAGCGCAAGGGAGCGAGCCTTAGTCTCAACGATCGCGACAGGACAGAATTGATTTCCCGTACAGGAAACCAGTCCACGCATGAGGTTGTCAGGCTCAGCAGGGAACTTTTGCAACAGAGGTTCTTGCAAAAGTAGTGGTACTTGCTCATCGCTGACATTGGTAATCAGCAGATTTTGCTCAACCGTGAGGCGCATATCGCCATGGCCGTATTTATCGGCAAGACGCGCAAATTCATACATATCAGGCGCATACATCCGCCCAACAGGAACTTGCAAGCCGACATAATTTAGCCCTGCTTGCTTTTGTTTGTGAACACCGATGTGATCGCGCTTTTCCCATTCGATTTCATCTTTGAGTGCAGCGATCGCCAATGGTTTACCCATTTGCTTCTCAACTTCGGTGCGGAATTTCTCGATACCCCATTCATCAATCAAAAACATCAGGCGTGATTTGGCGCGATTTTCTCGCAATCCGTTATCACGATAAACAATTAGTAAGGCTTCGCAGAGTGCAACCACATCTTCAGGCGCAACCCAGACATTTAATGGAATGGCAGCTTCAACCCGTTTAGCCGAGAAAAACCCGCCTACAACGACATTAAATCCAAAGATTTCTGGAGAATCCTCTTTAAATGCAGGTATAAAAGCTAAGTCGTTAATTTCGGCATGGGTGGAATTATCACGACAACCCGCGATCGCAATATTAAATTTGCGTGGCAAGTTCGTAAAGTCAGAATTACCCTCACCATTGCTTGTCAGCAAGTCTTGGACTTGAGCGGCTAAATCACGAGTATCATAAAGCTCATTCGCATCAATACCCGCCACAGGCGATCCCGTAATATTGCGAATGTTATCCATCGCTGATTGGACACTGGTTAGCCCGACGGAGCGAAATTTCTCGAACATTTCGGGAACGTCTTCGATCGGAAAACTGCGAATTTGAATGTTTTGGCGCGTAGTAATGTCGGCAACCCCATGTTGTTCGCCACACTTTTCGACCACTGAGGCAAGTACACGCATCTGGTCACTGCTCAGCGTGCCACTAGGGACGCGCATCCGCACCATGAAACGACCGGGAGTGCTTTTCCGAAAAAATACACCTAGCCATTTCAGTCGGTGTTGCAAGTCATCATCATTGATCGCTTCCCAGCCAATCTCAGCAAAGCGAGCAACTTCGGCTTTGACCGCCAGACCGTCTTTTGCCGCTTTCAGGGCTTCAATTTTGTTTGCCATCTGATTTATCCTTGGCTCTTGCTTAAAACCTTTAAAAACTTTTAATTTTGGCGATCGCTACTTCAGCAAAATCCCAAACTCACTAGTTCTCAAGCGCTATTACGACTTTGTATGTACTTCACACTACTTAACGTTTTGATCTCAATTCGTATAACAAACTACATATTTTTAAACTTTATTCAATAATTGCAATAATCCTATGCATTAATTGCATGGAGGCTTGCACAGTATTATGCGAATAATATAAATATATAGACAAGGGGCTTAAGCCCCTTGTTCTACAAAGAAATAATGGTCTGATTGATATTCCTTATGCTCGATCGCTTGCAAAAAATCCTATCCAGACATGGAATTGCTTCACGAAGAGGAGCAGAGCAAATAATTTTGTCTGGGCGGGTTGCTGTAAATGGAAAAATCGTCACGGAATTGGGAACAAAAGCCGATTCTGAAAGCGATCGCATTGAAGTCGATGGCAAATTATTACAAACTAATGCACCAGAGTTTGTATATGTATTACTAAATAAACCCACGGGGGTGGTTAGCACTTGCGATGATCCCCAAGGGCGGAAGACCGTGCTGGATATTTTGCCATCGCAATATCAACATGTTTATCCAGTGGGGCGACTGGACTATAACAGCAGTGGCGCGTTGATTTTGACCAATGATGGTGATTTTGCGAACTATCTCATGCACCCCCGTCACCATGTCGCGAAAACTTATGAGGTGTGGGTTAAGGATATTCCGAATAGTGAAACAATTAAACAATGGCAAGATGGAATCTGTCTTGATGGTAAATGGACTTTACCTGCAACCGTAAATATTTTAAAAGTTGAACGTTCCCAAAACCAAAATCCGCGCACACAATTACAAATCATTTTGTCGGAAGGTCGCAATCGCCAAATTCGGCGCGTTGCCGAACAATTAGGTCATCCTGTTTTAGCATTACATCGGGTGGCGATCGCTTCTATTTTACTTGCGACCCTCAAGTTAGGAGCATATCGACTATTAAGCGATCGCGAAATCGAAATATTATATCCAATTCGATCTTCAAGAAACTAAGGGCAGTGCTTTTATTATTTCGGGACTTATGATACAGCGCCTTGCGCTGTCATAAAACTTAGATAATTTTTTGAAAGTGCCGCTTCGCGGCACTTTCAAAAAATTATCTGTACTACTCAAACCATCAATAGGCTGTAATTACATATCAGCACCGTGGCTACTGAGATATAATTGATGCGTAATGTAATTTGTGAGCAAAAATTTGCGGAATGCTATATTACTTTAGCTTAGGTAATATGATTACATTGAATTAATTAAATCGCCATCGACTTCTCTACATATAGCTTGTAGTTATTCAAATTTCACTAGAATCTAGTTTGAGTCAGTCAGTTCAACCTTTTCATCAATGTCTATGAATACTGTGAATATTACAACCTCGAAGCAAGCAGAGAAATTAGCAGAAATTGGAGCGCAGTTTAAGCGAGTTCGAGAAGATAAAGAATTATCAATTCCTCATCTGACCGCGACCACTTTAATCTCTGAACGCTATCTAAGAGCGATCGAAGGTGGTCAAATGGAATCATTGCCTGAACCTATTTATGTGCGCGGATTTATCCGTAAATATGGTGATGCTTTGGGCGTTGGCGATCTTTCGGACAATTTTCCTCTAAATCCTGTTTTGACTGAACAACAGTGGGTAGGTAGTGCGGCAGCCGAATTGCGCCCATTCCATTTATATGCTCTTTACGTTGGCGTGATCGCGGGGGCGGTGAGTCTGTTAGCAACATTAATGAATTCACCTGAAGCCAGTAAGATTAACGATAGTCAAACTAATTTTAGTAATGCTGCTCAATTAAGTGCGACGAAGCCGAACAAGGCTGTGCATCCGACAGAAGTTTTGTTGCCCCAACTTGGTGGACTAGGAGTTTTGAAGCAGGTCGTTGCCGATCCCGCCATCGCAACTCCGCCTAACCTGTCTGTGGCTGCGGTAGTACCAGAAGTGGAAAATAAATCACAATCTGAAGCTACTTTGGTCAAAGCTAACCCTAACAATATGCTCATAGCTTTGGCAACCAGTGCCATCCCTCCAAATAATCTCTCCCCCTAACAGTGCGGCGATCGCTGCTAATGGTGACTTTGTATTTGCTGGCAACAAACCCATTAATGTTGGCATTGTGATGCAAGGTGAATCTTGGATGCGAATTACTGTTGATGGGCAGACTGAGTTTGAAGGAGTACTCAATGAAGGTAAAAAGTTATCTTGGTCTGGCGATCGCCAAATTTCAATTCGGGCGGGGAATGCGTCCTCAGTGGCTCTGAGTTATAACAATCAGCCAATTAAGGTACTTGGAAAAGAAGGGGAAGTTGCAGAAAGACTATTTGGTATTAATCAACCCGTTAGCCTCAAAGCCAATGATTCGCCTAATAATTCTCAATTACAGGGAGTTTTAGGCGTGATGTCTAATACTAATTCTCCGAATTAAATAGGCAATTAAAACCCCAAAAGAAAATGCGGCGCAAAGCGCCGCATTTTCTTTTGGGGTTTTAATTGCTTTCTAGTCCGCCTTTTTTTACCAATTCCTCTGGCGTGAGTTTCGCTAAAAAATTCCGAAACGCTCGTCTTTCAGCTTCGTCTGCATCCTGATCGACAGGAATTGACGCTTCGAGAATTACCTCTTCCATCACCCAGATCGGACATTTAGCCCGAACCGCGATCGCGATCGCATCACTAGGACGCGCATCGATTTCCTTTTTGATGTCTCCCTGTGAAACTGTGATCACTGCGTAAAAAGTACTATTTTTGAGTGCATGAATGACGACGCGCTCGACAGTGATACCCCATACATCCAAGAAATTAAGCATAAGATCATGGGTCATCGGACGCTCTAGTGGTCTGCCATCTAAAGCGCCACTAATTGCTCTCGCTTCAGCTTCACCGATCCAGATCGGCAATGCTCTCCGTTCTAAAGTGTCTCGCAGTAAAACGATGGGATTACGACTGACCGCATCAATAGCAATCCCAGCCACCTTCATTTCGATCATTGTTGCCGCCTTCCTGAAGAAATGAGCGAAAGTACGCCTTATCAACCAAAGCTCTTGATTTAATATTGATGAGTGAACTACCAGACACTGACCGCTTAGGCGGTACAGTGCTGGCTTCTTGTCTCAACGGGAACAGCGTCTAGCAAGACCGAAATCTTACCAGAGCGACTTACATCCCCTCCACAAGCAGAAGCGCTAGTTCCTAACGCCA
>JBDNJN010000093.1:0-2540 GCA_041687725.1 Pseudanabaena sp.
AAACTGGTGCAGTGAGTCCAAAAGACGATGACCTGTATCTTCGGACGTAAAGCTCAAAGTACGAGTCTCCTGTAAAAGAGCTTTCTTCGGGAAGCCCGCGCTCTAACTGTACTCAGTTGAGCGTCGGGAGGATGTCACTAGCTGATTTTGGTTAGCTGTGCTAGCATCTCATATAAGTTCGCTGGATACCAATGGCAAAAGTCCTTGTACTAAACGCATCCTATGAGCCGCTGAACATCACCAACTGGCAGCGAGCCATTGTCTTGCTCATAAAAGGCAAAGCTGAGCAAGTCGAGCATAATGGCAGGATAATTTATCCTGGGATGCCATTGCCCACAGTGATCAGGATGCTGCAATACATCAGTATTCCTTACAAAGAAATTCCGCTTACCCGTCGTAATATCCTTCATCGCGATTCTCACGCCTGTCAGTACTGTGGACATACAGGCGATGATCTCACCCTCGATCATGTCATGCCGCGATCGCGTGGTGGCGTTGATAGTTGGGACAATATTATTACTGCCTGTGTGCGTTGCAATGTTAAGAAAGGCAATCGCACTCCTAAAGAAGCGGCAATGCCATTACGCAAGCAACCACGCCGCCCCCATAGTGGTTTGCATTTTGAGGTGACTAAGTATTTGCGATCGGGCAATCATAACGAATGGGAAAAATATATTATTAAGTAAGTAGCTCGGCAAAACTCAAAAAGGTGTAACGCACACGCAGCGTGCGTTACACCTTTTTGGGTTAGAATTGCGCCGCGAAGCGCTGCAACTCTAATTGTTGGGTGGAAAGGGAGTAGCTACTTAGCGCTAGACTTTAGATCAATACAAGAAAAAGCTACTAGACGTTTAATAAAAATGACAAAAAATGTATGGATATTTCCCGGACAAGGCTCTCAAGCTGTGGGAATGGGCTTAGACCTTGCGGAAGTGGGTAAAGATAAGTTTGCTAAGGCGGAGCAAATTCTCGGTTGGTCAATTTTAGAAAAATCGCAAACTGATGCTACAGAACTTGCCAAAACCCAATTTACGCAGCCTTGCTTGTATGTGATTTCCGCAATTCTCGCTGATGTTTTAAAAGCAAAGGGTGTAAGCCCTGCTGCTGTGACTGGACATAGCTTGGGTGAATATAGTGCGCTCTATGCTGCGGGTGTCGTGGACTTTGCGACAGGTTTAGAATTGGTGAAACAGCGATCGCAATTGATGTCGGCTGCTAGCGGCGGCGCGATGATAGCTTTGATTGGTTTTGATCGCACTGCATTAGAAACTGCGATCGCGCAAACTGAAAATGTAATTTTGGCGAATGACAATAGCGCTGAGCAGGTCGTGATTTCAGGAACGGAAATTGCCGTAAAAGCAATTTGTGAACAGGTGAAAACCAAACGCGCAATTCCATTAGCGGTGAGTGGTGCGTTCCATTCGCCCCTAATGGCAGATGCGGCGGCGAAATTTGCGACAATTCTCGCACAGACAATTTTTAATGATGCCGAAATCCCTGTTATTTCTAACGTTGAGCCAAATGATGCGACTACCTCTGGACAGGTTTTGCGCGATCGCCTAATCAAACAAATGACTTCGCCAGTACGTTGGCGCGAAATCTGTTTATATCTGGCGGCTCAAGGATATGAACAAGCGATCGAAGTTGGTTCTGGCAAGGTATTAACAGGATTAGTTAAGCGGAATGCTCCTAGTTTGGCATTGGTAAATGTCAGCACATTAGAAAAGGCGATCGCTCTGTAAATTAACAAGGGTGCAAAGCACCCTTGTTAATTTAATAGCGCCGTAATTTTGTCAGCTTCTAACGGCTTAAATAAATAATATCCCTGACCCGCATGACAATCATTGGTTTCTAGAAATCTGAGCTGAGCATCAGTTTCTATGCCTTCAGCAACCACATTTAAACCAAGATTTATTCCCAAAACAATAATCGCTTTGACAATTTCTCCATCTTCAGGATTATGCCCCAGTCGAGAAATAAACGATTGATCGATCTTTAGCGTATGAATTGGGAAACGGTGCAAATAGCTCAGCGAGGAATAGCCTGTTCCAAAATCATCAATGCAAACTTTAATATTTCTCTCTTTTAGTTCATTTAAGATTTGAGTCGCTAAAGAAGTCTTTTCGATCAATATGCTTTCAGTAACTTCTATCTTTAAGCTTGAATTACTAACATTAGTTCTCTTTAATATTTGTTCAATTTGGCTAACCAAATCTGGTTTGGTAAACTGCTTACCAGATAAGTTGACATTCATAGTGAGATTTGCGGCGGATGGGAATTGATCCTGCCAGATTCGCAACTGGGTACAAGCTTTTTCTAATATCCAAAAGTCAATCCCACCAATTAGCCCTGCATCTTCAGCAAGTGGAACAAATTCGGCAGGAGAAATCAAACCTTGTTCCTCGTTCTAAATTAGTTTGTGTTTGATAAAATAGGAGAAGTGGACGAATTGAGAGAAAAAGTCCTATGGAAAAACGCAAAGCCCGAACAACATCAGGAGATAAAACGATCTGTCTACCGATGCCACCAAATGTTGAGTA
>JBDNJN010000094.1:0-10932 GCA_041687725.1 Pseudanabaena sp.
CAACGTGTTCTCGCTAATCAGGTTCATCAAGCTTTTGATATTCTCTCCTGCTCTTCCTGATTTCTCTCCATTCATTTCCTCTGGCGCAACCTGAAAGTTCTTACCCTCTAACCCTTTCCGAAAATGAAACCACCCTGCTTTCAAGGGGGGACTGAGGGGGGTAAAAATAGTTTTATCCAATACAAATCATTTATTAACTAAACCGATGACCCAAACAACTCTCAATCAAGATAATGCGATCGCAACTTTACCACCTCAAGAAGCATTTGTTCGCATTGAAAAAGTCTCAAAATCGTTCCCCACAGCCCAAGGCGAATATGTTGTTCTCAAAGATGTCAATCTTCATGTTCAAGAAAGTGAATTTATTTGCTTGATTGGTCACTCTGGTTGCGGTAAATCCACATTATTAAACATGGTTGGCGGTTTCTCGAAGCCATCTATCGGTGAGGTTATAGTTAATGGCAAACTAATCACCAAACCAGGTCCCGATCGCATGGTTGTATTCCAAGGTTATGCTCTCCTGCCTTGGCTGACAGTTTATGAAAATGTCCATCTTGCCGTTGATTCTGTTTATCCAAATCTATCCAAAAGCGAGAAAAATGATATTGTCCGTCATCATTTGGCGATGGTCGGTTTAAGTGAATCTGCCGATAAGAAACCAACCCAGATTTCAGGTGGGATGAAACAGAGAGTTTCGATCGCCAGAGCTTTATCAATTCGTCCTGAAGTTCTCATCCTTGATGAACCTTTTGGTGCGTTGGATGCGATTACGAAAGAAGAATTACAAGAAGAACTCTTGCAAATCTGGACAGAGCATCGTTGCACAGTCTTGATGATTACTCACGATATTGATGAAGCTTTGTTCTTAGCCGATCGCCTTGTGATGATGACCAATGGCCCCGCCGCGAATATTGGTGAAATCTTGACGATTCCTTTCGCACGTCCTCGCGATCGCGCTCAAATCATGGAAGATCCTCTATACTACGATCTTAGAAATACTGCTCTAGACTTTTTGTATAATCGTTTTGCCCATGATGAGTGATGCCCTCACACCCTCTCCCATTGAGGAACAAGATGCCCTCTCTCCCCTTAGAAGAGGGGGGCAAGAAACCCTCACCCCTAGCCCCTCTCCCAAGGGGAGAGGGGGACAAGATAATAGGATTGAGTTTCGCGATCGCCTTGCGGTAATTGCAACGATGCATCGTAAGGAAACTGCGATCGCGCCAATTTTACAAACATTATTGGGCTTGAGAAGTATAGTTCCACAAGATTTTGATAGCGACTTATTTGGCACGTTTACCCGCGATATTGATCGCCCTGCTAATCAGATCGAAACTGCTAAACTTAAAGGGGAAAAAGCATTAGAGCTTATTGATGCTGATTTGGCGATCGCTAGCGAAGGCAGCTTTTTCCCGCATCCAATTTTAGGGATTCCTTACAATCGCGAAATTGTGTTGTTGCTAGATAAAAAGCATGATTTCGCAGTTTACGGCGAATCTCTTAGTATTGACACTAACTTTCGTCATCAAATAATTTCTAGCTACGAACAAGCCTATGAATTTGCGCTCAAAGTTGGCTTTCCTAATCATGGAATTGTTCTTATGGAAGATGCTTACACTTCAGCAAAGGAGACAATTTATAAGGGGATTAATTCAGAAGATGTGCTGAGCGATTTGGTGAATCAGTTGTTAAAGCGATCGCCGCAAATTCACATAGAAACAGATATGCGATCGCTCTATAATCCCACACGCATGAAAAATATCGCCAAAGCTACTGAGGATCTAGTTCGCAAATTACAACAACTTTGTCCTAATTGTAATTTTGTCGCTTTTGATGTAGTTGAGAATCTTAAGGGATTGCGATGTGAACTATGCCGATTTCCGACTCAAGTTACTCGCGCAAATATATATAGTTGCGATCGCTGTAATTTTAAACAAGAAAACTTATTTCCAGATGGAGTACAATTCGCTGATCCTATGTATTGCTCTTATTGCAATCCTTAAAGGTGAGTTGTCGAAAAGAATATCCCCATATAGCGCAAGCGTCTCGCTTGCATTGTGGTGACGTAGGCAGGATGCCCGTGCTACTGAGAAAGTTACGATACAAGGTTTATCAGCACAAGCCGTGAGTACAGGTTAGCGCTGGGGAGAGTGACTAGGATCGAGTGCTTTTCGGCAATGTACGGTAAGCCGATCTAGTCCCCTGATCATTTCGCAGTATATTAGCACTCAGTGAGACAGAGTGCTAACGCACGCAACGTGTGACCAAATTTAACTCTTGAGTCATCACCTGCAAAGTCCGCTCTGATTAGATTTTAAGGAGGTATAGCATAGTGGCATCGTTAACCCTAAATACTGGTACATTGCAACCCCTAGGCGATCGCCTATTGGTCAAAGTAGCAACTAAAGAAGAAAAAACAGTAGGCGGTATTTTCTTGCCAGACACAGCGCAAGAAAAGCCCCAAATCGGTGAAGTAACTGCCGTCGGACCTGGCGCACGCAATGACAAAGGTACTCGCGTTGCTCTAGAAGTTAAAGCAGGCGACAAAGTTTTGTACTCCAAGTACGCTGGCACTGAAGTCAAGCTTGAAAGCGTGGAATATTTACTACTTGCTGAAAGAGATATTCTCGCGATCGTTGAATAATCAATTTATTTTGGACAGCGCAGAGCGCCGCACAAAATCAGCTTATTAAACCCAATTACAAAAACAAAAGAAAATGGCAAAAATCGTAGTATTTGATGAAGAAGCTCGTCGCGCCCTTGAGCGTGGTGTGAATGCACTTGCTGATGCAGTCCGTGTAACCCTTGGACCAAAAGGTCGTAACGTCGTTCTCGAAAAGAAATATGGCGCTCCTCAAATCATCAATGATGGTGTGAGCATTGCCAAGGAAATCGACTTAGAAGATCCTCTCGAAAATGCGGGCGCTCAACTAATTCGTGAAGTCGCTTCCAAAACCAATGACGTAGCAGGCGATGGAACTACCAGCGCTACCGTTTTGGCTCAAGAAATGATTCGCGAAGGTTTGCGTAACGTTGCCGCAGGTGCAAACCCTGTCGGCGTGCGTCGTGGTATCGAAAAGGCAGTTGCTCATTTAGTTGATGTCATCGCTAAAAAAGCTAAGGCTGTTGATTCTAATGCTGAAATCGCGCAAATTGCCACAATTTCATCGGGTAACGATGTCGAAATTGGCGAAATGATTGCTCATGCCATGGACAAAGTTGGCAAAGATGGCGTAATCACCGTTGAAGAATCGAAGTCCCTTACCACCGAATTAGAAATCGTGGAAGGTATGCAACTCGATCGCGGTTACATCTCTCCTTATTTCGTCACCGACAACGAACGCATGTTGGTCGAATTTGAGAACGCGAAAATCTTGATCACCGACAAGAAGATCAATGTGATTCAAGACCTCGTACCGATTCTTGAGAAAGCAGCTCGTTCTGGTTCTCCTTTAGTGATCATCTCTGAAGATGTTGAAGGTGAAGCTCTAGCAACTTTGGTTGTAAACAAGCTCAGAGGATCTCTGAATATCGCTGCAATCAAAGCCCCCGGATTTGGCGATCGCCGTAAAGCGATGTTGCAAGACATTGCCGTACTCACCGACGGTCAAGTCATCTCTGAAGATACTGGCTTAGAACTAAGCGCTGCGGGTCTAGAAATGCTCGGTACTGTTCGTAAGATCACCATTTCTAAGGACAAAACCACAATTGTTTCTGATGTTGCTAACAAAGCCAATATCGACAAGCGTGTTGCTCAAATCCGTAAAGAATTGGATCTCAGCGACTCTGACTATGACAAAGAAAAGCTCCAAGAGCGCATTGCTAAGCTCTCTGGTGGCGTAGCTGTCATCAAGGTCGGTGCAGCAACTGAAACCGAACTCAAGGATCGCAAACTTCGCATCGAAGATGCTCTTAACTCCACTCGCGCTGCGGTTGAAGAAGGCATCGTTCCTGGTGGTGGCGCGACTCTTGCTCACCTCGCTGTAGAATTGCAAGAATTCAAAGCAACCTTGAAGAATGAAGAAGCGATCGGCGCTGAAATCGTATCTCGCTCGCTCTCTGCTCCTCTTCGTCAAATCAGCGATAACGCTGGTTTAGAAGGTACGGTTGTGGTTGAGAAAGTCAAGGGCATGAGCTTCAATCATGGTTTTGATGCACTCAAAGGTGAATATGTTGACTTGATCGCGGCTGGAATCATTGATCCTGCTAAGGTTGTTCGTTCTGCATTGCAAAACGCTGCTTCCGTTGCTGGTATGGTCTTGACCACCGAAGCTCTGGTTGTCGAGAAGCCTGAGAAGAAATCTGACGCTGGTGCTGGCGGCGGTATGGGCGGCATGGGTGGTATGGGCGGTATGGGTGGTATGGGCGGCATGATGTAATCATCGCCCTACGGCTTAAAAAAAGAGGGGACGCTTTGCGTCCCCTCTTTTTTGTTGTGGCAACTATACATGTAAGTTCCCAGAAAAATCAATATTGCACTATTGAATAAAAAAGCGATCGCTTTTTTATTCAATGACATAAAGGCTTAAACCTTTTTTCGCATCAACATCAAACTGCAATCCCACCTCCTGCTCGTCAGGAATTACAACCTGTTCCTCGGAAATATCATTAATCTTAATACTTTTAATCGTAGCTAACCAACAGTATGAGGCTGCCTCGTTAACTAGAAAAATTTTTCCTCCAACAGACAAAGTTATTTTTTTAACTTTTGCTATTCCTGCTCTAGGCTGCTCAAACCACTCTGTAATTTGACCAATTTTCTTAGCTTTACCTTTTTCAATTTGCCTCGAAATTACTTGCCAAGTTATTAACTCCACTAAAGATTCACACAAAACCTCTACAAAGTTACCCAATTCCAGTAGTTCATTAGTACTTAGGACATCATCTACCCTAGCGCCATGTGCTGCATCATTTCGATAGGTGATTAATTGCTTTAGTTCTCCTTCCGCAGTGTTTTGTCCTCCTCTATTCTCGATAAATTGCTTAACTTTTCTATGCTTATCTACCCATACCCAAGCGTTTGGTATCCCAGCATCAGCAAATAATTTATCCAATATTTCTCTGCGTAAATTCTGTTCGTGTAATAGAAAAGCATTAGGCATCAACCTATATTGTTCACTACCATTCACCCCATTAAATAAGCCTTGAATTACTTCATTAATTGGTAAGTGGTTAAATCTCTTTTTTTTAAGATCCAACAATAATCTTCCTACCCCTATCCGATGTGTATCTTTAATTTTCTCCTCTAAATCTGAATATTTAGTAACAATACTTGGTAAAGTTTCGAGCCAATCTGCAATTAAATCTTCAACAAAACGTTCGTAAATAGCATACAGACGAGTAACCACAGCACAGTGATCGTAAATTTTCCATTCCCGTTCATCAGGAACACTCTCTTTTAATTTAGCTAAATATTCATTGTCTTCCGATTCCTGTGATTGTTGCGTTACCGTGTTTTCTCTAAATACGATCTCCCTAAGGCTGCTGTTAGTATGAATAATTTTACTGACGGTAGAAATATTTATACTTACTATCTTGAGATGCTCTTCAAACATTAAAAATCATTCTCCGATAACTTGCGTGAGCATATCATCAAACATTCTAATTCGCTCTTGGATATCAGCCTTAGTTCTACCCTCACCTGTTAAAAGGCGTGACTCTTCTTTACCGAAAAGCTTTTTCGTTTCTTCAATTACCTTTAATTTTCGATTAATCAGTATATCTGCTTCATTCAGATGTCTGCTAAATCCAACCATAACAGCATCATAGTAACCTTTATAAGGCTTTTTACGCCAAGTATCAGACTTCGGTACAAAAGACTTAAATAAATTTTCTTCATAGACTTGATGAGCCAGATTGATTGTCCTTACAAAAGTACCTTTCAAAATTTCGATGTCTTGTTCAGAAAATTTTAAGCTTTTTACCATATATAAGTCAAGAAATCCTTCCATACCTTTACTAAAATGCTCTATATTCCGCAATGCAAAAAATCGAAGAACTAATTCTGCATCTTCCATTTTTTTATAAAGATTATTGTCTGCTAGTTTGGGGTTCTTCTCGTCAATAGGGATTCCCCAAGCTTCAGCAAATATAGGGTTACGAGCTAGTTCTATTAATAGTGAATCAAACTTTCCATAATACAAGCAGTTTCTTACTTCTTGCTGACTTAAATCAACTCCCCCAGTATTGAGACGCTCGAAAGTTTTCTGCTTTATGAATAAAGCCTCCTCAGGATCAGATGTTGATTCTCTAAGAATAACTACAGATGATATGGAACGGCGATCCAGCCCTGCGCGAATTTTGGAAGGAAGATCATTGTATTTAAGTTTATTTAGTTCTGGCCAAAGATCAAGACCAGTCAACGCAAATCCATTTGTATAAAAATCCTTAATAGCGGTTATTCTTTGTTGACCATCCATTACTTCATAAGAGTTATAATTAATTTCATAAAGAATAATGGGTGGCACAGGAATATTAATCAGAAAGGACTCAATCAATCTTGACTGCATTTTAATATCCCAACGTGCTCTTCTCTGATAAAAAGGACGTAAGTTCATATATTTAGGGTTCTTTGATAAAGCTTCAACAAAACTTGGAAGCTTTTCACGATTTATTTCGGTAAGTATTCCCTTCTCTCCTGATTCGTACTTTTCATTAAACTCAATTTCGGATATTTTAGTCTGAGATTTTGACAGCGATTTTTCCCACATATTCTCTTCAATTGCAGCAAGTCCCATTGTTAAATCCTCAATATTCTTGTCATAGTTTATTACGATTCATTGTAGCCTTAAAGATAATAATCAGATTGTATGTTTCACAATTGAGTCAACGAAACAAGAAAAAAATCTGATATTGTGGGTGGCATGATGTAATTGCATCCTACGGCTTAAAAAAGGGAAGACGCGAAGCGTCCTCCCTTTTTTGGTTTATAATGCTGTTTTTTAAGAATAATCCCGTTTTTATGACTCAAGAGCCAATCTTACTGCCTGATAATTTAGAAGATGCTACTGAACAGGCGATCGCAGCTACACATCAAGCGATCGCGGATGGAGCTACCCGCGTACTTGCCGATCTGCGATTTCCTGAACTAAAAGCAATGCCGATCGCCTATGAATTTGCCGCTAGCTTTAATCAACGCTATGGCAAAGCGTGGCAAGCCATTTTTTCCGATGCAGGGGCGGCGGCGCTTGCCAAACGAGATTGGGCAGATCTTGATGTATCTGTGCGCGGTGTCAATGAGGGACGCAGGGCAATTCGGGAAGAGGATCAAGCATTTTTATTAATCGAACCAACTTCGGTCGAAGTCGAACAAGTCGAAAAGTTAGTCCAGCTAGCAGGCGATCGCCCCTTTGTGATGATCAATCCGCGCCTCGAAAATAGTGAAGTCGGCTTAGGACTATCAGCTAGACAAATGCGCGATCGCTTTTTAAGCACCTTCGAGACGGCCTATTACATCAAGCCCTTAGAACTTGGCGCATTATGGCGCTGCTATCCGCAAACATGGCAAGTATGGCAAGAAACTGAAAATGGAATGCAACCAATGGCGGAAGTAACTCAACGCCCATCCAGTGACGACATCGATCGCCTATTTCGCGAAAAAACTGGCAAGCAGTCAGGTTCATTTTTGGGACGCTTGCAACAGTTTTTTAACGCTTTAGCGCGGTAAAAAATCGAAAAAGCGGCGGCGCGTGCGCCGCAGCTTTTTATTACCCCAAGAACATTTTGTAAACAGGATTTTCGCTCTCATCCCAATAACGATAACCAAGTGTATCGAGAAATGCTTGCCAATCCTCCATTTCCGATGGCGGCACCTGCACACCCACGACAATCCTGCCGTAGTCTGCACCATTATTGCGGTAATGAAATAGGCTGATATTCCAATTGGGACTCATCGAACTGACGAAACGCATCAAAGCACCTGGTCGTTCAGGAAACTCAAAGCGATAGAGAAGCTCGTTATTGGCAAGCGGCGATCGCCCGCCGACCATATGCCGTAAATGCAGCTTTGTCAGTTCATCATCGGTAATCTCAATCGCTGTGAATCCATTTTCTGCAAAAGTTTTCGCCAGATTCGCGGCATCAGCACGATTAACGATTTGCACACCGATGAAAATATGCGCGATCGCCTGATCAGCAATCCGATAGCTAAATTCGGTGAGATTGCGCTGATGCATATTTTCGCAAAACTTGCGTAAACTGCCCGACTCTTCAGGAATCTTCACCGCAAAAATCGCTTCGCGATGTTCGCCCAATTCCGCACGCTCAGCAACAAAACGCAGGCGATCAAAGTTCATATTTGCACCACAGGCGATCGCGATCAGCGTTTGTCCTGTAATGCCTTCACGTTCGACATAGGCTTTTGCACCAGCGATCGCCAAAGCTCCAGCAGGTTCTAAAATCGAGCGCGTATCTTCAAATACATCTTTAATTGCCGCGCAAGTATTATCGGTATCAACTAGCAAAATCTCATCGACATATTGCTGACAAATCCGAAATGTCTCTTGACCAACTTCGCGCACCGCCACACCATCAGCAAATAAACCGACTTGATCGAGGCGCACTCGATGCCCTGCTTGTAGCGATCGGGACATCGCATCAGAATCAACTGGTTCTACACCAATAATCTTAATTTCAGGACGCAACCGTTTCACATAAGCCGCGATGCCCGAAATCAAACCACCACCACCGATCGCCACAAAAATCGCATGGATCGGCTTCTGATATTGGCGCAAAATCTCCATGCCAATTGTTCCCTGACCTGCGATCACATCAGGATCGTCAAAGGGATGGATAAAGGTTAAATTTTTCTCTTTCTCAAGTTGACGCGCATGGGCGTAAGCATCATCATAGGTATCGCCATGCAAAATCACTTCACCACCACGCATTTTCACGGCGTTCACTTTCATCAGTGGCGTGGTTACGGGCATGACGATAATTGCAGTTGTGCCTAATTCACGAGCGCTGAGAGCCACGCCCTGAGCATGATTTCCTGCGGAGGCGGCGATCACTCCCTGCGCGAGGAGATGGGTTGGCAATTGCGCCATTTTGTTATAAGCACCACGCAATTTAAAAGAGAAGACTGATTGCATGTCTTCTCTTTTAAGCAATAGCTGATTATTTAATCTTGCCGATAGATTGGGAGCCAATTCTAGCGGGGATTCTTGCGCGACATCATACACGCGAGCTTTGAGGATTCGTTCTAAATAATCTGATTGCACAGCGCCGCCAACTTAGTCATCGATTTAGTAAATTACAATTTTACTCTCTTTGTGGTGAAAATCTTAAAACTATAGCGATCGCTGACTATAACGTGGATTTGGGGATAGTCTGACAGGCGATCGCAATTTATGTGTTAAAAGTTTTGTTTGCGGTGTATGCGATCGCTGAGAGTGTCAAGATTCTGCTTTTTGAGGAGTAGTGTGTCACATTTGTTGAATCAGATCATTTGATAAAAACGGCAAACCCATGTCAGTATTTTTTATAACTTATGGCTGTTATTCGCTCTCCAACAAATGTGACACACTACCTTCCTGCTGTAAGTATTCTCAAGGTTGGTATATCTTGGACGCAACTGCTTACAATGCGATATGCTTTCTAAATCAATGTAGTTAATGTTTGTGGCTTTCCCATGCAACGGAACCAGTGTCGGTTAACTCTGGCGAGTATACATAAAGCTTTATACTTTTTGCATGTATGTCAGAATACTAATCAGCTTTTGCTAGGCAATTGATATGGTGGAATCTCTTAAATCACAGAAAATACAGCAGTTGCAAACTCTCGATAGTTCTCAGTCAGAACTATGCGATCAATCTGAGCCAATATTTTATTACTTTGCTTACGGCTCTTGTATGTGTCCTGTAGATTTGAAGCGAACTCTAGGTGAGACCGCCCATCATTATGTTGTCGGTGTAGCGCGTCTAAGTGGCTACAAACTTGGTTTTTATTATCGATCGCCTCATCGTGATTGCGGTTGTTTAGATATTGTCAATGATCCTAATTCCTATGTGGAAGGGGTTTTATATTGCTTACCGATGCGCCTAAGCGATCGCCTAGATATTCGTGAAGATGTATCGCAAGGCGGCTATCAGCATGAACTGATTACAGTGAGTGTCAATCAAACGATTTATACGAATGTGCGAACTTATAGTGTTGTTAACAAGCTGTCGCGAGAACTTGCCCCAAATGACTGGTACTCCAATGTCGTGCTGCGGGGTGCATCGACCTGTGGCTTGACCGAAAAATATTTTTGGCAATTGTTCTATCACATTTACCGATTGCAGTCTTATCATCCTGCCGAACATACTTTGGGCAAACCCAATACTCAGATGATTTTATCTTTGTGATACACACAGTTAGGGAGAAAGGTGAAGCCCCATCTCATAAAAAACTTACACTTTGCCGATGTAGGATTTTAGTCAGCTTATTTAAGTGACTTCACCTATTTGCCCCTATAAGCGAATTTTCTATTCCCAATAATTCTTTAAAACTATCGGCTATTTGTACTAATAGCCTGTTAAATTATCTTATAGCAATCCGACGTGAGTCATAGCTTTAGCAGTTTATCTGGAAATGCCCAATATAATCGTTATCCAATCACAAATGATTTCGGATTGCTATATATCTGAAATATCGAGTAAAATCATGACATTCAGACATAGGGTAATAATTATCCTCAAAGCTAATCCTCATCGTCTAAATTAATCAGTCTTGTCCGAATTGCATAACGAATTAAACCCGCAAGATCGTGGATATTTAGGCGTTCCATTAGTTGCCCTCGATGGGTTTCAACAGTTCTCGTTCTAAATTAGTTTGTGTTTGATAAAATAGGAGAAGTGGACGAATTGAGAGAAAAAGTCCTATGGAAAAACGCAAAGCCCGAACAACATCAGGAGATAAAACGATCTGTCTACCGATGCCACCAAATGTTGAGTA
>JBDNJN010000095.1:0-17986 GCA_041687725.1 Pseudanabaena sp.
AGGTTCATCAAGCTTTTGATATTCTCTCCTGCTCTTCCTGATTTCTCTCCATTCATTTCCTCTGGCGCAACCTGAAAGTTCTTACCCTCTAACCCTTTCCGAAAATGAAACCACCCTGCTCTCCTTTGCAAGGAGAGGGGTGAGGTTAAATAAATTTAAGAATCTCTTGGGCAGTAATTGCTGAACGTTCCAGATGCGGAACATGACCGCTATTTTCAATCCAGACTAGTTTGTTATTCGGGATTACTGATTGGAACTTAGCTGCATCTTTTGTGCCGAGAATGCGATCGAGATCGCCCCAGAGAATTAGAGTATCTTGTTTTAAATATGCTAATTGCTTCGCAAAAGAACCATAGCCGCCACTTTTGGTAAATGAGATTAGGGATTCACTCCACCGAGGCATGGCTAAATGGAGCGATGCACAAACCTCTGCGTCGGGTGTAACAAAGCTAGAATCAGCATAGGCTCTGATGCTCACGTCACGACGAACTTTAGGACTGCGTAAAAAATCTGTTGCCATGCGATCCAAAGGTGGAATCAAAAATTTACCCGCCGATGTGCCTTTTCGCATTCCTGCGCTACCAATCAGGATCAACTTTTTTACCACATCGGGATAGGTGAGCGCAAAGTCGATCGCGGCTGCACCACCCATTGATGCGCCGACTAAAATTATTGGCTTGGCGATCGCGGTTTTCCAAAAATAGTAAAGATGTTCTTTAATGAATTCAGGGCTAACTTGAAGATTGGGAAAACGTTCTGTTAAACCGAAGCCAAATAGATCCATCGCAAAAGTTTGATGCGAAGATGCCAGTTTTGGTAGTAGTCGGCGAAACTCAAAGAGAGAACTATCGAAACCATGCAATAGCAAAATCGGTGAATCTTGCTCGTTTTTAGCTAGCCCCTCACTGACATAGCTGGTCAAAATAAGTTCACTGGTGAAGCTTGTTGAGACTAAGCAAAATTGAATCTGGTCAGCAAGAGCGATCGAGGTTGCTTCGGTTAGTTGCGATCGCAGTTTGATAACTTCGGGCGGTAAATTCGACATTAATTTTCTAATTGGGAAGTTTGATCATTTGAAGGTTCTACAGGAACATTTAGGTTCAATTGCCTTGACTTATGCCAACCCATTTTCACCAGAGCCGCCCCCGTAATCGTGGCATAAAAAGGCGTAAAACCGAGAAAAAATAATAGAATTCCATACAGGCTACCCTGACCGCGAAAAATGGCGATAATAGCGATCGCGATGAATATAACTAAGACAACGTTTAATAAAATCCACAAAAGCGATCGCCACTTGCGTAATTGCCCCTGTAGCGATCGCACTTTCAGAAATTTAGAATTAGAAGACTTAGGTTGCTGACCATTCCACAGAACTAGCCATTGCAAAACCCCTAATAAGATTCCTGCCAAAACTAGCCATAGAGAATTAACCGCTAGTAGCGGAATGCGATCAATGATATTACTCTCCACAAAATAACCATCGGCATTAATTGCAAATCCAGATTGGGGTGTGTAAGCTAAACTTGTGGCGGCAAAACCAATCCAAGTCCAACCAAAAGCGCTCGCTAAAATCCACCATGCAGGAGCTTTAAGAAACCGCCGCAAGACAACATATTGCATCAAGCCCACAAATGCACCTACGACAATCGCTCCGCTAACAAGACCAGTTGACACAGCACAGTTGAGACTACCAAATCCTGTATCACAGATGCGGAGACTAATCAGGCGATCGCTTAAATAATACACTCCTGCCAGACAAGCGGCAATTCCAAACATGCTACCAATCGCCGCACCAACTAGCGTCGCAAGTACCCATCGCCACCATAGACCTACAGCCGATAAAGCGCGTTGTTTTTGCATTTTTTTGGCATGGATTTCTAAATTAGCTCTTCTGTGACAATTCTACGCAAAATATCAGCAACCGTAGCCGCCATTCTCGCATCAATTTCCAATGATTCGCGCACAGGATCTTGAAAATTGAGGACAGCGCGTAAAGTCATATTCACCGATCGCAGTTTGGGTAAGGGCAGATCGTGGGACTTGGCAAGGCGATCAACAAACTGAATACAGGCTGTATAGGTAAGCTCAGTTTGTTTGCGTTGGTCACTATAGCCAAATCCCATTTTGGAGATCACCACAGGATCACCAATAAAATATTGCAATCCTAAAGCGGCGATCGCGGCATCAACATATCGCGCCGTATCTTGTCCCATCGCATTAATCAGCGTGGTTAAGCTATGCCATTGGGCGTTAGGCAAGCGATTTGTCGGCGCGATGTGACGATGCCATGCAACTTGGGAAACCATCCGCGTCAAGTCATAAGCAGAGATCAAATTGTCGCCGCGATGTGACTCTTTGACTCCATCGATCACCGTCTTTCCAGTCGCATCGCGCAAAATCGGCTGTTCAATATAGGGCGATTCGCTATAGCGCCCTTGAAAAGTCAGCTTTTGATTGCCAGTAATTTTTTTGAGCCAATCTTGCAATTCTAGGGGCGTGGTGAATTGCTTGAACATCGCCGCTAATCCGTTGGAAGTAATACCATTAGCTTCATCATAATTACAGATGCGCTGCGCCATTTCAGAAAATAATCGGGGTGTTATCTTGCCCTGACGATCGCCGATCGCACAATTAGCGATCGCTTGATTTGGTTGCACTTGATTAGCTTTGCAAATGGTATAGAGCAACGGCAAAATTTTGGTAGAACTCCAAAACTGGACATTGTTTAAAGGATTGCGCCCAATCCAACGGGCTAACATTTGTCCATTAACGACACTGCCAATACAAATGCAAGCTTCTTCGATGCTGCTATGCAAAAACTCTAAGCCGATGTTTTCAATATTAGGGATTACGCCGATCGCTGGGTAAGGACGAAACCGAACGCGAATCTGCGAATCTGCCAACATCGCAACTTCACCATAGGAAATCACATTCATTCCATCGGGTAAACTGGCGAGGCGATCAGGATAAGTCTTGATACTGCTTACTAAGGGTGATGGGGCAAAGTTGCGATTTGGTAAACTTCGCACCGATCCCGCAATGCAACCATTAACGCTGCGATCAAGAAAACTGAGATGATTGGAGTCTGATTGCCCCATGTTGACGCAAATATTTTGCGCGTTAATAAATTTTTGTAATAGGCGATCGCCTGTTCCGACAATTTTGAGCAAATGCCTAACGACCGCAGGGATCTGTAACAGGTAATTGCTAATTGCTCGCGAATTAGCATCCAAAATCGTATCGATACTGAGGGCATTGGCAAACTGCACAAAGGCTGCCTCAGATAATTTGCCATAGAGTCCGTCAACTTCCCCATCGTATAGCCCTAACTGTTGCAAATATGTCTGTGCTTTTGCCAACTCCTCAAACGAAAGTTTTACATCTGTCGCTACCATGAAATCTCTCTACTTAAAAACCCTTAGTCCCATATTCTATCGATAAGCTAGGCGATCGCGATGTATCGCAGGATATTCCCAATCTCAACGCCCAGATTCTTACACTGGTTTGCCAAAATTACCCATACCTAAATACAACTCAGCAACTTCGGGATTATTTAATAAATCTGCACCCTTGCCCGTAAATTCATCTTTGCCCAAATGCATCACATAACCGCGATCGGCGATCGCTAGAGCCTTACGCGCATTCTGTTCCACCAAAATAATCGATGTCCCCGATTGATTAATGGTTTGAATCAAATTAAAAATATCTTGCACTAATATCGGTGACAGCGCCGCCGAAGGCTCATCTAAAATCAATAATTTCGGCTCTAGCATCATCGCCCGTCCCATCGCCAGCATTTGCCGCTCACCTCCCGAAAGTGTCCCTGCTCTCTGATTACGACGCTTTGCTAATACAGGAAAAGCCTCGTAAATCTGATCTTTAACGGCTTTAATATTACCTTCGCGAGTATAAGCTCCCATGTCGAGATTGTCAGACACACTCAGCGATGGAAACACGTTAGAGACTTGCGGTACATAGCTAATCCCATGACGCACAATCTGTTCGGGTTTAAGTCCGATCAAATTGCGATCGCCAAATAATATTTCCCCCGATCGCACTGGCACTAAACCAAAAATTGCTTTTGCTAAAGTCGATTTCCCTGCCCCATTAGAACCAATCACGGTGACAAGTTCACCTTCATACACTGATAAATTTGCGCCTTGCAAAATATCAACCCCCTCCACATATCCCGCCACAATGTTACGGGCTTCGAGGATAAGTTGACCTGAAATTTGACGATTAGGGCGATCGGTTGGATCGGCAGATTGACTAGCGTTCATATTTGGATTTAATGGCTCTACGCCTAATATTACGCTAGATTACAGCCTATTTAGGGCAGATAATTTTTTGAAAGTGCCGCTTCGCGGCACTTTCAAAAAATTATCTGGGTTCTATGGCAGCGCAAAGCTCTGTAAGCCGATAAAATCAACACTCTAAGTCAATCACAATCGGATAACTCGCATCTAGATCGGGTGGATTTTTGGCAAGATCAGCGATCGCCAAACCACATACAGGATGAATCCAATCGGCGGCGATTTCGGCAAGAGGTAATAACACAAAGGCGCGATCGCACATTCTGGGATGTGGCAATATCAACTCTGGCGTATCGAGTCGGCGATCGCCATAAAGCAACAAATCTAGATCTAAAGTTCTTGCGCCCCAACGTTCGCGGCGTTCGCGTCCAAAGATTTGCTCAGTATGCAAAAGCACTTGCAAAAGCTGCATGGGCTGAAAACTGGTTTTTAAAATTGCACAACCATTTATATAGTCAGGCTGCGGTGCGGTATTTGGTAAGGTGATCGCCTTGGTGCGATACCAACGAGAAACCCGAATTATCTCAATTTCGGAAATGCTCGAGAGTTGCGCGATCGCGGCTTGAACAATTTTTTTGGAGTCACCTATTTCACTGCTTAAGTTACTACCTAGGGCGATCGCGCAAAGCTCTGTCATGAATTTTCTGTCTGAATAACTACAAAGACGCTGCATAAGCTGATCGGCATTTAAGATGCATATCAAAAACCAGAAGATGATTGTGCCGCGCTTCGCGCGGCACAATCATCATGCAACTTAAAGGCACATCAGTTTAGCACCGTCGTTATTGAATCATACGATTTTGTCTTTAGAGTTATCCTATAAAAGTGATGCAATCTAAAAAAATCAGAAATAACTTACTTATTCAAAAGCTTTTGCTCATTTGTGAAACAGCTAAGATCTCTGCACTTGAATAATTTGAAGAAAAGTGATCGCTAGGATTTCTAACTATATTCATAATTATTTCTTTCTCGACTTATTATTGATTGTGTGTCCACAAGGATTGAGTATTTATGTGTGTATTCTTGGTGATCATTCTCCCAATAATTATGAATAGAACAAAGAGCGATCATCTATCTATTTTCGGTCTGAAACTCTAAAACTTTCACAAAAGTCGCAAATATAAGTGTTTAGAGGTATGATCATAGCCAGCGAATCAGATTTTGAAAAAATATGTCAAATGTTCTTGAAATTCTTAAAAGACTAGCTAATAGAGAAGCTAAGCGGACAGAAGCAGACATACAAGCTGATATCAGAGATTTATTATTACAGGCATCTCTAGATATTGACGATGAGGATTTGGACATAAAGCTGGAGTCACAGTTAGGTGATCGCCGTAGAATTGATATTGAAATTGGTTCAGTTGTCATTGAAGTCAAAAAGGATTTGCGTAAGGGCAAAATATTAGCTGATGCGATCGAACAGTTGTCAGGCTATGTAGAGGTTCGCACCCAGCAAACAGGGCAAAATTACGTTGGCATTTTATCGGATGGAGCAGAGTGGAGATGTTTTCACCTCAAGCCTTCAAAAGAATTTGTTGAAGTGTCTCAATATCTAGTCAATGCCAATCATCCCGAAAGGTTAATTGATTGGTTGGACGGTGTTTTAGCAACAAAACAAGGTGTGATTCCCACGCCTGAAGAAATCAATAATAAGCTTGGCGTAAAAAGTTCTTCTTATTCTATTGATCATGCAACATTGCTCAGTCTTTATGAAGAGAACAAAAGTCTTCCAACTGTTCAAATGAAACGTTCGCTATGGGCTAAGCTTTTGACGACCGCCCTAGGAAGCCAGTTTCAGAATAGTGATGAATTATTTGTTGAACATACGCTTCTTGTCAATGCCTCTGAGATAATTGCCCATGCTGTTTTAGGGATTAATGTTACAGATCTTGATCCAGCAGTTATTTTGTCAGGTGCTCAGTTTGAGACAAGTGGTATTTATGGTGTTATAGAAAGTGATTTTTTTGATTGGGTTATCGAGGTTGAGGAAGGTGATATCTTTGTTCGTTCTCTCGCTCGTAAGATTTCTAGATTTAACTGGGCAGAAGTATCCTATGACATTATGAAGGTGCTGTATGAATCAATTATTGATAAGGAGTTTAGAAAACAACTAGGCGAATATTACACTCCAGACTGGTTAGCGGAAGCTATTGTAAAAGAGACCATCAAAGACCCCATAAATAAACGTGTTTTAGATCCGTCTTGTGGCTCAGGAACATTCTTATTCCATGCTGTCAAAAACTTATTAGCTCAAGCAGAGAAAAAACAGCTATCTATCAAGCAAAGTCTTGAGTTATTAGCTAAAAATGTTATTGGATTTGATATTCATCCAGTTGCGGTAACTTTAGCACGGGTGACTTATCTTTTAGCGATTGGTCGGGAAAATCTGATGAATCCAGAAAGAGGAAAAATTAATATACCTATTTATTTAGCTGACTCTATGCAGTGGCGGCAAAAACAACAAGATTTATGGTCAAAGGATCATGTTGTCATTGAAACGGATATTGAAAAACAATTATTTACTTCAGAACTCAAGTTCCCCCATGAACTTCTGCAAAATTCTCATACATTTGATGATTTAATTAAAGAACTAGCAGATAAAGCGAGTCAAAAAACTCAAGACAAATCAATATCATCTTTAAAAGGGATATTTCATCGATTAGCGATTCCTGAAAAATTTCATGAAACGATTATCAGTACATTTGCGGTGATGTGCGAACTTCATGAAAGTGGACGCGATCATATTTGGGGGTATTATGTGCGTAACTTAGTCAGACCTGCTTGGCTAGCATTACCTCAAAATCGTGTTGATATTTTAATTGGGAATCCACCTTGGCTTTCATATCGTCATATGCCGACAGATATGCAAGAGTCATTTAAAGAAATGAGTGAAGAGCGTTCGTTGTGGCATGGTGCAAAAAATGCGACCCATCAAGATTTATCAGCTTTGTTTGTGGCTAAGAGTGTTGAATCTTATTTAGATGATGGTGGGAACTTTGCTTTTGTAATGCCCAATTCAGTAATAGACAGAAAATATTTTGAAGGATTTAGAGCAGGAAATTATAGTACAGGAGAAGTTACAACCTATGTTCAATTTAAAAAATCTTGGGATTTACGAAGATTAAGACCTCACATTTTTCCTAGGGGTTCATCCGTTATTTTTGGTATAAGATCTCAAAAAGCAGCCAAGATGCCTCTTGTTGCAGAATATTGGTCTGGAACAATCAAAGAGAAAGCATCTAAATCACCATGGAGTACCATTAAAAAATCCTTGACTTTTACTAAGGAAGCAATAAAAATTGGTTTGGATTCAGGTATTTCACCCTATCATTCTTGTTTTTCGCAAGGGGCAACGATAGTTCCTAGAGTACTTCTCGTTGTAGAAGAAAAAGCTTTAAGTCCATTAGGTTTGGCTTATGGTAATAAATCCGTTAAATCTAAAAGATCTGCTTACGAAAAAAAGCCTTGGATTAATATTCCAGATCTAGAAGGTACAATTGAAAGTGAATTTATCAAGCTACTATATACAGGCGCTTCGATTTTACCTTTTCGTTGTCAGGCTCCCGAACTAGCAATTATTCCTTGGAATGGAAAATTACTAATGGATGGAGAATCTGATTTAATTGATATGTATCCTAGCTTATGTAAATGGTGGCGAAAAGCTGAAGAAATATGGAATAAAAATCGCTCTAATGAACAGTTAAATCTTATTGATAGAATCGATTTTCAAAAAGGATTATCCCAACAATTTCCTGCACCCAAAGAAAGAATTGTATATGCGAAATCTGGAATGCATATTTGCTCTGCAAGGTTATCAGATAGGCAAGCTATTATTGACTCAAAGCTTTATTGGGCTGCTGCCGAAAGTAAAGAAGAATCATATTACCTATGTGCAATTTTAAATGCTGAAACTACAACATTAAGAACTCGTCCACTGATGTCCTATGGCAAAGATGAAAGGGATATATGCAAGCACGTTTGGCAGCTTCCGATACCCAAATTTGATGTCAATTCAGATCTTCATTTGCAACTATCTAAACTCGGTAAAGAATTAGAAATAGAGGTTGCACAACTTGAACTCAGGGATGTTTATTTTGCAAATATTCGTCAAGACATCAGGAAATATATACGCAGTAGTCAAAGAGGAAAGGAGCTAGAAGCTTTAGTTGAAGAGCTTTTGACAAAAGGATTTAGTTGATTAGCCTAAATTTAAGAGAGGCTTTTACTTGAATACCGATATCTCATCTTTAACCCTAATCATGAGAGTTTGATCGCCTGTCTTACAAGGTAAGTTAACAAAGTGTACCGCACTCAAGGTGTGATTTAATTCTCAAGGATTACGCGAGCAGATCCTCAGAGCCGATCCTACTAAATTTAAAACTACTCAAGACTTTTTCGCGAAATAAATTACATCGGGCAAATTTTCAAAATGGTCATCAGCAGTAATAAGCTTGACCTTTTCTTGCTGGGCTGTTGCATAGATAATTGAGTCCGCAAAGCTCAACTTATACTTTTGCGATAACTCAGAAGCAAGTAATGCTAAGGATTCTGTTAAAGAAACTACATTCGTTTGCTGCGTAAGTGCAATAACTTCCATCGCCAACTCCTTATCTCGCTCACGGCAAATCCATTTATGTAATTCATACTGTATGGAAGTAGCAACGATAAGATTGTGGAGATCGCTCAAATAGGGAGCGAATTCATCAGCCAATATCTCATCAGTAAGCCACTCAATCCATCCGCAAGTATCAACAACAAACCTCATATTCTTTCACTACGATCGCGTACATTGCTAATATTCGCTCCCTTTAAAACACCGCGCAATGATTGAATAGAAGGCTTAGGCACAAGCGTGATTGAATCACCTTGCAGCAAGATTTCAAACTTTTGTCCTGCCTTCAAGTTTAGTAAATCCCTTATTTCTTGTGGGATACAAACTTGATAATCTTGAGACAATCCAACTTCCAACATTTTTTACTCTACCTATCTTTAGACCTAATATTCCAAAATATTAAAAATTCTCGCTGAAATATTAGATATTCTAGCACCAACTCTCTTCACCTTTACTTACTCAATATGATCAAGCATTGCAAAGTAATGACGCTGTGTGTGTTTAGCGATCGCCTGTCTTGTAAGGTAAGTTAATGAAGTGCAACGCACTCAAGTTGTGGTTTAACTCTCAAGGATTACGCGATCGCCCCAATACGTCTCAACAGAACAAATAGCGATCGCCTTTAGATCATCCATCGTAAAATTATTCGAGAAATGCTAGGCACAGTCACGCATTTGCGTATCCTCTTTGACAACTTGTAATTCAATAGATTGATTGCTTTCAAATACTCCAGTTTCAATAATCGCTTTACACAATTTATCGATTACAGGAACTGAAACACTATTCCCAATCAATTTCATCCATTTTGCCCTTGTTTCTGGCAACTTAAAATCTTTCGGAAAACCCTGTATTAAGCAAGCTTCATTTTTAGTTATTCTCCTAAATTCTTTAGGATTATATACTTCACTTATAAATTTATTTTTGAAATCATCGTGATTTGAAGCTTCTATGGTTTTCAAAGTTATAAAATCATTTGTATCGCTTGCTACTAGCGTAGGGAAAATATCAGAACTTGGCAAAAAGATACGGTTTACACCAAATAAACCTGTACTTATTTTAGTATTTTTAAAATCATAACGTATTTCATTACACTCAATAATACCTTTTTCTTTAAGAAATTCAATCGTATTTGTAATTGATATATTCTCTACTCTAAATATCTTTTGAGAGGTCAAAACATCAACAATAATATTATGGTCATTAGCGAATGAAAGTAAAAATTTCTCATCGATCGTTAAATGATTTATGTCATAATCCTTGACGATAAATCCATATTCTTCAGGTTTTAAAATTTCTAGTTTAATCAATCCATCAATTTCACTTTGATTGATTGACCGATCTAAATTCTGGAATTGCACTAATGATAATGGATTACCATCTAGCTCACCATAAAGACTTTTTCTTCTGTTTTTAAGCAATAGGAAACAAATATCTTTTTGTCGTTGATTAGTATCAAGAATATCCCATGAATGTATTGTTGTATGACCATTTCTCAGATCATTAAATAGAAAATAGTCATTAAATCCATTAGTATTAGAAAGGCTCATTGTTTGGGATTCAACAATATTACCAAACAAGTCCATCTGTACAATTTGGTTAGATTTTGATTGCTTAATCGCAATTCCTAGGATATCAGCAAGTTTTATTTTCTTATCACTAGGCTTTGGCAAGATAAATTTTTGAAAATAACTCTTTTCTCTAAACCCAATTATATATACACGAATTCTATTTTGAGGCACTGCATAATTAAACGAATTAACCACATAGTAATTAGCATGATATCCCGCTTGTTTAATTCTTTCTAAAATATAGGATAAAGCTTTTTTATTTCGAGGATCAACTAGTCCTTTTACATTTTCAAAAATAAATGCTTTGGGCTTAGATTGTTCGAGTAAACAAATTGTGTCATTCCATAATTGACCTCTATCATCATCAAAGCCTAGATTCTTACCTGCAATTGACCAACTTTGACAAGGAACCCCCGCAGTTAATACATCATGGTTCGGCAATTCTTTGATTTTGGTAATATCTCCTAAGTTATAACTAGCTTCAATTTGAAAGTTATCACAATATGTATTTATTGCATCCTTATTGATTTCACTAAAGCCCAAACAATGACCACCATTATTGCTTAGGGCCATTTTGAATCCGCCAATTCCAGCGAAAAGATCAATAAAAGTAAATCTAGTATTATGCATCTGATATATTTTGATTAAGCTTGCTATTTTAAAGAATATTCTTCAAAGTCTTCAGGGGGTTCAACTCCTAAAAATTCTCGATAAATGCGTTCTCGATAGTCTTTCCCTAATGAATTGATTTCCTTAATAAAGTTACTGTAGGTTCCTTCACCTCCAATCAAATCCCAAAATTCATCGCCTATTAATACCGAGCCGTCCTCATGCATATTAAACCATCTCATCGGGAAACTCCATTTATAATCTTCTTTTTTACCGTAAGGATTGTAGGGTAAAGCATAATATACATAATCAACAACTTTTGATTCCATTGCCAAAAGCTTAAATAATTTCTCTTTACTAACTTTTGTTTGATCGCTATTGGGTAATGGTGCTTTTAGCTCAAATGCATAACGTATGCCACTTTCTTGATTATGTATATAAATATCACACACAACACTTACAGGAATAAGATTACCGCCACCAGCCTGAATATAGGTTAACTCTTGATTCCAATCAGGTTTAATTTTATCTTTACCTTTGCTATGTTCTAATTTATTTAAAATCTCTTGAATTCTTCTCAGGCTTTCTTCGCCAATTGAGCCATTAATTTCATATCCCATTTGACAGTTACCATGAGATTCTAGAGCTACAACTTGGGCAAGTTTTTCCCATAGAGAACCAAATGGAGTTACAAATCGTCTCTCAAAGTGTGAGCCTTTAAAAATTTCGTCAGGTACTAATGCTGCATAGAGAGGCTTGCTAGATCTATGCTTTTCTTTGATAAATGGATCAGAAATCAAAACCCGTTCCATTACTTTCCCCATCATTTCAGACACAACTTCTTTGATAGCTTTTGCGATTCTTTGCTGCTTATCCATATTAATTTCACTACTTTGACACATAAATTTAAATTTTAACACTAGCTAAGTTATATCGCCCTTGATTCGCGAAACTGCAATAGATAATTGCGATTTGCCAGTGCGATCGCCTGTCTTGCAAGTTAAGTTAACAAAGTGTAACGCACTCAAGTTGTGGTTTAACTCTCAAGGATTATGCGATCGCCCAAAAAGTCTCAATAGAACAAATAGCGATTCAGATGTGTTCGAGCCAATATCACTTAGTTTGAAAGTCCAGATGGCAGGCCCACGATTAAAAGTTCAGGCATAATAGGGCTTATATTGTAGAGATTATGAGATATTTATGCCTAAAAAGCCTATTCTGCAAGCGGAACAATCCTATAGTTTTCGCTCATATTTTGAAATGCCCTACGGTTCAGACGAAATACTAGCTGAGTTTGGTTACATGTTTTCTACTGATCGCCTTACTTTACCTAAAACAGAAGAGTCACTAAACTGGGTTCCAGAATTACGCGATCGCATTGAATCATTTTTACCCCATATCCGCCTCAATAGTGAAACTGCGCGTCGCGAAACCTTAGTTGCGCCTATTTTACTTGCAGTTACAGTGCATTGTAATTGCCAATTAAGAATTGAATATCCTTTAACAGTAAGCAATTGGCTAAAAGGCTATCTAGATTATCTGTTGCGTTCTACTCATAACCTGTTGGTAATCGAAGCTAAAAATGATGATTTAACTAAGGGATTTACGCAATTAGCAGTGGAATTAATCGCTTTAGCAGAAGTAGAAGAACAAGATATATTGTATGGAGCGGTCACTATCGGTAATGTTTGGCAGTTTGGATGTTTAGATGCCAGACTTAAAAGGATAGTGCAAATCCCTTCTCTCTATCGCGTTCCTGAAGATATCGAGGAACTTGCTCAAATTTTAGTCGGAATAATAAATCGCTAAAAAGCGGCGATCGCCCAAAAATTCTCAATATAAAAAATAGCGATCGCCTTTAAATCATAAAATTATTCGATAAATGCTAGGCACAGTCACGCATTTACGTATCCTCTTTGACAACTTGCACTTCAGATTTGAATTGGCGGACTATTAAAAAACGTAAACATTCAAGCTAAGATGTAAAGGTTTGTTACATATTTTTAGCCCTACCATCATCAGTGCGCCGTGCAAGCTTTACCATCTGAATCCAATTATCGCTGGAGTCGTGACAACTACTCTGAACTCGCCCGCACCATCGATATTTGGCGCACAGTCCTGACATTTTCTTGGATGATTTGGCTCGACGGCAAAAAATGGAGCTATGTCGGCGGCAAAACTGAAATTAAAGCTAAAAAACGCACTCGCAAAAGAGCAATTTGGCTACGCGAGTCCATGCTGCAACTGGGGCCAACCTTTATCAAAATTGGGCAATTGCTGTCTAGTCGTGCTGACATTTTGCCTGCGGAGTCAGTGGAGGAGCTATCAAAACTACAAGACAAGGTTCCCGCCTTTACATCCGCCAAAGCACAGCAAATTATCGAGTTAGAACTTGGTAAAACTATTAATGAAATGTTCGGTTACTTCGATCCGATCCCTCTCGCGGCGGCGAGTCTCGGACAAGTACATAGGGCCCAATTGCATACAGGCGAAGAAATCGTCGTCAAAGTCCAACGGCCGGGGTTATTAAAATTATTTGCGATCGATTTAGGTATCCTCAAAAAAATTGCCCAATATTTTCAAAATCATCCTAAACATGGCAAAGGGCGCGACTGGGTGGGCATTTATGAAGAATGCAGCAAAATTCTTTACCAAGAAGCCGATTATCTCAACGAAGGCAAAAATGCCGATACTTTTCGCCGTAACTTTCGGAGCGATCGCCGCATTATCGTTCCTCGTGTGTATTGGCGCTATGCCTCAAAGCGTGTGCTAACTTTGGAGTATCTGCCTGGAATTAAGGTCAGTAACTATGAAGCCCTTGAAGCGGCAGGGATTGATCGCAAAGTAATCGCTAGAATTGGAGCAGAAGCCTATTTAGAACAACTGCTCAATCATGGATTTTTTCATGCCGATCCCCATCCTGGCAATTTAGCCGTGACTGACACTGGCGAATTAATTTTTTATGATTTCGGGATGATGGGGCAGATCCAATCGATTACCCGCGATAAATTATTACGCACTTTCTTTGGGATCGCCCAAAAAGATGCGGAAGCGGTTATTCAATCCTTAATCGAGCTAGGCGCATTAGAAGTCACGGGTGATACTAGTCCAATCAGGCGATCGGTACAGTATATGCTCGACAACTTCATGGGACAGCCGATGGAGAAGCAATCGGTTGCCGCAATCAGTGATGATTTGTACGATATTGCTTACGATCAACCATTTCGATTTCCTGCCACCTTTACTTTTGTGATCAGAGCGCTTTCGACGCTTGAGGGCTTAGGCAAAGGACTCGATCCCAGCTTTAACTTTATGGAAGTCGCAAAACCCTACGCAACAAATCTTATGGAAAATGGCAACGCTAAAGAATCAGGCAATTTGTCCACCGCTTTTCTCGGTGAGCTAGGACGACAGGCTGCCCAAGTTGGTAATACGGCGATCGCCTTACCCCGCCGCATTGATGACACCCTCGCGAAACTCGATCGCGGCGATATTCGTGTCCGCGTCAAATCTCAAGAAACCGATCGCCTATTACGACGATTGAGCAATGTCGGCATTGGTTTAATTTACGCATTATTGGGCGCAACTTGTTTTTTATGTGCCACACTTTTATTTATTAATAGTTTGCAGATTCCTGCGATCATTGCAACAACAATTGCTATAATTTTTATATTGTTTACATTACGATTGTTATCACGAATAGATCGCCCTGAACGATAATTACAATAAAAGCGATAATTGCTATACACAGAATGACGAGTCCATATCAAGGGATCAAAGAAACTGGAATTTTGTTTCATTCTTTGACAGATAAATATTCTTACGCTTCTCTATGTTTAGCTGATGGTTTAAATCAGTTAGGCATTCCCATATTTTCACATTTAACAAGTTATCAAGACAATCTAGTATCTGATTTCAAGTTCAGAAAGATGAGCGAATTAGAGTTTGCCGATTTAGGAGAACCTAAATATATAGTTATAGATATATCTTCTATTGAGGGAATATACCTGTTAAATCTCGACATTCCAACTGATAAAATAGTGATCGCTTTATCTATCTCGGATACTGTGTCAACTATAGTTTTAAAAAATGATATCCCTTTTTTCTGCGGTCACGAAAACAAATTTTTTGAATTTTCAGATGCAAGGATGCCTTGGGCTTTTGGTATATCTTCAAAGATGATTGAACTATCTCAGGATAATAACTTCAGTATTGATAGAAGAGAGAAAAAGTTTGTCTACAATTTTAGACCATCAGGAAATCAAAGTGTTAGAGAATGTCTGGATTTAATCTTAATACCTCAATTAGAAAAATATTTTTCTCTTGATACTGAGATAATAAGTCAAGTCAGATGGGATGAAAATAATTTTGAGAGACTCAAAAAAAATTTTGGATGTTTGGCTTATGGAGGTAATTTTATGCAAAATTTAGTTGAGAATCCACAATTTGCATCAAAAGAACCATACTATTTGGTATACAAAGAAATTAATTTTGTAAGAAAGACGACTATAGAACGTTGGGATAGTTGGAGATTTTGGGAATCTCTAGCTGCGGGGTGTTTAACTATTCATTTGGATTTTGAGAAATACGGGTTTAATCTCCCAGTTATGCCTACCAATTGGGAGCATTACATTGGACTTAATTTAGAAGATATTAAAGGTGATATAGAGAGACTAATGGATGAACGTGATAGGTTGCCAGAGATTGCAATAAATGGTAAAACATGGGCTTTAGAACATTATTCTCCTGTAGCTGTAGCTAAAAGGTTTCTACTTTTTTTAGAAGAATATACGGAACTTTTAGAAACACTGGATGAGTTTAGTTAGACACAATGAATTTTAAATAACAACATAGATCCTAAAAAAATAATTGTAAAAATAGTCGATAATGTTTAGGCATTGCTGTAGTTTTTGCCTGTGAGCGTTAAACTAGAGATTGCGATCGCACAGGTCAATTCAACACGTCAAGCCGAACCACCTAAAATGAAGCGTCTATTTGCAGGAGCAACCGATACAGGTTGTGTTAGAGCAGCCAACCAAGATTCTTACCATATCGATCCTGATGGACGATTTTTTATAGTGGCTGATGGCATGGGAGGACATGCAGGCGGCGAGGTGGCAAGCCAGATTGCGGTTGATTGCATTCGTGAATATTTAGAAGCACTGTGGGATACCGAGAGCGATCCTCAGAAGCTGATCCAAGATGCGATCGACAAGGCAAATCAAGCAATCATTAACGATCAATCGGCTAATCCTGTGCGATCGGACATGGGGACAACCGTAGTTGTGTTGTTATTTCGGGACGATCAGCCTTGGTTTTCGCACATTGGTGATTCAAGGTTATATCGACTACGTGGCGCAAAGCTGGAACAAATCAGCGATGACCATACATGGATTGCCAGAGCAATTCAAACTGGAGTGGTCAATCCTGAAGATGCTAAAAGTCATCCTTGGCGACATATGTTATTGCAATGTCTAGGACGTGAAGATGTTAAATCAACGATCGCGCGTGAAGTCGAGTGGCAACCAGGCGATCGCTTCTTGATCTGTAGTGACGGTTTGACAGAGGAACTCAGCGACGATCGCATCGCTCATCATCTCAAAAGCATTCGCAACTGTCAGCAAGCCGCCCAAGCTTTAATCGATTCAGCCAAGCAGCGCGGCGGTCGCGACAACATTACGGTCGTAATCGTTTCTAATGAGCTAAATCAAAACAGCTGAAAGTAGCGCAAGCGTCTCGCTTGCATTATGTTCAGCAGCTTGAAATTAAGTCTCGCTTGCATTATGTTCATGCAGACAGGATGCCTGCGCTACAGTAGATAAGGTGATTGCTAGCAATCACCTTATCTACTTAATTTTTAAATCTCTGTGAATCGCGATGAATAGCATTCGGAGAATAGTTTTTTTACTTCTGCTAATCCTATCGCTAGTCGCGACTATCGGGATTTCAGACATACAGTTTTTTGCTGGTTCTGAAGCAAAATCTAGCCTCGCTGATGAAGCTTGGGGACAAGCTGGCTCGATCGCTTACCAAGCAGCCGCAAAAACTATGCGATCTAAAAATGGCGCAGGCATACCGCTCGACAATGTGCAGAAGCGTTACTTACGGCGATATTTTATTGATTACATCGACCGAGTTAATGTCGTTTATAACGCGCAAATGATGGATCGCTGGGTACTTGGCAATGTTGCTGTTCATTTTGGCAATGTTGAGGCGATCGCCCAAACTTATTGCGATCGCATTTACTTACGCGATGATTACGATCCCGAAAATATGAGGCAATTAGCTCTTTTAGCTCATGAAATGGTTCATGTCCGCCAATGCGCCAAAACTGGTGGTTTGGATCAGTTTGGTTATGAATATTTTGTCGAATACAAACGAGCCAAGCAAAAATATGAAAATAACCTCATGGAGCGAGAAGCCTACGATTTACAAAATCGTTTTGCCAAAAACTATGGATGAAGAGAGCCATCGGGCATAATCGTTCCCATCAATTTTGTCTGGTCTAGTTTTGCTAGGCTAAGATCGGCTTTTAGTAGATTTGCCCCGCTCATATTAGCGTTAGTTAAATCAGCTCTGCATAAAATTGCACCACGTAAATCTACTTTTTCGAGATTGGCAAGGCTGAGATCTGCCCAACCAAGATCGGCTCCACGCAGATCGGCATTGCTAAAGTTAATGTGGGTCAAGATTGATTCGCTGAGATTGATGCCATGCAAAGATACACCTTGCATATCGACATCCTTTGACACTCTCAGCGCTGAAGCGACTGAGATTCCTGATTCAGTGAGACAACTTACCAGATAGACTTACATCTACTTGGCAGAGGTCGAACTCTCCACAGGCGTAGAAATTTCCGTAGGCCCTACGGTATTTTTCAAACC
>JBDNJN010000096.1:0-13317 GCA_041687725.1 Pseudanabaena sp.
AATTTGCTAGACAAATATGATGTGATTGGTCATGAGGACTTGAACATCAAAGGGCTAGCAAAAACCAGAATGAGCAAATCAATTTTGGATGCTGGCTGGGGTGAATTTCTATCGATTGTTACTTGCAAGGCTGAAAGTGCTGGCAAATTGGCAATTGCTGTGAACCCATACAACACCACTCAACTTTGCTCTACCTGCGGTACTCATATCCCGAAATCTATCGCAGACCGTTGGCATAGTTGCCATGTGTGCGGTCTGGAAATGGATCGGGATATTAATGCAGCTATCAATATTAAAAACATTGCTGTCGGGCGGACAGTGATTAAAGCTCAGCGTGTAACCGAACCAATTGGTGGTGTTGCTGAGAAGCCCGCGCTGTACGCCTAAGCGTCAGCGTCGGGAGTCGTCACTTCGTATTCAATGGGTGCGTTACATTTCATTAACGCACCCTACAAGATCGGCGATCGCTTTTTTCTAGGGTATATTACCTATGTCAGATCCAAATGTCTAATTATCGAAGACCTCATGTATTTGGAGGTACTTTCTTTATTACGCAGGTCACTTATCAGAGAGAGCCTTGGCTTTGTAGTGATATGGGTAGAAAGGCGCTTAGGGAAGGAATTGAAAAGGCAAGGATGAAATATCCTTTTTCCATTGATGCTTTTGTTTTATTACCCGACCATTTCCATTGTTTGTGGACTTTACCGACCGATGATAAAGATTTCTCGGTGAGATTACGATTAATCAAAACCTATGTCACTAAACATTATGGGCAAGCATTGGGAGTTAATCGCGAGGTTTCTCTATCACGACAAAAGCGAGGCGAAAGCAATCTTTGGCAGCGTCGATTCTGGGAACATTTAATTCGTGATGAAAAAAATTTTGCAATGCATTGCGATTATATTCATGACAATCCAGCGCGACATGGTTTCTGTGAAAATTCTCAAGATTGGCAATATTCTAGTATCCATCGGTTTATTGCTCAAGGAATCTATCCCAAAAATTGGGGAAGCGGCGATCACACAGAAAAACCTCAAGGCTCTTGGGATGATTAAAAACAAAAAACGTAGCGTGTGTTAGCGTCAGCGTAACGCACTGATTTGTTAGTTACCATTCAATGGGTGCGTTACATTTCATTAACGCACCCTACAAGATCGGCGATCGCGCTATAGCGAGGCTGACAGATTGCCATGATTGTGATTTCTCTTTAAATCGCTACTTCTTTAGACATTGTAATCGACAAATAAGCAGGTTCAAGTTGTTGTGTATATTCAAACAACAATAAGGTACGTTACATTTAATTAACGTACCTTACAAGATTGGCGATCGCGCTTAAACAGAGTGATTGCAATCGACATTACCCAACTCTAGTGTATTTCGACCATTCACGAATTCTATCTCTAAAACTACGCCACTCTTCATAAACCTCCCTAAACACAATATCTTGGCTAGCGTAGAGATCTAATAATTTCCTTGTTTGCTCTTCAGCAGCTTTGAGAACATCATTACTGAACCGCACTAATTCAACGCCCTTTTTCGGTATTTCCATAAGAGCAAGGCTGTTTTTGAGATCGTATTCAGTTAAAATACTTGTGTAAGTTTCATGACAAGCAAGCTTGAAAATTTCTTGATAACTGGGTGGTAACTTATTCCAAGCATCTCTGTTGACTTGGACATCAAATGTAGTACTTGGTTCCCACCATCCTGGATAATAATAAAACTTTGCTGCTTCATCTAGACCAAGTTGAAGATCATCGTATGGCGCAGTCCACTCGACAGCAAAAAAACGTCCATCTTTGAGCCTGCGAATAGATTCATCTACTGAAGGTTGCGGACTTAATTGACCATCCGTTGTCATTCCCAATCTTTGAAAAACATCTGCTCCTAAACCAGGAATCCGCATAACCTTTTGTGTATCTTTAAGGTCATCCAGCGAATTAATCTTGGCTTTGAACCAGCCTCCCATTTGACCGCCCGTAGCTCCTGCTGGAAAAGGAATTATATTTAGTTTTAGTTTGTCTTTGTAGATGGATTGCATAAAAGTCAACTCATCACCAGGGTTCTTTTTATAATTTAGCCAAGCTGTTTGCTCTTGAGGATTCAGACCAAAAGGGATAGCGCACCCAAAAAATAGCGCCTTATATGTCGGAGTAGTGTAGTAGATTCCACAATAACCACACGCTATGTCACCTTTATCAACTTTTCTTAGTATTTCTTCTGTTTCTCCAGTTCTTTTCAAGTCGATCTTAAAGCGGTTATTCGTCATTGTTTTGACGCGATCGCAGACTTTCTGTGGAGCATCATAGAGAATAGTTTTTCTAACGTTGTCGCTTAGAAAAGTGTGCATCACCCATGAGACATCCGAGGATTGATCCTCACCAGTAAGCTTACCAGTTGCAGAAGAGGTATTAGTTGAAGACTGAGATAGCACTTTGTTTAGGAGTAAACCGCCTGTAAAACCTGCCGCACTAACAGCCGTATAAGTAAGGATTTTTCGGCGTAAAGAGTTGGCGGGGGGGGGGATAGTGATTGTTTTTGCAAGCCCCTTAAATTTGCCAGCAGCAGCTTCTATAGATGGAATATCTTGATCTGTTGGAATATTTTTTGCAGTACTTAATAGCAGAAGAGCTAACTCCTCTGCTGTCTCTCTGCCAATTTCTTGACCAACAGTCGTCTGCAACTTTCGAGCATAAACTTTAAGCTCTCCCCACTTACTGTTAGGTACTTGACCGCTTTTGAGTTGATCTACACTATCACGAAGGCATTCCTCAATGCTCAAAAAATAATCTGCAATACATTTACGTCTTTTCTCTCCAGCTTGTTGTAAGCGATCGCTTGCTTCAAACAGTCTAGATCCAACTTCAAGTAACTCCTCTAGCATTCTTACTTCCTGATCGATAACTTATGGTTAGGTATACCTAAACCGATATCCCAAGTGGCATAACGGTTAAGCTGAACGGCAGATTTACTCTTGCTCTCAACCAAAGTATCACAATTCTGTCCGATCTAATGATCCGATCTAATGATTTGTCATGCACTGATCGCTTATCAATTACTTATTTGTTACGATCGCAATTTCTAATAAACTGGCAACTGCAAACAAGAAGCATACTCAACACCATAAAAAACTTGCTGCGTTGCCTCCACAAAATCACTCACCATCGCATCAGAAGGCAACATCTGCGTATTAGAATGCCGCTCAATCATCGGAAAAGCCGAACTAGAAATCGCCACCCCAATCCGATGCCCTTTCGCAAAATTCTGACAGGTCGGACGTAACTTAATGCGATATTCATTCACCACATCAGGCTCCACCCACTCAGGCTCAGTCCATGAATTACGGAACCTTGCCCGTAACACACCCATCGACACCAGCATTTGCTTACCATCGGGATAGATATCCAAAAGCTTAATCACCCAATCAGTATCAGGTGCAGTCGTCGCCGCATAGAGAATAAATTCGGGAATACCCGCGATCGCAAAATCATCCTCTAACTCATCGCTTTGATATACCAATACATCCCAACGCTGATGGACATGACGCTGATCGTAGAATCCATAATTTGTGGAGGGATTGGGATTGCGGGGATCGTAGACATAGATGTCGGGTAATTGGTGATTGGTGATTGGTGATTGGTGATTGAGTTGTTTGTTTTCGGAGAGATAGAGGTTTTTGGTGATTGGTGATTGGGGAAATTCGGGCAAGTCTAGCCAGTGATTTTTGCCCATTAGGAAAAGCTGGACGGGATTGCGATCGCTAATGCCGTTATCAATACCTTTGAGCCAGAAATCAAACCAATCTACTTGTAATTGATCGATTTTAGAAACCGCAGCTTCACCAAAATCAATCTCGCCGACTTTGGGCAACCAAGGCATATGTTGCCAAGGCGCGACTACTAAATGTTGAGGTTGCTTAGTGGCGGCTTTGGCTTGGTGATAGGTGTTGAGCGTCGCCTCAATGAAAATATCTGCCCATCCTGCGATATGCAAGGCGGGTAAATCAAAGCGATCGAAATAACTGAGGGGATTTAACTTTTGCCAATATTCATCATCAGCTTGCTGATTGCCAATCCAATCGAAAAAGAACGCGCCAAAATCCCCAAATTCGGGATTCTTAAATAGAGCTATTTTATTTAATGGCGCAGTCTCTAACCATTTGCCAAGCTGCTTTTGGGCTGCAAAAAGTTTTGTTGCCTCTGGTTCCTGCTTTAAATGCCATGCGCGATTTTGAGCTAATTGTAACGCCCAACCCAAATTAAAATCTAAACAAACCGCACCACCAAAATAGAACCAGCCATGATATAAATCTGCCGTTGCCATGCTCGGACAGATGGTCACTAATCCTTCAGGTTGCTGCACTGCGGCTTGAAACTGTGTCATCCCTTGATAGGAAAAGCCATACATTCCCACCTTGCCAATGCTGCCTTTAAGTTCCTTCGCACACCATTCCACCGTGTCAAATCCATCGTCATATTCATGTCGAAATGGATAGAACTCACCTTCCGAAGTGCCACAACCTCGCGTATCTTGAATGACGACAATATAGCCTTGACTGGCATACCAACTCGGATGAGCGTAGGTGCAAGTCGAGGCGATCGCCCGACCATAGGGCAAGCGCATTAATAGCACTGGTAAAGGCATATCAACATTCTTCGGGCGATAGATGTCAGCAGTCAAGTTAATGCGATCGCGCATCGGAATTTTAACTTGACGCTGTACATTAACTTTGGAATGGAATGCAGTGAATTTAGGAGGCATTGAGATATCCTAGTCTTGCTGCCATTCAGGAAAGACTTTTCTGATTTCAATTAATAAATCATCAAGTTCTTCTAAGGCTTGCATTACATCTATGCTTAGACTGCCCAAATTATCTTTAAGAGACAATTCCACCAATAATTCACGCTTACTAGCGATCGCAACAAATTTTTCTTTCAGAACTTCGGGAGTGATCATATCGAATGGTTGATAAATTAGTTTAGGTTAGCAAGGACAGCTATTTGCGCCGCGCTTACTAATACTTTAACTCAAAAGCTATGCCTTACTAATTTATCAGAGTAGAAACCTTAAAACCCAAAAAGCATTGGCGCACGCTGCGCGTGCGCCAATGCTTTTTGGGTTTCACTATGGAGCTATGTATGGTTGTCGCCATGCTCTGAAGAGATATTCTTTTTAGGCTTAGAATTCTCATCAGTCAATTTTCCTATTCCTATTGTGCCTGAAAGAAAATCATCAATCTCTGCTCTAGCCGTAATAATCGGATCCTCAACTTGAGGATCGAAAGCAGAAAAGTCAAATTCACTATCGTTATCCTCAACCTTTACAGTCTCATTGTTAGGTACATCAATATTAGGATTGGGTAATAGATTAGATACAGTTGGTAAATCTGATGAACTTAATGAATCTCCAGATAGATCTTCAAACTCTTCATCAGATTCGTCCATGAGACTATCTAACAAATTATCCGCAAAGCCGTAATTAGCATTATCCGAAATATCTAAGGATTCGTCTTCTAAAGATGGATATCCAACAGACAAATCATCTAAATCAGGAAAATTTTCTAAATCTTCATCATCAGTAATCTCTTCAAACCAATTACTTGAAAAATCTACCGATGGATCGGGATTAGATTCAGCAAATTCTGAATCTAGCCCTAGATCATCACTAGGTTCAGACAGACTAAAGCCTGAAGAATCAGCGAAAATCTCTGTGTCTAAGTCATTTGGAACTGTATTGAAAATGACTGATTCTTCTATATCGTCATCCGATATACTTACTGGAATAGAATTTGTAGACTCTAAAATGTCACTAATATTACTAGGTTCGATTGACTTGTTGTCAGATTCTATATCTTCGGATTCTAAATTTTCCGTAAGGGCTGCATAGTCAGATTCATTTTCAGGTATATCTAATATATTGTTGGCTACCGAGTTATTCAGGAACTCATTATAGTCAAAGTCAATTTCTTCCTCTAAAATGTCTTTAAATATGGAGGAGACATCTAATTCCGATTCATTCAACAATCCCTCAACGGAATCTACAGGAATTTCTTCCACTGAATTTGGTAGGTCTGTAAAACTATCATCAGAGTGATCAGACATGTCAAAGCTAAATACTTCATCTAGCGAGCCATCATCTGTCATCTGTGAGAAGTCTGGTAGATCAAAGCTTGAATTGGGAGTCTCAGATAAATCGGTAGTTAGAGATAGGGGAGATTCTTCAGATAGTTCAGATGCGATCGCTTCAGAATGCCAAATTATATCGTCTAGTTTGTCAGTCTCAGATTCTAGAATCTCTTCTTCACTTTCACCCAACAATGAAGGGGAAGTTGTCTCTGATTCTCCTAGATCCAGTAGGAATATTTCTTGAATTTGTGGCTCTTGAATTTGTGCCTCTGGTGCGATCGCGAATTCTGAAACAACAGCATCATCAGCATCTTCTTCTTGCAGATTTATATGATCATCAAAGGGATCGATGATAACCTCAATAGGTTGCATAGAATCAGAAGAAGTAGAAATTTCTAATACATCAGAGCCATCTTCTTCGGATTGCCATATTGAGTCTAAACCATCAGACTGAGGGTTCAGAATTTCATCAAATAACGAGGAAATATCAGACTCCACTTGCTCATCTATAGATAAAGCTGATATTGATGCTTCTTGAAGCTGTGATTCTGCGCCTAGATTTTCATCTCCTTGAATATTTGGGAAAACATCTAATTGATCGGGTTGATCGGGAACAAATTCTTCACTTTCTTGAAAGAAATCATCCGAGAAATTGTCAGCGTAACTATCAGATTCAGCTAAATCAGGATAGATATCAGATTCAACTAGATCATCAGTAACCATCAATGGACTTTCTTCTTGCTCAAAAGTAAACTCTTCTGAAAGTCCAGCATCCGCCGAAGTTTCAAAATAAACATCAGGGATTTGAGCAGGTAAATCAGTTAATTCTTCTTCAATGACTAATTGTGACGGGTCATTAGAATCACCGTCAAAGGTCTCATCTAGAGAGTCATTAAGTGCTTTATCGAATGTTACGTCAAAGGGCGAATCATCAAAAGCCATGTCAAATGCACTACTAAAAACCTCTCCAGATGGAGTTTCGAGGGATTCTTCTAATGGTTCATTACTACTGTAATCATCAGCTACATTATCTATAAAATCAAACTCCTCAGAAACTTCCTCATAAGAACTCTCAGATAGAGGATTTGACGCAAAGATATCATCCATGATCTCAGCATCATTTGACTCTATTACTGTTAGATCTTCCATAGCAAAGGGATCAAAATCTGAGGCGGCATTTGTTCCAAATTCTTGAGTTGAAATGCTACTATTAAAGAATGAATTTGAATCATCTAGTGTAGACTCTATATCGATTTTAGGTATTTGGAAGTCACTATCCAAATCGGGAATCGAAAAATCTACAGAAGTTGGCAAGCTGGTATTTTCATCTTCAGAAAGCGGTGATGGAGTAGCACCAAAAGCAGTATCGTCTTCAAATGAAGAAGTAGCTAAGACAATCATCGGATCGATCGATGCTTCAACGATCGCAAACTCATTGACTCCCTCCATCGGATCTTTTAGATTCGGTACAGTATCTACGCTTAGGTCATCTTCAAAGTTGATTGGATACTCATCATTATCGAGATTATCGTCGATCGCGTATTCTTCATAGACTTCTTGCTTGAGATCGTCAAGGAGAGATTGTTCAATCTCAGAGATATCTGTTAATTCTAGAGATGCTGCTACGCTTTGATTTTGGTTGTAATCATCAGTGTCATCAATACCCATGAATGCATCGGCAATTTCTTGCTCTGCACTGAGAGAATCTGAAGTCGGAACTGAATCGAGAGATTGGTCAAATGCGGCGGCTGAGTCTTGTCCTGATTGAGAAATAGTGAGCGTGGCAGCAGCTACAGCGATCGCAGGTGCGACAAATCCTAAGCCAGCATCAGATTGATCGGGTGCTGGTGAAGAATCCAGCAAGCTATTGATCGATGTGTCAGGTAGTTCAGGGGTTGTCGAAATATCTGTAACAGTAAAGGCTGGGGCTTCAGAAACAAGAATGGGCAGACGGAAAAATTGAATGCCCTGCAACAGTTGCTGGGCCTGATTTCCCATCGCTTCCGCCTGTTGTCTGGCTGATCGCGTTAGATTTGCCGTGAGATCAGCTAGCTGCGCGATTTCACTGATATAGCTAGCTGTAGATCCCGCCGCATCAGCAATTTCGGTACTAGATTCAGTAATAGTTTGTCCAATCTGCACAACTTCTTCGGTAGCACTTTGAATGCTGTTAAAAGCGGATTGTGAAGCTTCGACACCTGATGTAAACCCTGAAACTAGTCCACTTAAATTCTGAACTTCGACATCGATCGCCGTAACAACAGTTTGGATCTGAGATGTACGTTGTTGCAGTACTGTCAAGCCATCACTGGTCTGATTTGCCAAATCATTAACCTGTCCTGCGATCGTTTCAAATTCACGAGCCACACCAGCAAACTGTTTAGGATCTTTTTGTTCAGCAGCACGGGCTGCGACGAGGGTGGCGTTTAGCGCTAGGACTTGGGTTAGCGAAGCAATTTGCCCTTGATCTTGCACAAATTGCTCGGCTAAGCCGACAAATTCGCCGAGAGTTTTCATGCGTTGCACGATCTGGGCTGAGCCTGTTTGCAAGACGCTGATACTTTCGGTGAGGGTATTAATTGAAGCTTGTCCAGAGGTCACGGTGTCGCGGACTTCTTGAAGCGATTGATTGGCGACGTTGACCTGCGTGGCTGATCGCTGGGCGATCGCCGCTACTTGTTCGGTCAAGGCTTGTCCTTGAGCAACCGACTGGGCTTGTTCGGCGGTATTTAGCACCACGGTTCGGGCTAGTTCTTCGAGATCAGATGCCCCTTGGGCTACTTGTTGCGCTGTACCTAAGACGCTGGAGATAATCTCCACGAGTTTTTCGCGCAAGCGGTTGAGCGTGTCAGCGACTAGCCCTGTGGCGCGATCGTTTACCTGCGCTTCAATGGTGAGATCGCCCTCCTCCATCGATGAGACGACATCTAGTAAGTCGCCGACCTCAGATTCCATTAATTCTGTTTGAGCCAAATTTTGTTGAAGCTGCGAAGGTGTGGCTGTGTCGTCATTTGAGTCTGATGTTTGGGCTAATTCACCACGCAAGCGAATTTCATTGGTTTTGACTTGTTGAAAAGTACTCTTCAGCGAGATGCCAAGGCGATCAATTTCATCTTTACCTGCAACGGTTCCGCTTGCTTTTCCTTGTTGGCTTAAGAAGTGATCGCATTCTGCGGTGAGTGGCTGAAGGCGCTTTTTGAGGGAGTTGACAAATCCTAATATGGCGATCGCTAAAATTGCACTAATACCAACGGCTGTCCCGCCGACTAAAATCAGCAGCTTGTTGGTGATTTCTGCTTCTGGCAAATAGGAAGCGATGAGCCAATCACTACCCGCGATTTTACGGTATGCCCAGAGATTACCGCCCGTTTGGGCGATTCCTATGGGTTGAGCTTTAGCTTGCTGAGCAAGGCTAATGAGAGATTCTGTAGGGCTTTGGGTAGCATCAGAAGCCGAAATTACTTTGCCACTGGCCTTAAAAACCACAAATCCAATTTTGCTTTCACTTGAAGCCGTAGGGCTTGCCGCAGTTACCAATAAAAGCTCACTGGCGATCGCATCAGCATTGACGATCCCCAGAACTTTCTGCCCGTCGCTGACAGGAGCGCTGTAGGTGATGATTGTCTTCCCCAAAGCGGCGTATGGCTCCGACCAAGATGATTGACCTTTCAGAGTCACTGGATAGAAAGATGCTTTTGGGATATCAGGGCGATCGCCAGATATAAATTTGTCGTTGGGCGCAGCTAGCTTTTGTCCAGATATTTCAGGCTTTAAGCCAGATTGTTCTCTATAAACATAAGGAACAAGAAGCTTGGACGGGGGAAATAGGAGACTGCCACTTGAAGCGATTCCCATACCTGCTACAGAGTTAGTCTTTTGTAATCCATCCACCAGCAAACGTTGATAAGCCACGGCGGATTTAGGTTTTGGCGGTTGCTGGGTTAGGGTTTTGGCGGCAGTGGCGACTCCATCGACGGCCCGTTGCACGTCCGCGAGTTTGCTCTCGATCTGACGGGTCTGAGCTTCGGCAGAGCGATCGATCTCCCGCCGCGAGCTACTTAGTAATTCTTGATAAAACAAATACCCTAAACCACCCAAACCAATTAGCGATGTCCCGATCGCAATCAGAAGCAAACCCAGCCCCATAGAGCTTTTGGGCTTGTTTAGTTTGGGGGCATTTGGCGATCGCTTTGAAGATGCTTGATCGCTCTTGCCCAATGAAGTCGCTCGGTTTTTTTTAGGTGTGCTTGCCATATGCGTTCGCTATAGGGAAAGGATCAGATGTTTTTAAGCCTGTTATCGTACATCATACTCGACCCAATTAGGAAACCAAATAATAGTTAAATCCCAAACTACTTTACTTATGATCGCAAAGTGTTAGTTGGAGATCTGCCAGCGCTGCGGTTGCCAAATATGGGTAGAAATATTAGATAAAATAATTTCAATTGGAGTATACTCGCTCTCTTTGATATTCGCTACTGTTTGATATATTTCTTTTGAAAAATCTGTAACAGAGTTTGTGCCAGCGATCGCTGATATCGGTAAATCCTCTCGCTGCGACGGATATAAATCTAACGCTCGATACTCATCAATAGTGAGACTACCGATCACCCGATCTACGATTACACCGACCCCATCCAGATTTTTATCACCTAACTCATCGACAACTGCACTTAGCCTCACCACCGTCAGAGATTCCGTGATTAAAGTACGTCGTTCTCCCATCAACAATCGTAACAACAGCAAAGGTACCACACTTGCCTGATGATGGGTTACACCAATTATTGCTGTTTCATAAAATGGTAGAGCCAAAATCACATTGCGATCAAGAATAAGGATTTCTGAGACTAAAACATCGGGAAAAGTAACTGAGCGATCGCCGACTTTCGCGACGATATATCGATTACTCGGTGCAACTAAATGCTCACGAATGCTCATGTCACTGGTTGCGCTAATTTCTGCAAGACTTCAGACAATGACTCACGACTAACAGGCTTGGGCAGGTAGTCATTAGCCTTAGCACGTTTTAAACCATAATCAATTTCCAGTTTGGTGCTTTTAGTTGAGCATAAAATCACATACTGATTGGCAAGTTGCTGATGCGATCGCAATTCCCGTAAAAACTTGTAGCCATCCTGCTCTGGCAACACAATATCCAAGAAAATCGCCCTGTAAGAATTGTTAATGATTTTATCTAGAGCGCCCACAGTCGATTCACAAAAATCTGCGGTATGTCCTAAATCTTTCAAGAAAGAAGTTAACAAATGTCTCTGGATCGCCGAATCATCAATTATTAAAAAATGCTCATTCATAGTTTCTGCTTTAAACTTTACTGTAACTGGTTTCTAGACTAATGTATCTGTTGATAGAGGTGCAAGCTCTCTTAATAAGTTACGCAATTCGTCGCGAAACTTTGGCGTGTCTGATGTCGAATGTGGTTTGGCGAGAAAGCGACAATTTGCCCATCTTGCTCTAAAACTATTAGTCATACTATTCTCGGCAGTGACTAATACTAACGACAAAGTAGATAGTTCGCGTTGACGACGAATTTGTTTGATCAAATCAAATCCATTCAAACCAGGCATATTGATGTCAATAAGGACAATAGTCGGTTTGTAGTCTAAGATTTTTGCCGTCGCCAATTCTGCATCTTCAGTAAAATCAACTTGATATCCCCAGCTAATTAGCAAACGTTGCATTTGTTGCAATAAAACAGGTGAGTCATCAACGATAAAAACTCTAGGCTCGTCTTTTTTGGCAACTGTTGGCTCAGTGCTCTGAAGGCGAGTGGTACGAGGGTTAGTATCATTTTCTGACTTACGATCTTGTAATGGCAGAATTGACACAATATTTTTTTGAGCTAATTTATCCAGCAACAAGGCTGTACGATAAATCGGCTGCTTGAAAGTATCGGCGATCGCACAGATCCGATCTTGCCCCGTTGTGACCTTAGCAAAAAGTGGGAAATTGTCGTTGCCCACCCTTGCTAGTAAGTTCGCCGCATCAAGGAGTTGGACTAATTGATAAGGATGTCTTACACATTCAAATTTTTGCCATTGTTGCACTTCATTGGTAATGGTATTTTCCAGCGCTGATAGTTGCCAAACTGGTAAATCAATTTGTAGATCGGTCGCTGGTTTCCATACAAAAGAGAATTCATCTTCTAGGTGCAGTGACAACAAGTTTTCTAGAATAACTTCTTTTAAAACTTGCTTAGTAACGTCAGGATATTTTTTATAAACATTGCTCACAAAGGGGTAACAGTAAGGTCGATTAGTTTGGCGTTGTTCCCATTCAGGAATGCGCGAAAAATTAACACTTTTGCTGTTATATTTGCGAACTAACGTAGGCATTACTTGCCCTTCTTCTTCTGCTAATACTAATCCACCGCCCGTAAGTAAGAATTTCCATCGATGATGTTTAGTCTCTACGCGGATCAGCCCCGTAGAACGACTCATGACGCGCATGGCTGCTAATAGGATGTGTAATGTGGCATTCCTCACCACCTGTCCGTCAGTCAAGTTATTAGGCGAAAGGTCTGAGTTAGGCAAGGAATCTGTCATAGCAATCATGTTTTTTGACTGGGAGGCATTTGGACAGAGAAATAGTATACAGGTATTGCAAATATTTCAAAAAACGGATCGCTTCATCATAGAGCGTAGCAACTAGCAACAAATTCGATTGGTTATCTCGGATACATTATCCTAAGTTCTAATGAGGCGATCGCCTGAGAACATTTGTCATGACTGAGTTAAATATGAGTAGTATTCGCAAATTAAAAGTTTTATGCTTGCATGGACATCCCGGCAATAGCGAAGCTATGCAGATATTTGGACAACATTTTCGTAGTCAAGGTCTCGGAGTAATTGCGCCAGACTTACGAGGCTATGGAAATTGTAAAGCAATGGCGACTTTCACAATGTTAGATCAAATACATGATCTATGGAATTTATTAGAGAGCGATCGCCAGAGTGAATATGAATATTTGATTTTAGGATGGTCACTGGGCGGGATTTTGGCGATCGAATTGGCATTGCGAGCAATAGAGTTTCAAAATTGTTAGTGTCATTAATTTTTCGCCACAGATTTACGGTCATGTTTAGCATGATCCCGCTCAACGACGAGGAAAAAGACAGTTAAGCAACTAGTCTCATAAGGGAAAGCACCAATTTCATCAGATTTAGTGCGAAACTCG
>JBDNJN010000097.1:0-6654 GCA_041687725.1 Pseudanabaena sp.
GAGATCACAATGCTGCGCTGAATATCTTGGCTATTGGTTTGAAAAATACCGTAGGGCCTACGGAAATTTCTACGCCTGTGGAGAGTTCGACCTCTGCCAAGTAGATGTAAGTCTATCTGGTAAGTTGTCTCACTGAATCAGGAATCTCAGTCGCGGTAACTCGCTGAGAGTGTCAATGCTAAATTTTCTCACAATTTATCGCCCAAACCACGTAATTTGCTGCAAGTAGGTAAGCGTAACAAACCCCCAAAAGCTACGGCGCACGCGCAGCGTGCGCCATAGCTTCTGGGGGTTTAAGTTTTCTTTAAAAACTACAAGGACCTTTCTTACCATTAGGACAAATAGTTTCCTCATCTGTTTTTGGAAGTTTATTTTTGTCAAAAGTAGCACCAGTAAGATTAATACCATTTAACTTCGCACCACTCCAGTTAGCTCCATTTATCTGACTTCCAGTTAAGTTTGAACCTCTCAAGTCTGTTCCAGTTAGATCGGTATAATTTAGTTTCGTATTAGAAAGATTAGCTCGCTTTAGACTGGTAAAGCTCAGATTTAAGCCCGATAGATCTTGCCTTGCTAAGTTTCGCCCTTCACGAGGCTCATTAACGATTTGCCAAGCTAATAGCATCGCTGGACTGAACTTTGTTGCTTTGTTAGTGCCTTGAGCGCCAATTTTAGAACGTAATAAATTAGTGCCGTCCATTTTAGCGTTGACAAAATTAGAGAGTGTTAAGTCTGCGCCTTCAAGATCGACAAGGTTCATTTGGGCTTTATTAAACTCTGCCCAAACTACACTCGCTTGAATTAATCTCGCTCTACTTAGGTTTGCATTAGTAAAGTTCACCCCATCAAGGTTTGCTTTCTGAAAATTCGCGCCGACAAGACTAGCATCTTGCATTTTTGCGCCTGTCAGAATCGCGTCACTGAAGTCAACATTATCCAGATTGGCTCCTTTAAAGTCGGCATTAGTATAGTCTTTGCCTCTAGCGTCTTTAAATAGTCCCCATCGTAGCCCTAAATCGAAGACTGGTCTATTAAGTAGACTGTAGAGCAAGAAAGCGCCACCGATTACCCCTAATCCGATCGCAGGAATTTTAAGATAATCTTGCCATAGTGACTCTAAGCTGACACTCGGCATCGTTATTTTGGGCTTGCTGGGAGCAGTTGACGATAGCTCCACTGACTTCATATGCTCATCATATGTGTCATCGTTATCTTCAGTAAATCGATTAAAATCAACTTGATCTGGGGTAATGCCCATGCGTGACTGATTTGTATCACCAAGATTTGCCATTGGCTGACGGCGATCGCGAGGTATTTCCCTAGTTTCGCTGGTACTTGTCAACTCAGGGCGAGAAGTATTAGTTTGATTGGTTCTAATCCGAAAGGGTAGCTGAGTACTTTGAGGGCTAATAGTCGTGATATTGTCAGACAGATCGCTGCTATCCAGTAGTCCTGACCAATCCGCATTATCATCATGAACTTCTAAGCCAAGATCATTAAAATTAGGCAGACCAGTTTCTTTACGTTTAGGAATACCAGAAGAATTTCTATTATCCCTCCCTTGTGAGGTTCTTCCCGCAGTTAATCCTGCACTTGGCGGTTTAGTGATGCTTGGCTCTGAATAGGAAGATCCTGTTGACGAACGTCCACTAGAAAGCACAGTATCAGAATCTAATAATTCTGACCACTCTTCACCAATTGGATGGATAGAGTTACGATTTTCATGCTGATCTAATTGGTCATGAAATTGCTCAAAGTCGTCGTCGTCGTTTCTTATCCCCATTTTGAGTTGCGATTGAGAACCTGTATTTGCAATGGGAAGTGTAGGAGCTTTAGGCGGACTAACTTTAGTGGGGTTACGCTTTGGTGGTAGCGGCGGTAAAAAAGGTGGTGGTGGTGGGTTATTGAGCGATGGAGAAGTGGGTTCCTGCTTGGTAACAGGAGGAAAACTGGGTGGCTTTGGTGCTGATGGAGTTAGTCCCGTGATCGTGGGAGGAGATATAAAACCAGAATCGAATTTGCGATCAGCGATCGCATCTAGTGGATTTAGCTCGAAATTATCTAGCTCGAAATCGTCTAAAAAGTCGTGATCGCTTTTATTTACAACTAACGACTCTTCATGCAGATCAACTTTATCGCTTTGGTTGCGTAAATCATTCGCTAAAGCATCTTCTAATGGAGTGCTATTATCCGCATAATTAATTGGAGGAGTGGGTGCAAAGTCTGAAGTGAATGCATCCTCCGAATAAGAAACGGGAGCGACTCGAATTGGGGTGAGCATCGTGGGAATGATGTCAATACTGGGATCGGGAAGAGAAATTTCTGGAAAACTGTTTTCATCAAAAGAAGCTAGATCGAAATTTTCATCAAGCATACTTTCTAGGTCATTAGTGTCATTGGCGATCGCCCAATCTTTATCGTCAAAATCGTTGCGAAAATCAAAATTGTCGTCGATAGATTCTTCTAGTGGTTTATTCTCAACTAGGTTATCTTCAACAAAATCTACCACTTCATTGTCAAAAACTTCTGGGGCTTCATCTGAGACTTTTAAATAGTCTTCTGTCTTAACTAACTCTTCATCCCAAGCTATCGCCTCGTTACCATTATCAATTTCCGATTCTAGGCGCGCACTCCAGTCCTCAATTCCAGTAATACTTCGATCATTTGGCTCTACGTCCCAATTCAAATTGCTATCATTGGCATTGATATTGATTTCGTCAGATTCTTGTTCTACTTCTGGTAAGCTCTCCCAGTCATCAAATGAACCAAAAGCATTCTCAATTGATGTGGACGATACTAATTCAGTATTTATGATAGGAGTACTATCCCAAACTGCATCATCATCATCGATCGCAATCGCACCTTCAGCAGTGCGCCCCCAATCACTAGTAAATGCATCATCAACTATCTCATCTGTGATTTCAGGTTTCAAACTCGATGACTTACTCGACCAGATCTCATCTTCAGCCATACTTAGATGTGATGATGCTAGAGGCTGTGCTGCTTTAAATTCATGTGCATTATTAGATTCTTCTAGATTGTTAGCTTCTTCGTCAAAAGATATATCTTGTGATATGCCTAGATTGTTTTGAGACTCACTTTGAAATTCATTTTTAACTGCGTTCTCTAACTCATTTGAGAATTCAAAATCTTGAAAATTGCTAACTATTTCATCAGTTTTTATTATGGATAATTCTAAATTATTAATCAGTAAATCTTCTTGGTAAGTAGATTTAGATAATTCGTCAGAGATCAAACTATCATTAGCTTCGTTGACGATATCGAAACTAGGTTGGTCGCTAAATGAATCGTTAGTATCGCCCTCTAAAATCCCTGAAATGCTATCCCAGTCCTGATCATTTCCATCATTGCTGAAGTCAAAACTTGAGTCATCTTCATCATCTAGCATTTCAGCTAGTCCTTGGATCTTACCTTCAGTATTATCGATCTTATTCTGTAATTCATCAATGTTCAGAGATTCTGAGGTGTCAAAGCCTAAAGAATCTAGATCGAAAAAGTCAGAGCCTTCCAGAAAGCCTAATCCATCTAATTCTAGAGCGTCGTCTAGACCGATATCTATTGTAGAAGCTTCTTGTTCAAAGGATTGAAATGTTGTCTTAGATTGAGATATGTCTTTATATGAAGGATCAACTTTCGCCTTAATATCCGAATCATCTATCTTTGTCTGGAGATTGGTCATAATTAGCCAATCAATATCCTCAACATTATTATTATTAGATTCTGCTGCCGTATTTGTCGGAGCAGGCGATCGCTTGATTGGTTCATTTAAGTCGAGCGATTGCAACCACTCTAAATCTTCACGATCATCTTCAGTAGATTGATTAATAGATTTTTGAGGAGATAGGCTAACTGGATTTGATTTTGGCTTTATCTGTGAAGATCCGCCAATTCGCGTACTAATATCTGTCATGATCATCCAATCGACATCAGCAGCGTCAGACTGTACCGATAGTTTTTTATCTGGTTCGTTAGAGCCTTTAACTTTTTTGGGGCTGTTTGTGTTGGAAGCCATGAATCAATCCTCAGCATTAATGTTCGAGCTTGCGTCGTTGGGCGGTTTATTCTAGACCCTTGCAAGCTTCAATTATTTTGAGGCATACAAAGTTTAATCTAATCTTAACAAATAAATCCTACAAAAACAAAGCAGGATTAAATAGGTAAGTGAATCTGATCGTGAAACTGATTTGGAGACTTGTATCATAAGAAATGAAACAATACACCAATTTCTGTTGTAATTTTTTGTAAAATTTCAGGTATATGTACCAGTACGAATCCCACATAGCCTTTGCCTTGTTTGCCAAGACCTGCCATGAATCCAATACGATACCAGTAGACTTAATGTTGTTTTCAGCTACCGATGGCGTTATATATACTTGACCACCTGCCAATCGGTCATAATCAACCAATCAATATTGTGAACATCATTATTAACAGTATGGTTAATCCCACAACTATTTGATGTTGGGGTGTTTTTAGGAGAAGGCAATCGCTCAATTGGTTCATCTAAACCTATCGATCGCAACCATTTTAAATCTTCAAGATCATTTTCAGCCTCTTGGTTAATAGATACTTGAGTCAATAAACTAGCTTGATTTGATTCTGGTTTTAGATCTGAAGATCCGCCAATTTGTTTACTAGCATTCGCCATAATCATCCAAGCTCCACTATCATCAGACCGTACTGATTGCCCTTTGTTTCTTTCTGTAGGCTATTTTGTTGGAAGCCATGAATCAGTCCTCAGCATTGTATTCGAGCTTGCACCGCTAGGCGGTTTATTCTAGCCCCTTGCAAGCTTCAATTATTTCGAGGCGTACAAAGTTCAAGCTAATCTTAACAAATAAATTCTATAAAGACAAAGCAAAATTAAGCAACTCTGATCGTGAAACTGATTTGGGGATTTGTGTCATGGGAGATGCAAAAACATACCAATTTTTGTTGCTGCTTCTCGTAAAACTTCAGGTGGATGTACTAGCGCAAAACGTACATAGCCTTCGCCATGTTTGCCAAAGCCTGAGCCTGGCGATAGGGCGACTCCAGTAGATTTGATTAGGGCTAGACAAAATTTAACTGAATCATGGGCATAGCGATCGGGTAATTTTGCCCAGAGATACATCGTGGCAGATGGTTTAGGAATATCCCAGCCGATCGCCTTAAGTGCATCGATCATCACATCCCGCCGTTCTTGAAATGTGGTAACTACACGATCAATCGATGCGCGATCGCCTGCTAACGCTTTGATCGCACCGCGCATGATCCCTTGATATTGATTGAAATCGACGGCGGCTTTAATTTGACGCAATGCCTTAATCAGTTCGCGATTGCCGACGGCGAAACCAACTCGAAAGCCGCCCATGTTATAGGACTTGGACATTGTGAAAAATTCGATACTCAGAAGCCGATCGCGATCGGCTTGTAATATTGAGGGCTGGATTGAGCCGTCAAATACTAAGTCGAGATAAGGGAAATCATGGATTAAGGCAAGATCGTGCTGTTGACAAAATTTGACGGCGGATTGCAGAAATTCAAGGGAAGCTGTAGCTGTGGTGGGATTGTGGGGATAGCTCAACACCATCATTTTTGATTGTGCTAACACTGCTGTCGGAATATCCGCAAATACTGGCAAAAAGTTGTTTTCGGCTAGCAATGGCATCCCATACACTTGACCACCTGCTAGGTGAATACCGCCATAATGCGATGGATATCCGGGGTCTTGTAGAAGTGCAAAATCATTGGGATTTAGCAGGGCAAGGGGTAAATGGGCTGTACCTTCTTGTGAGCCAATCAGAGGCAATATTTCTGTCTCTGGATCGACTGTGATATCAAAGCGTTGCTGTATCCATGCCGCCACCGCCTCCCGAAAATCTAAAGTGCTACCAAATAGCGAATAGCCGTGCGTATTGGGGTCATTTAATGCTTCGGCGATCGCCTCTAAAATAAAAGCATCAGTGGGCAGATCGGAGGAGCCGAGTGATAGGTCAATAACTGCCATTCCTGCGGCTTTAGCCTGACTTTTGGCGCTGTCCATATCGGCAAATACATTGGACTGTAAGGGCTGAAGGCGATCGGCAAATTGCATAATTTAGCAGGCATGGGTAAGTAGTATAGGCGGCGCGAAGCGCTTCCTATTACTACTTTACCGCTTCCCTCGAAATAGCGTTAACATAGAGACAGTTGTTGAAAGTCGAAATTATTTGGAGAAAACCTATGCTCTTTTGTAGCCAAAAAAATAAACTTGCTAAGGCTGTAAAATTACACCGCAATTTTCATTTTAAGACTGGACTGCTGCTCGATCAAGGTGTGCGTCTGTTGGGTGTCCATAAATGTCCTCTCACTAAGCCCTTTTATAAAGCTGCCAAAGTTGTTGGCTATACCAATGTTTCGCTAGCGAGTATTGCACTTGTCTTGCTAGAAGACTAATATTACTTTTAGCTTAACAAGCGGGAAGCCCCGCGCTCTACCCGTTTACAAGGGTGAGCGACGGGATGAAAGCGAGTCCATTGAGGGGTTCGATGCCCCGAAAATGGACAATTGTCTTAACTTTAACTGCAAAAACTTATACAGGGTATAAGTTTCATGCTATGATTAATCTTGGATATGTAAAACCTCTACGGAGGGAATCTGGCATATCTGAGC
>JBDNJN010000098.1:0-6649 GCA_041687725.1 Pseudanabaena sp.
AAACTGGTGCAGTGAGTCCAAAAGACGATGACCTGTATCTTCGGACGTAAAGCTCAAAGTACGAGTCTCCTGTAAAAGAGCTTTCTTCGGGAAGCCCGCGCTCTAACTGTACTCAGTTGAGCGTCGGGAGGATGTCACGTAGTTTTGATAATTTGCTTATGCGATCGCAGTATCAGGATTAACTACATCGTTCTGATGTGGTTTCATTTTTTCAAGATAGGCGATCGCTGCTTCAGTCTGCGATCGCTCCTCTCGTTTCAAGGCGGGTAAAAACAACTTTGCCTTCAACATTGCTAATCTCACACCCGCAGAACTTGGATCGACTTCGACGGCAGCACGAACACTTTCCAAAGTTGACGGGTTTTGTCGCGGTGGTTCTTTGGGTATTCTGAAGTTTTGAGGTTCTGGCGATCGCGATGTAGGGCATGTTGAGGCGATCGCCATTTGCTGCTCAAAAGTCATGGTTTGCTTAAACCCCCTATCCTGTATAGGTTCTGAGGTTTTTATCAAGGAATTCGGGGCGGCGGATACTGGGATGGTGGTTTGAGGTTGAGGATTTGGGGGGGATGTTTCAAGTGGGAACAATTCATTAGGGCTTGCAACTGTAATGTCTATCTCTGTAAAGCTTTCATAGTTTTGTGTATTTTCTTCTAGTGCAATTTCAGTCTCGATTAAATTGCTAGAATCGTTATCAGGATAGACATTACAGTTGTTTTGAAATAGAGAAGTCCATAAATCCTGAAGTTTATATAAAGTCTCATTGCTAGTTTTTAGAGTTTTCGATAAAAACTCTAGTAGCGATACCTTAGTCCTGAAGATACGATCGCCTATCTCTGGAAGCAAGTCTATTAAGCCTTGCTTTACCGCATCGAAGCGACTAACCTTTACCTTTTTAGACTTTGAAGTATTACTCGACTTACCAGAATCATGCGGATAATATTTAGGAAGGTTGATAACCCATTTAGCCCAATTTCGAGAGCATTTTTCGATCTCATGAGTATGTTGGCAATTTTCCCAATAGCCTTTTGTATTTTTGGCAGCCTCAGCGATCGCTACCGTTAACCCGTCAAGATCAGTTTCACCCTCAAATATGTATTTCAATTTGGCGATAGTCTGGAGCATATTTTGGGTGCTATCAGGCTCCCACCCATTGTTGATGGTACTCAAGAGATCATTGTAAAATTTGGCAGCGTTGCCCCTTCTCTCAGTTTTTAGGCTTTTTGGCTTTTTGGCATTATCTAGCGATCGCTTTAGCCGCGCCATATCCTGACCATTAGCCGCCGTTTTCCAAATCGCAGCCCATACTTCGATGTCGTTAGAAATATAGTTGAGGTTGTCATCGAGGATGTAACTACCTTGCTGCAATGGCAGTCTTAAGCCACTATAGCGACTAGGCTCTAATGGGTTTGGGCTGTAGGCTTTGACATTGGGAAATACTTCTAACTGCCCTTTTGCAGTCTCTAAGCCGTGATTTTGTAGGGTTGTAGCGATCGCGCAGCTCAACTTAAAAGTATTGACCTTTTCTGACAGTGGGTAATAGATATGCAATCCACCCGAATCGCTTGATCGCACAATTAGGAATCGGACTAACCCAATAGTCTCCAGTGCTGCTTTAAGTTTTTCGATGCCTGTTTCATCCTGATCGGGGTGGTATTGGCTTTTTTTGTCAATGTCAAATGCGGCATGGGTTGTATTATTGCCATGCCTCACGCCAACGAAACATTTGGGATCTTGGTGCTTCTCCCATAATTGATAGGGCGATAGCGGGTATTTATCATTCGTTGTCCAAGTAACATTCACAGGCTTTTCGATGGTACTAAAAAGATTCTCGCAAAATGGCTCAATGAACTCTCTAGCGATCGCAGTGTCGGGGTAGATATTTCTGCGATCTGGCTTTAGTTCGGGTGCAATAAATCCAATCATTTATTTACCCTCCCCAACAATCTCTACAGCCATTTCTGTGCATTTTGCAGATAGTTCTAAGTCGCGATTGCTCATCAGATTGCGAGAGTTAAAGCCATACACCGCCCCCCGCGACTTCTTGTATACGCCGTAAATAGCTTTAAATTCACCAATCCCATACTTGAAAGCTTTGCGGATTTCAGGATATCGCAAGATGAAGCTTAGCGGCTCGATTGGTCCTAGCCAGTAAAGGTCACGGAGTACTGACAGCAAATTAATTTGAGGTGCTTTAACGCTGATGCAGTAAGCCTTTGTGCTAAAACTGAGAGAACATCGAGGCGTAAAGCCTTTACAGGGAGTAGGTTTTTGAGGCATGATGGTAATAACGAATAGTTAATGCCTACCGCTTGCAATTCTTCAGTGACCGTGGAAAGTTTGAAGAATTGATTAAGTAGAGCGTGAACAAAATAGATTTAAACCCGCGAATGGCTATGCTACTTGCGGGTTTTGCTTTTGGATGAACTCAGCGATCGCAGTACGAACCATCTCAGAGCGATTCATCTTGAGTGATGCCGCTACATCGGTGTAAAGGTTGATCGCCACTTGCTCAACCTTTACTATTAAAAGCTTTTTTGTAGACATATAAACAACAAATCTCTGCAACATATATTCAGTATATACGATCAATCCAGAAAAGTAAAACACACATTATCAAAAGATGAATATCTGCAACTTATTACACCCTAAAATATAGAAAAGCAAGAAGCATATTGATCCACTGGAGCCAGTTTTGAGCTTTTCAATACTTATTCTAAGATGCTTTTTGTATAACAAAATATAGTTGTCTGTCAACTAATAAAATAAACTTTTTATTATTAAGAATAGGCTTGCAGAGAGACTTTTAAGCCTGTTCTCGATTAACTATTTCAATCATTAATCGAATATTTTCAGCTTGAGTTTGTGCAATTTTGTTAGCAAAACGGTCTAGCAGTTCATCTGTCCATCACTCAGTCATTATTTTTACCTCCTTCAGTATTGGTGCGATCGCCATCAGGCAAAACATAAGGATCTAGTCCTTTATCTTTAATCCATGTCAGCAAATAATCACGCTCTTTACGAATATCGTCATCGATCGCAAAGCCTTCGCCCAAATTAGCAAGGTCACTTTCGAGAGCCTTGATTCTGGCTGTAGTGGTATCGTTGCGCTCCTGTTCAGTACGAACCATACCAAAAGCATCATCAAATCTACGATCTAGAGTCTCAGTGATAAGAGCCATACAGAGAGCTAAGGCTTTTTTATTACCTCTGTAGGATTGCCATAGCCAATATGCTCCAACAATTTCTAAGGGCAATGAATTAAAACGACTTTGACCTCGTTTATCATCTTCAGACTCGATCTCAATTTGCTCAGTCGCAGAAATCGGACTCGTATAACCTTCACCTAGTAAGGTTTTAATGGCATTTGAGCGCAAAAAATCGGATACGTTTTGTCGAGACAATCCGACTGCATCCGCCGCCCCTGTTTGGGACATCCGATAACTACCGTCAGGCAACTGGAAACCATCGACAGTTAGATCGCTGATCGCCACACTTGCACGAGTTGCTTTGATCGACTCACTCATAATTTTTGGGTTTTGGTGCGATCGCTTGTGTCCCTTTTAGACAAAGCTTCCCGAATAAGGATTGCCGTCATTTGAGACATAGATCGCTCCTCAGTTTTTGCCATTTTTTCGATTATTTCAAAAAGGTTTGGTGGCAAAACAGCCGTAACTCTAGGGTTTTTTGTAGGCATTGTTTGAGGCATGGACAATAAAATCATTCTGACATCACATTAATTAATTACTATAAGTTCATAATATATGAATAGTTCGCACCTATAGTAATATAAAGAACAGCAAAAGTGATCGCTTTATTTTGTAAAGTTTTGCGATCGCTTTTGGTGACCAGAAAATTAAATTAAAAAACTAAATAAACCGCAAAAAATAATGTATTCTTTTAGAAATCGTTATCTTCAAAATAATGAACAATAATTCAAGCTTGGCTAATATTTCTAAGACTCTGATTGCTGGGGGAATTGTCTGCACTGGATATTTTTTCTTTTTCTTTGATACTTCAGTACCAGTACCGACAATGACTATAGGTGGAAATACAGTTGGTGGAGGTAGGGTAAACAATATCGGATTGCTTTCCCAAAAACAAAACGGTATCAACTTAGGTATAGGTGGGTCTCTTCTTGGTGCAATTTTATTGGCAATATCAAGCAATAAAAGTGATGCAAAGGTAGAAGAGTCAGATGTATCAGGACTAAATCCTACTTTACTTTACTTAGCTGGTGGTGTAGGTGGCACACTGCTTATATTTACTCTGCTCAATTTAGGTAAATCAGATCCCTCTGCCAATCAAGCAAATAGAGCAAAACAGTCTGAAGCGAGAACCTATGTTAGCTCTCTAACTAGAGGACAACAAGCCCATTTTATTGAAAAGGATAAATGGGCTAAAACCTTTGAGGAAATAGGATTAGGCATTAATACAGAATCCGAAAACTATCAATACAATATTCAAAATGTTGATTCTATTCAAACTGTCGATATTAAAAACTATCCAGGAATTACTGTACAAACTGCAACTTCCAAAAAAGAAGGGCTAAAAAGCTATTTAGGTATTGCTTATCTATCAGGATCTTCCAGCAGTGACCTGACAACAATCGCCATTTTCTGTGAATCAAACGAGCCAACTACCAAAGCAGCAGGATTGCCTAAACTTGACGGAAAAGCATTGCAATGTCCAGATGGCTATACTCTGGGAAGCTAAGTATATGTGTCTAAGACAATTTAGGTAATCACTAGGTTTAAGGTCAAACTGTCCCGCTAGGGTGCTGCTCACGGTTGCGGATGACGCAGATAGAGAGGCAATTTTAGGGAATAAAAGTTTTGATGGTTCGCAGTTACTCGGACGCGGTGATTTGGTTTTTAATGGCGATCGCCATTGACACGCCCCGCACTGATAGGCAGTCAGCAAAGTCTGCAGGCTACTGGAAACCATCGCAAAAATTAGAAGTGGCGATCGGTGTGAATATTGATAATCGGCTAATTTCGATTGACCTCTCACAGCCTGAAAGTTGCCATATTTTAGGCTGTGGGACGACAGGATCGGGTAAGTCTATATTCTTGCAAAGTCTGCTGTTGTCATTGCTGCTAGCGCACAGCCCAGCCAATCTACAGCTATTAATTTGTGATCCGAAAAGGGTAACTTTCCAAATTTTCAAAGACGCATCTAACCTAATCGCCCCGATCATGTACGAGCCTGAAGAGGCGATCGCCTATCTGGAGCAGATGGTAGACCAGATGGAGGCTAGATATATAGTTTTTGAGCGATCGGGTGTTGAAAATGTTGAGACTTTTAATGCCAGATCGTCTGAAAAGTTACCTCGTATAGTTTTCTTGTTCGATGAGTTCGGCGACCTGTGGGACTGCTGCACAAAAATCCAAGTCGATAAACTCGAAAATTTAATAATTAGGCTCGGACAAAAAGCAAGAGCCGCAGGAATCCATCTAATCATTTTCACGCAGCGCCCCAAAAAGGTTGTGTCGCCACGACTGCGATCTAATTGTCCCGCTAGGTTACTTTTAACAGTTGCAGACGCGGCAGATAGTGAGGCAATTCTAGGTAATAAATCCTTTGATGGCAGTCAGCTTTTAGGACGCGGTGACTTGTTTTTTAATGGCGATCGCTTACAGGCTTTGTTACCTGATGAGTCAGATTTCGCCAAATTGACAAGAGTTGCCAAATTGACAAGAGTTGCCAAATTGACACAAATTGACGAATTGACAACGGTTGACGCTCTTGTTTTACCCTCAAACAGCCAATCATCGCCCGTCAATTTGTCAAAGCCCCTACAGTCAATTCTCGAATATGCTCAGCGTCAAAATGATTTTGTCAGTGCCAGTCAAATTAAATCAGGTGTGAGGTTGTTTCGAGATACACCCGTAACCGAGATTAGAAATTATTTTCAATGGCTCTTTGATAACGGTCACGGAATTGTTCGAGGCGAAACAGACAATTTAGAATTTTCGGCACAGTAGCGATCGCTTAATTATTCTGAGTGATCTATTCTCGTTTTTAAATTTATTGTGGGGGTATCCAAAGGGGGTATCCCCTTTTGGCAAGCGTCATGTTGCTGTCGAACAAAAATCAAGCGATAGCGCGATTTATTGTCCGACAAGCAACATAGCTTGCGAGACGCGACACACACATATCAAACGGCGCAAACTCGTTCGCGAAAAGTTACAGATGATCTACAGAGAATCTACAGCGCGTCTACAGGGGATCTACAACCCGTCTACAGCTCATCTACAGGGAATCTACAGCTTGTCTACAAGGAATCTACAGAGAATCTACAGAGAATCTACAGGGAATCTACAACCCGTCTACAGCTCATCTACAGGGAATCTACAGCTTGTCTACAAGGAATCTACAAGGAATCTACAGCTTGTCTACAACCAATCTACAGCTCATCTACAGCTTGTCTACAAGGAATCTACAGCTTGTCTACAAATCGTTAACGAAAAAAATACTAATTTGTAACAAAAAATAAATGAATCGATAACAAAAAGTTACTTCCCGTTAACAAATCGTTAACGAAAAAAATACTAATTTGTAACAACAAATAAATGAATCGATAGCAAAAAGTTACTTCCCGTTAACAAATCGTTAACGAAAAAAATACTAATTTGTAACAACAAATAAA
>JBDNJN010000099.1:0-10530 GCA_041687725.1 Pseudanabaena sp.
ATAGTTGTCAGTACTATATTAACTGGATAGTGATGATTCTTAGCATTTAAATCTTCTGTTTCTTTAGTTACTTTAAGATTAGACTTTACAAAGTCTAATTCAACTTTTTTTCTTCTGTCTCAGCCTCTCCATTCTCTTGAGATACTCCTTGCTCCGCAGCCATTGCACGCTTTTTCCAATACTCTCGTGATGCTAATAAATCTCTTACTTTTATTTCTGAAGCTCTAAGTTTTTTCTGCTTTTCCAAAGCTCTCTCTTTCCAGTTATCTCTACCTGCACGGAACAAACGAACTAACCTGCTAGTTGGGCTTTTAAATTCCATTAACTTTTACCCTAAAAGACGACGTAGTTATTGTATGATGAAAATCACTTCAAAACTCACAAAGTCAACAGCCTAGGTCAAGCCCCTTGTCTGTAACTTGTATTTTTAACGCCGTGGTACGAAGTCATAACCAACACCTGAGCGATCGCCTTTACTGACTTTGACCAAAATCGACGCATTTGCCCGATCGCCTGATGGTTGAAAAGCAATTTTCCCTGCTGCACCTTCAATCTCAAAACTTGCACTGGCTAGGGTTTGTTGTAATCCTTCGCGAGTGCTATTTTTGCGGAGTCCGCCCGCTAGAGCAATCGTTGCGTCATAACTAGTGGCACTGCGCCAATTCACATCCCCACCCCACAACTTTACTGCATTACTCGCGAAGGGATTGTTCGCTAAAAATTCAGGATGCCAAGGCACGGTCAGCACCATATCTGCGATCGCACCTTGTCCTAGCTGCAAGGTTTTAAAAGTATACAAAGTTGAATCACCTAGCAATAACAGGCGATTTCTGGCAATTACCGCAATTTCGATCCCTTTCTCGATCTTTTCTACCCCGGGGGATAATAACAAAGCATCGACGCGATCGCTTAACATCTCCTCGATCACTTTATCGGCGTTAAAGTTGGGACTAGATAGATCGCAATTTACACGACTAATTTTTGCGCCATCAGAAAATACGGCAGCAGTAAAGTCTTCTTTGAGAGACTGGCTAGCCTTCGCGGTGGAATTAATACAAACACCAATATTTTTCTTGTTTTGCTTCTTGACCGCATATTGAGATAGAGCATCAGCTTGAAACCTGACACTAGGAACTGTCCGAAAAATATAGCTGCCGATACCTGAAAGATCCTTAGCAACACTTGTGGACGACATCATTACCAGTCCACCCGCTTGATAGTTTGGTGCTGCTGCAATCGATACTTCGCTAGAGTTATGTCCGAGAACAGCAAGAATACTTTGATCTTGGACTAGAGACTGAGCAACCTTGATGCCAATTTCACTTTTGTTGTCGTCATTAACGATCGCAATTTTCAGGGAAGATCCATTAATACCGCCCTGACTATTTACCTCAGTTTGGGCTTGGGCAACACCGCGCAAAATTTCTTTAGCTACATTGAGGTTGCCGCCAATTGGGACACTCACCGCAATTATTACGGATTTGCGATCGCCGATTTTGGCATTGTTTAGATAAATAAGAGCTTCAGGATCGCTACGCTGTTTGCTAAGTGAGGCTTCCAATTTAGAAACTGCTGTAGCGTAATCTTTTTTGGCGATCGCCGCGATCGCTTGATCCTTATCCGCATTTGTTTCGTTAACTATCAGCAGTTTTTCGCCTTCGCTCTTGCGAGTCCCAAAGTCGAAGTTAGCTTCATTAGCGGGAGGAGTTCCATCGGTTGCGATCGGCAGTTTGGGTTTTGCAAAAAATAAAACACCAGCGACAGCCAGACCACCAAAGATAGCTAAGGTTATCCCTAACACCAATATTTCTTTCTTATTATTTGCCATTTATACCTCTCACCGTAACCAAGAACATTTTCCATTATTTGTGTTCAAAAGAATACCCAACTCAAAAAGATGAAAATCACTTCAAAACTCACAAAGTCAACAGCCTAACCCAAGCCTGATGCAATCTCTTGACATTTGCCATATAGAACTACTAACGGTTGACCTGTTGATGACCTTTGAATTTCAACATCAGTTAGTGCTATTTCCTGACTCCATCCTGTACCAAGAGCTTTAATTACTGCTTCTTTCGCAGCAAAACGACCAGCAAAGTATTGTATGCGGTTTACATTAGTTTTAGAAGCAATACGTTCTATTTCTGTAAAGCATCTGATTTCATAGATACTTCCTAATTTATCTAGAATTTGCTTCATTCGCTCTATTTCAACAATATCAATTCCATGACCTATTAAATTCATATTAATCTTAGCTAACAAGACTTAGTTTAAAAGAACATTAAATAATTTACTAGCTTACTAAACTTATTGGTAAATACCCAGTTTTGTGCAACTCTCAACATATAGTGGATGCCGAGGACAACCCATTTTTGTAATTCCTAAACAATAAGGTTGAAGATTATTTTTAGATAAAAATTTCAAAACAGCCTGATCGCGCTGCATCAACTTACCATTATTGCCCCAAGCAACAACGACCTTATTGGCTGACTTAATAGCTTTTTTTAAATAGCGATCGTTTTGTATTCCCACAGGATCGTTCACCTGTCTAAGTTCTGAGGGTTTAGACGATCGGTAAGCAAATAGGTTAATCACAGTAAGCGAACCAAAACCCCAAGATTTGGCAAAACCGATACATCGACGAAGCGTAGGATCGTCAATGTATGCATCCGCCTTACTGGAATTCAGCATAATAAAAACAAGTTTTGGAGCATCAATATTCCATTCTCGCCATAGTGAGTAGCGGTATAGTTCCGTTTTATCTACGACCGCGCCTTTTTGCATTAATCTCTCCAGATGGATTGTATGTTTAGCATCTATCGCCTCTAGATAGCAAGTCTGTAATTGTGATACTCTCGCAAAATTTTGGGCTTCATTTTCTGTCTTGGATATTGTTCTTGATTTGGATGATTTTAACAGAGACTTATAGGCTATTTTTGATGAATTAAGTTACTCGGCGAAGTAACGCATAAATCCAAAAATCTATGACACTCGCAAAGCGAGTGTCATAGATTTTTGGATTTAAATTGTTTATATGGACATTTAATGACAATAATGATAATGATAATCATTATTGTCGCTTAGCTTATTATGTCACTTATATCTTTAGCGAAATTAGACGATCGCTCTGGCAAGGATAACTTCGATATCGACATTGCGATCGTCGGTGCAGGCTTGCATTCGTTGACTTTAACAATGCACCTATTGCAAAAGCGGCAAGATTTACGTGAAAAAATTTTAATCTTCGATCCTAGTGGTGATTGGCTCACCCAATGGCGGCAACAGTTTGCTGCCCAAGAAATTCCCCATCTGCGATCGCCTGCTGTCCACCACCCCGATCCCGATCCATTTGCATTGCGGCGCTTTGCCGAAAACCGCCATGATGATCTATTTCCACCCTACGATCTGCCCTCAACGCAGCTATTTAGTGATTTTTGCCAACAGGCGATCGCTTCACAGCAATTGGATGAGCGTTTGATCGCCGCTAAAGTCATCGACCTAGAGCCAATCATGTCGCCTCGGCGTGGCTTTCGACTCTGGCTGAATAATGGCAAAAGTATCACCACCAAACGCGCTGTATTAGCGACAAATAGCAGTATTAAACAAATTCCCGATTGGGTGGAACACATTCCCAGTAATTTCCCTGCTCATTGCCTTGTGCATTCAATCGGATTAAATCTGACGCAGGAGCATCTAGCAGGAGAAACAGTTTTGATCGTCGGTGGAGGGTTGACCAGTGGGCATTTAGCATTGGGTGCGATCGCCCGTGGCGCGAAGGTATTGCTGCTGTCCCGTCGTCAATTTAAAGAGAAACTTTTTGATGCTGATGCAGGATGGGTCGGGCCAAAATATCTCAAGGGCTTTCATGCTGAAGCGAATTGGCATCGGCGACGGGACATCGTTCTGTCTGCTAGAGATGGCGGCTCGATAACTCCATCGGTAATGACTCAACTGCGAAGCGCAAGTCATCGCGGCACAGTAGAATTTCATCCAGAATGTGAGGTTGATCAAGCCGTTTGGCATGATCATAACTGGCAAATTATTTGTGCAGATGGGATGGAATTATCTTGCGATCGCATTTGGCTGGCAACAGGTACAAGATTTGATGTAAAGGCTGAACCATTACTGACCCACGTAATGCAGCAATATCCTAATCCCCTTGTAAATGGATTCCCAATCCTTGATGAACATTTACGCTGGTCTGGTTGCGACCTTTTTATGATGGGAGGGTTGGCGGCTTTGCGGGTGGGCCCAACTGCGCGAAATATCTCTGGCGCAAGAATGGCAAGCGATCGCATAGTTCCTGCTTTGACTAAATCTACGATTAGGTCATTTGCTAATTAAAATTAAACCCAAACCCAAAAGAGAGAGGCGGCGCGGAGCGCCGCCTCTCTCTTTTGGGTTTTATGCCCTAATAAGACTGGCGACAACTATATACAGAGCTTTCTATTTTAAGGAACTGTTGGATTTTTTTGAATCTGAATCAAAAGTAAAAAGGTAGCCAGAGAAATTATATATAGAACTAAAACAATTGGGAATAGAGACTCTACTATTTCCCAATGAGGAGGAGTGCTAGAGAACGTTCTGAGATCTTCGGTACTGAATATCGATTGAATCAGGGAGTAACAACTCTTACCTTGATTCCATCCATAGCAACTGGCTGGACTAAATAGGATTTTTAGAATTTGGAGTACCAAAATTGGCAAAAGTAACACTTTGAAATATTTAACTTTTGCGTTACGATTCTTTAAGGTAACCCAGCTTATTGAAATTAGACAGATACCGTAGAACGGTAAGAGAGTGAAAAATGCAATTATCCAAGTTGGAGAAGAAAAAGAAATTGCAAGATAGACGGTCAAGCTGGCAAATAGGTAAAAAATGACAAATAGAGTGAATTTCCTAAAGCCGATCGCTTTTGACATGATAAGAATCCGAAAGACTAATAAAGTTGAAAATACTTAATTATTGATTTGCTCGATTATCTCATAAATGGTTCCCTGCCATTAAATCTGCATTCAAAAAGCTGTAGCGCACGCTGCGCGTGCGCTACAGCTTTTTGAGTTTAATTATGCCTACTGTTTAGTTATACCAAGCATTCTTGCAATTGCTGCTGAAGTAACTGAGCATCCAGATTTCTACCAATAAAAACCAATTGATTATTGGCAGGTCTCTGGCGATGGTCATAATTTAGTTCATAACGTTTACCGCTCAGTTGAAAAATAAAACGGAGATCTTCAGCAGCAAATGCGAGAACACCCTTAGCTCTGAACACATCAACAGGCATGACTTTATCAAGAAAATAGGTGAATTTATCTAAATCAAGGCGGCGATCGCTTTGAAATGAGACAGAAATAAAGCCATCATTTGCTAAATGCTCGGAATGATGATGATGCTCATGGTCATGATAATGATCGTGGTCATGATGTTCGTGGGAATGGGCGTGATCGTCATGCTTGTTCTCTTGCTGATAAATGCCATTTTCAGCCAAATCCACATCTAAAATTAATGGCAAGGGAACTTCACCATGTTGCGATCGCAAAATTCGCGCTTTGGATTTGGTCTTGCGAAGATATTGTTCTAATTCATCTACTTGTGATTCTGACACCAAATCTGTTTTGTTTAGCAAAACAATATCGCCATACTGCACTTGACTCAGGGCAGCTTCACTATTGAAGTGTTCAGGCGTGAAAGTTTCAGCATCAATTACCGTGAGAATGGAATCTAGGCGGGTGAGATGCTTGAGTTCTGTTCCTAGAAAAGTCAAGGCGATCGGCAAGGGATCGGCAACCCCAGTCGTCTCGATCACCATATAATCAATGCGTTCTCCTCGTTCTAAGACATTGTATACAGCATCAACTAAGCTGTCATTGATCGTGCAGCAAATGCACCCATTACTTAGCTCTACCATGCCATCTTCAATATCGACTAGTAACTGTCCATCAATGTTAATGTCGCCAAATTCATTCACTAAAACTGCAACTTTTAAATCTTGACGATTTTTGAGGATTTGATTGAGCAGCGTCGTTTTCCCACTTCCTAGAAAACCAGTCACAATTGTGACTGGCATTCCACGCTTGGGGATATCAATTTGAGGGATTTGCATAGTGTTTTTAGGGCTGACTTGATAAATGTGACTTGATAAATGTGGCTTGTAAGTAGATACACAGCTACTTACAGTGCGAAATGTTTGGCGATCGCCTCAACTCTTCCCAAAACCTTTACTTTTGTGATAGCGTACAGTCCGAAATTGAACAACATCGGTATTTGGGCTATAGATTGTATAGGTTGCTTTATTGGGATTGCCGCCAACATTACCGACCCCGATCGCAAGGCGATCGCTAGTACTGTAAGTTTTAGGCTCCTGTTCGCCATCAAGAGTAACAACTGTTGAGGCAAGAGAACCATCCTTAATTTGATAGCGAAAGGTTTGCCCAGAACGACCGCAAAATAAGCGATTGGCATTACTTCTCGCGATCCGATCCAAGAAGATTAAAGGTGAGCTTTCGGGAGTGAGTTCTTCCATAACACTGAGACTACTGCCATGCACCAATAGACAATCAAACTCCATAAACGCAAAATGGAGATTACTAATCCATTCCACTGATTCTTTAGGAATATTGTCCCAAAGAGCCTTTGCCGTCGCTACGCCGTATTTCTCGACTACAGGATTTGGCTCGACATCAGGAATGAATCCATGCTGCATCAGGACTTGTTCTTCCCACCAGCCTTTACAAACCTGCGGGATTAGCTCACCGATGCGCGGATTACGCACGCGATGGATGATTTTGTCGCTATCTTTACTAGCATTAATCAAATCACCAAGAATAAATAACTCAGTAACCTTAGGAACCTGATGCTTAAGATCTTCTAAAACGGCTTCGTAGGCTGGTAAATTCGCTTCAACACCGCTTAAAATCGCCCAATGTGACATCTAGATACCTCTCTCACATAAATGGGAAGCATCATCAGCACGTTCGGCAAACTCTAAGCCTTTAGCTAAACGCCACGCAAAAACGGCTGGTAAACCGCGCTCGATAATCGCTGCACAGGTTTTTTGATAGTCATATTCTACTTCTCGCAAAATAACGCGATCGCTATCGGTGTCATAGATGACATAGGTGGCATTGGGTCTGCCATGACGCGGTTCGCCAACAGAGCCAACATTGACAATCCGTCTCAATGGCGCGGTAAATTCTCGCGATTCTACTTCGGGAATATCTACACCAGTTCTTACTAACAAGTTGAGATTGCCAGCATCGAGATTACGCACATAAGGCACATGGGTATGTCCACAAAAAAGAATATCGGCTCCCGTAGAGAGAACTCGCTCTAACGCAATAAAACCATCTAACTCTGGCAAAAGATATTCATGCTGACTCTGAGGACTGCCATGCACAAAGGCAAGATTTCCGTCTTTAATGGTTTTCGGTAAAGCTGCCAAATACTCTCTGGTTTCAGGATAGATATGCTCATTTGTCCATTCATGGGCAAGCCTACCACGCTTCTCGGCAAGCATTGATGGAAGCTACATTCACAAGAGTTCAATCCTTCCACAATATCTTCATCCCAACAGCCCTGTGTGGTGGGAATATCTAGCGATCGCACCATCTCTACGACATTGCTAGGAAATGGTCCATAGCCAACGAGATCGCCTAAACAAAAGATTTTTTCAGCTTTTTGGCGATCAATATCTTGTAAAACTGCATCAAGGGCTTCGTAGTTGCCATGAATACAGGACATAACAGCAATTTTCATATTTTTTAAGCAGCCACTAGGCGCGATTGTTTGATTTGAGTTTGATAATGCTGGAGAATTTCTTCTGACAGACAGCAATCGAGAATACATTGCGCGATCGCCTTCCCATCTAAATTACGTCCCGCGACTTCAATTCCACTAAAGCGCTCAGGACGACCATCTAACCAAAGCGGCAACTTCATTTCCAAATAAAGACTATCTTCCATACCCTCCACAAAATCTAGATGGAAAGCGCGACCATCAAAGAGATCGAAAATCCCTTTAACTCGCGTTACTTCTCCATAAGCTCCTTGAGTGATTTCATACCACATCACATTCAAACTCGATGGGTCAAACACCTGTCCTGTAAAAGGCGATCGCCAAATCTGCAAGTCATGAAAATCGCTGATATGCTGCTCAACTTTTATAACTTCATCAGCCCAGTCATGCCATTCTGAATTGGCTAAACTAGAGGGAACAAGCGCAATCCGTTTGCAAGCATGATCGGTGGCTAAAGTATCTAGCAGCATATCTCCCGATCGCAAATCAAGATGAAATCCCAATTCGATCAAGGCGATCGCACCTGCCTCAACTTGTCGAATTAGCTCCAATTCCTGACCATCGCTCAAAATATGCAGATCAGGAAACTCTGCTTTAATGCAAGTAGGATCGATCGGAACATTGCCAGCATTGGGACAGAAATAAACTACTGGCTCAGAAATTTTGGCAATTTGCTGACGAATCCACGCAGTTTTACCGATTCCCGTTGCACCTGCGATCGCAAAAACTTTTGGCAGATCGACTGACTTTTGATTAATTTTTTGAATTGGCACTGTAGACATAAAATAATTTATTTAGTGATCTCATTAAATTTTGAGCCTAGAGACGATTTTGTAGACAGCTTTAAATGCGTATTTGTGTTTTACCACAAAGAATGATAATCATTATCATAATACCTTTGAGCAAAAATATGCTAGAAGTCGAGCATTTAGGAGTCAGCTATCACGATATCAGCGCCGTGGAGGATGTCAGTTTTGCGATCGCAACAGGGCAAATGGTGGCGGTAATTGGCCCCAATGGGGCTGGCAAAAGTACGGTTTTTAAAGCGATGCTGGGTTTAGTTCCTGCTTCTAGCGGAAATGTGCGCTATCGATCGCGTTCCTTACATAGACAGTTACGGACGGTCGCCTATGTGCCGCAGCGATCGCAAGTTGATTGGGACTTTCCTGTAACCGTATGGGGCGCAGTGATGATGTCGCGCACCCGTCATCGTAATTGGCTAAATTGGCTCAAAAAATCTTCCTGCCATTGTGAAGATGTGGTTAAGTCGGCACTCAAGCGCGTCGGTATGTGGGACTTACGCGATCGGCAAATTGGCGAATTATCGGGCGGTCAGCAACAAAGGGTATTTCTGGCAAGGGCGATCGCGCAGGAAGCGGAATTACTATTTTTTGATGAGCCGTTTGTCGGCGTGGATAAAAAAACTGAAGCGATAATTTTTGATGTATTTGCGGAGTTGAAATCTCAAAACAAGATTCTCTTAGTGATTACCCACGATCTCGGTTCCAATTTGGACAATTACGATCGCCTGTTATTGCTCAATAAAGAATTAATTGCAGAAGGTAATCGAGATGATGTGATTACCACCCAGAACATTAAACGCGCCTATGGCGATAGCGTAATTTTGATGCAGAAAGAACTCACCTAGTCTGTGTGGCGCGGAGCGCCACACAGACCAATATATTTTAGGAATAATTTTATGCTGACTTGGTTAATGGAGCCTTTAGGCTTTGAATTTATGCGAAATGCGATCGCTATTGGTGTTCTCATCGGCATTCTCTCCGCCGTAATTGGCAGTTACTTGATCGTGCAGCACATGGGACTCTTGGGTGATGTCGTTGCCCATGCGGTCTTACCCGGACTTGCGATCGCCTTTTATATTGGTATGGATATTTTTCTCGGTGCATTCATCGCAGGGACAATTAGCACCTTTGTCGTGGCATGGATTCAGGCTCATTCTAAAGTTAAAGTCGATACGGCGATGGCTTTAGTGTTCTCAGGATTTCTCGCATTAGGAGTAATGCTGATTACAGTTCTCAAAAGTAAACTAGACCTACATAGCTTTCTATTTGGTGACATTTTGGGAGTCACTAGCACCGATCTCTGGCGAACGCTAATTATTGCGATCGTCGTTCTATCCTGTGTTGCCATCTTCTATCGCGAACTAATCTTCTATTGCTTCGATCCCTTAGCTGCCAAAGCAATGGGTTTACCCGTACATTTCATTCACTTTGGACTAATGGCAGGAATCACCCTCACAATTATCGCCAGTATGCAGTCTGTCGGCGTAGTTTTAGTGGTTTCACTCCTCACTGGTCCCGCCGCGACCGCATTTTTATTAGTAAAAGAACTCCATCTGATGATGGGTTTAGGCTCAGTAATTGGCGCGATCGCCAGTGTGAGTGGCATGTATGTCAGCTATTATCAAAATGTGCCATCGGGCAGTGCGATCGTGCTGGTTATCACGGGCTTTTTTTTGCTGGCGCTATTGTTTAGCCCTTCGCAAGGAATTTTAACTAAAAGAGTGCTGAGCCGTCGAGCCAGAAGCTTATTGAATAAAATTAAAACATGACGGTACTGCTGTTCTTTGTCTAGTAGACCTCTTGCAGAACTGAATTTATGATAGAGTCTCCGACCGCTTAGAGGCAGCTAGAGACAACTCAAAGTTATAAATGGCAGCAATCAAATTACACCGTAAACCAAAACGACGGCGACGGTTACGATAGCGCTCAGAGA
>JBDNJN010000100.1:0-28043 GCA_041687725.1 Pseudanabaena sp.
AAAATATCTTTGTAAAATCTTGATCAAGAATTTTAAATGGCTTGTTTTCTCTTGTCTGTCTCTCTAGCTGAAACTCTTGTCTAGCAAGCATTTAGGGGTTAGCGGCTAAAATGTTAAGAAACGTGTGCGGTTGCCCTAAGCATCCAGTGAGTTGGCAGGACTAGCGCTAGGTTTTGGTGATACAGTTGCATCAGCGATCGCCTTAGATGGTTTGCTGCTAGCTGTGGGAGATGCACTGGCTGATGTAGTTGGTGACGAGGTTGCGGAGACACTGCCGCCATTGCTGCAACCTGTGAGTAAAATGCTCACTACTAAAAAAGAACTAAGAATCCAACGAAACATATTTACACCTTTTTGATAAGTTATATGAAAAATTGACCCTACGTAGGCAAGGATAAGTAAACCCAAAACCCAAAAAGCTGTAGCGCACGCGCAGCGTGCGCTACAGCTTTTTGGGTTTTAAGGTTTCTTTCGAGCCTTTTTTAGTTATAAACCTTCTAATGGCACTACCAAAAACTTAGCAATTTCCGCAGCCCGATCTTCGAGAACAGTTAATGAGATCGGTTGACCAACTTCTGATAGAGGTAGATCGCCTTTGCCTTTAACGCGCAAATATAAAGCACGCTTAGGACTAAGCCCGTTACGAATCTCGACACGCACCGCTTGCACGTCGGCAATCTTGTAAGTAAATTCCAGATTTTTACTCTTACTGCGTCCACGGCGAAAAATTGTCACCTTGCCACTGTTGCGATCAAATTCGTTATAGCCGCTACCGTAATCGATCGCGATCACATATAACAGATATAGTTCTAGCAAAGTGCCAGCAACTCCATAGAAGGAAAGCGCCAAACCTTGAGGCACAAATTCTAGTTGGAGGGGATCAGGAAATGGCAGCAGGTTAATTTTTAAAAAACTGGATATACCTTCTAGCAAAAAGCCCGATGCACCTATGGCAACAATAACCGCAAAGCAATAGTTACTAAAGCGCCGTGACCCGACAATGTCATATCGCAGAACATTGGATTGAGATTTTATAGTTACCATCGGTTCAAATAATATTGTAAAACTACTGTGGAAAAGAACAGTATATATCTAGCTTGCCTAGGCAAGCTAGATATGACAATTGGCGATGCTTATCTTTTGGGTAAGTATGTATGCACAATAAAACCCAAAAAGCTGTAGCGCACGCTGCGCGTGCGCTACAGCTTTTTGGGTTTTAAGGGTTTTATTATGCCTATTTAGCAAAAGCGATAAATTGGCGATCGCGTCAATTTATCAAGAAATGATAACTTTTGTAATCACTCACAGCCTAGTCAATTAGGTATGATGAAAGATTGGCAGCTTTACAAATGTCTGGCGATCTTTGGCGACTGCCATTTTATGGATGTAACCAAAAATTGCATTCTCCCTCAAATTATTTACTTTTATTTATGACTTCCCCACTGAATTATTTGATGTGTGCGCCCGATCACTACGACGTAGATTATGTGATCAATCCTTGGATGGAGGGCAATGTTCACAAATCAAGCCGCGATCGCGCCGTGGTGCAATGGCAAAAGCTTTATGAAGTTCTCAAGGGTTTAGTCAATGTTGATCTCGTGACTCCCGAAAAAGGCTGGCCAGACATGGTATTTACTGCCAATGCTGGATTGGTATTGGGCGACAAAGCCGTATTGAGCCGTTTTTTACACAAAGAGCGTCAAGGTGAAGAACCCTATTTCAAAGCTTGGTTTGAATCTAAGGGATTTACAGTATTTGAACTTCCCAAAGATTTACCCTTTGAAGGTGCGGGTGATGCTTTATTTGATCGCACTGGTGGTTGGTTATGGGCTGGTTATGGCTTCCGTTCCGAACTAGATGCCCATCCCTATTTGGCGAAATGGCTCGATGTCGAAGTTCTATCATTACGTTTAATTGACAATCGCTTCTATCACCTTGATACTTGCTTTTGTCCTCTAGCTGGCGGATATTTGCTATATTATCCACCCGCATTTGATTCCTATTCCAATCGCTTGATTGAAATGCGGGTTCCTGCGGATAAGCGGATTGTGATCGAAGAAGCAGACGCGGTTAATTTTGCGTGTAATGCGGTTAACGTCGATCGCCATGTTGTGATGAACAAAATCAGCGATCGCTTAAAACAGCAAATTACCGATGCTGGTTTTGATGTCATCGAAACGCCTCTGACTGAGTTCTTGAAAGCAGGTGGCGCAGCTAAATGTCTAACCTTGAGAACTATTGAAGTTCCTACTGAACAGGTTGCAGTTGAGACAAGTAGCGTTGAATCTCGTATTGTCGAGTTAACAGGGCATCTGCTTGATTCTGGCATCATTAATCGAGCGCTTGATTTAGTAACTGATAATGGCGGCAGTTTCCAAGTACTAGAGTTCAACCTTGGCGAACAGCGACAAAGTACATCGCTCGCCAAAATTCGTATCTCTGCGCCATCCCATGACCTCATGGAAACAATCATGGGCGAACTGATCGAAATCGGTGCAGTGTTGCAAGATCGTGATACTTGCGCTGCCAATCTTGAGCCTGTCTTACAGGATGGAGTCGCTCCCGATGATTTCTATGTAAGCACAATTTATCCTACCGATGCCTGTGTTGCTGGTGAATGGATTCGTTGCACCAATCAGCGTATGGATGCAGCGATCGCGATTAGTCCCGATGGTAAGATGGCAACCTGTAAGCTTTTGCGCGATTTAGTTGTAGGCGATCGCGTAGTCGTTGGTTATGACGGTGTGCGGACAGTGCGTAAACCCGAAGCTAGAGATACCGCCAAAAAAGAAGAATTTTCCTTCATGGGTGCAGGTGTATCGAGCGAGCGCCGCGTCGAACTCATCGTTGAACAAATTGCGTGGGAACTTCGCCAAATTCGCGATCGCGGTGGCAAATTAGTTGTCTCCTGTGGTCCTGTAGTTGTGCATACGGGCGGCGCTCCTCACTTGGCTTACTTGATCCGTGAAGGCTATGTGCAATCGCTACTCGGCGGTAATGCGATCGCCGTTCACGACATGGAGCAAGCCTCAATGGGAACTTCCCTCGGTGTTGACCTCACACGTGGTGTGAGTGTCAAAGGCGGACATCGCCATCACCTCAAAGTGATTAACTCAGTGCGTCGCTATGGCAGTATCCACAAAGCGATCGCGGCTGGTTTTGTGAAGACTGGCGTAATGTATGAATGTGTCACCAACGATATTCCCTTTGTCCTCGCTGGATCGATCCGCGATGACGGGCCATTGCCTGATACGGTGATGGATTTAGTGGAAGCACAACGCTTGTATGGCGAACAAATTCGCGGTGCTGACATGATTTTGATGCTTTCCTCCATGCTGCACTCCATCGGTGTGGGTAACATGACTCCCGCAGGTGTGAAGATGGTTTGCGTGGATATCAACCCTGCGGTGGTAACTAAGCTCAGCGATCGCGGCTCTGTTGAGTCTGTGGGTGTTGTCACCGATGTCGGTTTATTCCTGAGCTTGCTAGTTCAGCAATTGAAGAAAATGGATAGCCCTGTTGTGGTTGCTGCTTGATCTAAAATCCTTTTTATTGGGATAAAAGCATAAAATAAGGTTGCTCCTGCCAAAGCAGGAGCAACTTTATTTTTATAGATTGTCATGCAACAAGATACATACAAAATTCTTAGTCAAACCCAACGGCTGCGTATTAGTGATGGCGCGATCGCTAATATCTTCGATAATTGCGAATTAGCCCAGCGTAAATTAATTTTAGTCCTACCCCAACTAGGCGATTTTGATAGCCTCGAATATATTTGGTGGATACAAAGAGAAATTGATCGCATCAAATCAGAGGGAATTGCGGTGAGGGCAATTGGCATCGGCGATCGCCAATCTGGGGAATATTTCTGCAAGTTTACAGGTTTCGATCCAAACTGGATGTTTGTTGATCCCACTGGTGAACTGCATCGCCAGTTAAATCTTTATGCAGGACTAACCACTAAATTTCCCCTGCTGTCTTCAGGACAAAGCGCTTGGGTGAATCTGATGTTGATGTGTGCGGGAATTGGTAGTCAAGGGACTTTAAAAGAAGTATTTCGTGGTTATCGAGGCGATCGCCATGCACCGCAATTAATCGGTGAAGACGAGGTAATCAAATCTGCACCATTACCACCATTAAAAGGTTCTTTTTTTAATTTGGCTGGCGGTACAGGATTTCAGCGACCTTTTGAACTAGCGACTTTGCGACTGCGAAATATGGCGGAAGTTCTTGGCAATTGGAAAGCCTATGTACCCGACGCATCACACATGACTCAGCGTGGTGGGACTTTCTTGTTTGATGCCCAAAACGAATTAATTTACGAACATCGCGATCGCGGCATTTTGGGATTTGCTGCTAACCCAAGTTATCCACTGTCATTTTTGTTTGCCGAAAGACTAAAGTGCCTTGCGCTGCCATAAAACTCAAAGAAATTTTTGAAAGTGCCGCTTTGCGGCACTTTCAAAAATTTCTTTGTATCCCCTAATAGGCTGTAGCTAGTTAAAAATTAACAAATTTCTAAGTCTTTTCCTCAAAATCAGGGGCATAAGCTTGAAGTAGGTTAGTAAGCTGAGAAAGTACTGAATCTTTATTTACCGATCCAAAGTTAGAGCGATCGGGGAAGAACTCAGGGCGATCAAGATTGCGATCAATCGCTTCCTTGACTTGCTGCGCGATCAAGTGTTGCAGATCGGCGAGCGCTCTTTCGCGTTGATAATTTGCGCCTTGCTCAGTGGTGGCATACAAAGGTGGCAAACGGTTAAGTGCATAAGCGGCAATATCCCCCAAATCCAAAACCTTATTACTACTTGCCTCAATCTCTGCGACCCTTGCCACAGATTCGCTGAGTACCAATTCTTCCATGACATTGATAAATTGCTTGCGAGGGACAGCGACCACCTCACCTGTGAGCAAAGCACCCATTAGGCGATCGAGAGACATATACTCTTCGACCGATAGTTCAAAAGCACTATCACAAATACGCCCCACTTCGGACTCCATTGCTGGAGTTAGGTAGCCATCTTGCAAGGCTTGTTCAACAATCGACTCAATGCTGGTTTTTTGTAGCTTTTCCACTGTTATCTCTTTAATAAAGCAACACTAAGGGACTTCTATAGGAATGATCGTGTACTCAGGTAGAGACATTTGAAAATGATCTTTTTGACTGAGTAGGATCACCAGTCTTGCCACAGACTGGGGCTTTACTGCCAAATCGCTCCAAGGTATTGCAATTTCTAAGCATTGCTCAAAGCCTATTTTCGTATAGGTTGCGATCGTTTCCCACTCAAATTTGTCTGTGGACTCTTCAAGTTTGACTGATTTATCGGCAAAATCGATCTCTAGATGATGGCGAAATAAATAATTTAGCGGCGATACATCAGGCATACCAAGGAGTTTGACAGGGCTATTGGCATTAAGCCGACTAGGATAAAACCATAACAAATGTAGTTTACTTTGGGCAATGCTTTCTAGATTACTAAATTCTAGGCGTAAGTAGCAATGAAAATGATCGTACCCATACCATAGGCGTTTAACAGGTGCATTTTGGTGCATCGCCCCCCGCGCACCACCTATTTCAATTTTGCCAGCGCCTTGCCAGTCATCATTTTCAAATCTGCCATTGATGATCGGATGGATGATATTGGTGGGGCGATCGCTAGTTGCAACATTATGAGGTTCGAGGGGATATAGCAAAGCATGGGGTACTGGCTCATTGAGAGAGCGATAAATCATCTGCAAATGCTCGCGAAATAGGAGATCAAACATCGCATCATCGTTGGAGCTATGTCCTTCACCAAACCACCAAAACCAATCTGACCCTTCGGCAGCCATTAAGTTTTCCCATGCATCAGGGTTATTTTCGGGGGTTGCTTCAGGATGCATTGCCAAAACTTGCCTTGCTTCGGCAAGTAAATCCCAAGCCCGATTTTTAACAGGATCGCCGATCCATGTGGTGAAGCTGGAATCAATCCAAGAGCCGCTATGCAATTGGTGGGGCGGAATTTTTTCGATTGGTGGATATTTTTCCAAATATTCTGAAGGCGTAACCAGTTTTAAATTTTCATTTTTGGACAGATTTTCGTAAAGCGTCTGCAAAAATGGATTGCCATCTTGGGGATAATATTCCCAACAATTTTCGCCATCAAGGGCGATTGTGACTAGCCAAGGTTGACCTTCAGGATATTCGGCTAAATGTTCATTTTGTTGTTTTTGAATTGTCATCAAGCGATCGCACAAATCATCACTAGCAGCTTTGGGCAAGAGTGCGCCATAGCTAAAGTCGATTAAGTCAGAGAGCAAGCGATCACGAAAAATAATTGCTAAATCCCCATGCACAGTTTCAAGGCGATAGGGTTGATAGAGCAGATGTGGCGCATTGATCGCCCCGCGCTCGTCACGACGGAAATAATGTCCAAGACTCCAACCTAAGACTCCTTCATCAGAGCATAGCCACGAAAATCCTTGCTTAGAAACATGGGGTAGAATCGCAGGGCTAACTGATTGCTCCGATGGCCATAAGCCTTTGGGATCGCAGCTAAAATGCTGGCGGTATATTTCTTTCGCTTTTTCGAGATGTAGCGTAATATCTGGCTCATAACGAAAGCGAGTATGAGGAAGCTCCATCTGCGGTACAGCGATTCTTGCTGCTTGCGTATCGGCTAAGAGCGGCATAATCGGATGCATATAAGGCGTGGTGGTGATTTCTAGTTGACCATTTTTTTGCATTAGCCGATGTTGTGGCAAAATCCGAGAAATAATCTCACGCTGCTTGCTATAAATTCTTTGGCGATCGGCTAAGGTAAAGTCTTTGCCGCGATTGTACCATTCCGCAATTTCGGGATCAGCTTCACGGAATAGGGGATCAATCCATGTCAAGTTATGCCATGCCAATAAATCGCTAAAATCTGGCGCTTGCCAATTACTGACACACCATTCGATCCCATAGGCTTGTCTTTGCGCTAATAAATCTGCATAGCGACGATATGGCTCAATCATCGTCTGATGATTGGCATCAAAAAAATGTTCGACAATAAAATGCTGTTGCGATCGCGTCAACATATCAACAGGAGTTAACGTAAGCGCTAAATAAGGATCGAAAGCCTTTCCCTCCACATAATCTTGCAACTGGAGAATCAATGACGGGACGAGATTAACCGTTTGATGTAGTTTGGGGTATCTTGACAACATCAACGCTAGATCCAGATAATCTTTTACGCCATGCAGCCTCACCCAAGGCAAATGATACTTACCAGCGATCGCACTTTTGTAGAGAGGTTGATGCTGGTGCCAGATAAATGCGACATGCAAAGGAAAAGACATAATATGACTGGCGATACTTCTGGAAATTGTGACACACCTAATCCTAGTTCGATCCAAATACTTTGCACAAAACTATGTACGGTTAGCCTCAGTGTTTGTCTGATGGGTTGTGCGCCCGCTACGTCTGATTCGGCGAAGCCAACTACTACACCAGCGATCCCCTCAGCACCTCAAGCCTTAACACCCCAAACTAAACCAAAACCAGTCTCTGAACTGGCTCAATATTTGCCAATTACTGCCATAGCCACAATTGCAGGCCGCGAAATTCAGCTAGAGGTCGTGGATACTCCTAGTCAGCAAGAAAAAGGGCTTATGTTTCGTCCGCCATTAGCTGACGATCGCGGCATGTTATTTCCCTTTACGCCTGCGCGTCCTGTTGCTTTTTGGATGAAAAATACACCTTCACCCCTTGATATTATTTTCTTGCTTGATGGCGAAGTGAAGGCGATCGCTCGCAATGCCACGACTTGTAAAAGCGATCCCTGTCCGACTTATCCTGAAGGTGGCGTTGTCGCTGATAACGTTCTTGAAGTACGGGCTGGGCTAACCCAAGAAATTGGTTTACAAGAAGGCGATCGCATTTCTGTCAAATTCTTGTTGCCAAAAAATCAATGACGATTATAATTCTATAGTCCGAAATATTCAAAACTACTTGGTAATTTCTCCCTGAAAGTGCTACAAGTAGCAGTGGTGAATCTTGAGTGAAAAAAGAGTTAAAAAAATGACAGCTAGCAGAGCAAGAAGCCCTGAACCACAGAGATCCCCTCAACCCACTCTCGATCGCAAAAATAAACGCCTGTCAGCAAGTCGCCAACCAGTCAGCAACCGAAATGTTAGACGGTTACCGCGTACTAACTCGTTTCCTTTGCCGCTATGGTTGCGAGTGTTGATGACCACTCAAAAACTTTCGATCGCTGCCACTGTCTTGCTCACGGTTTCGGTATTTGTAATCTATGGCTGGACGGTATACGCGCAAGAGCAATGGAATCAACAATATAAAAAGCTCGAACAACTGAAGCGTCAAGAGCGACAACTGACTAATGCCGCAGGTTCCTTTGATAACGAGATGCTGCGATCGATTCAAAAGAAACCTGGCGATCTAGTTCGCGAGAGTCCTGAGAAATCAATTTTTTTACAAGCGGCTCCTTTACGCCCAAAGCGTGAAGTCCCATCTACTGTATCTGAGCTTCCAAAAAACAAGCCTAACGAAAGCCTCGGATACTAAATAAAACGCAAAAAGCTATGGCGCACGCTGCGCGTGCGCCATAGCTTTTTGCGTTTTGATTTTTTAGCTTAAAAAAGAAGTCTCACGATGCTTAATCAAAGTCTCCACAGGTAAAGCACTGCGAAGATGCTGCCAAGGAAGGATTTGATTAACATCCCAATCTTCATGCACATACCAAGCAAGAGTCGGCAACTGTCCGCGTAGTTCTTTAAAGGCGCGTTTATAGGAGCCATCGCTAGGCACATCACCATCACTGTAGCTGCAAGCCAGAATTAATAACTTAGTAAGACGGCGATCGCCACGAGAAATCATCGCTTGTACAATCGAATCTTTATAGCTTTCAGGACGAAAATCAATCCCCTTCGGTAATAATTTCTTGCGGAATAGCTGCATTTTCTTTTCCGCCGTCGTGCTGACACCCTGCCATTGCCAAGGCGTATGGGATTTAGGCACAAAGGTACTGCAACCAAAGGTAATCTTTAATTTCGGAGTAAGTTTACGAAGAGAAATCAGCATTTCAATCGTTTGTTCGATATCGTCATCATTTTCCATCGGTACACCTGCCATGCCGTAAAGCTTCAGCGCTTTTAACCCACCTGTCTGAGCATTGATCGCCGCTTGCCTGATTTCGTCATTGTGCAGTTTCTTATTAATGATCTCGCGCAAACGTTCAGAACCACTTTCAATGGCGATCGTGACCGAGCGACTATCACGAGTGGAGAGAATTCGCGCTAACTTTTCGGTAAGCGTATTGGTGCGAACGGAAGCAAGGCTTAACCGCACATCATCAAACTGTGGCTGAGCGAGATAATCCAGCAATGTATCAAATTCAGGATGTTGGGTAATCGATGCACCGAGTAGCCCTAAGCGCTTTGTGACTTCTAAGCCTTTAGCGATCGCTGGCATGAGACTAGTTTCTAAACTAGCAGTCCGAAATGGAAGCGTTAAATAACTCGCCAAGCAGAAGCGACACATTTCTGGACAACTTCGCACCACTTCCACCATAAAAATGCTTTCCCATGCAGCTTTTTCGGTAACGACTGTGGAAGCAGATAGAATATTGCTTTTATAAGTCTGTTTATGGATTGTGGCAGGAATATCGGAATCAATGGGTTGTATTGAAGCGATCGCCCCATCTTCGGACTCATAAGTTACGGCATAGAGCGCTGGAATATAAATTCCATCTAGTTTTGCTAAATGACGTAGTTTAACCTCACGGCTAGCATGACGGACTTCTTGGTAAGCGTTTAAGAAGTTCCCAATTAATTCTTCACCATCGCCGAGCAGGACAATATCAAACCATGCGGCAAATGGTTCGGGATTGGCGGTTAATACTGGTCCGCCACCGAATACTAAAGGATGCTCATCAGTGCGATCGCAAGTATCAATCGGAATCTCAAATTTTTTCAACGCGGCAAGAATATTAACGTAGTCTAGTTCCCAAGAAAACGAAAAGCCTAATATCTCAATCTTGCGCGGTAAATCTTCATGAGCATCGGTAAACCATCGACTCACATTAAACTGCGATCGCGTGGCAAGGTTTGCCCAAACACCTTGATAGCCTAAGCTGGTAATCCCCACTGTGTAGGTATTCGGGAAAGCAAATACGATGTTTACCGCATCATGATTTGGTGTGGTTGGTTCAAATAGTAAATATTCGGACTGGAAATATGCTTGATTCAAGGCTTCGGGAAAATATCGTGGTATAGCTATTATGACATTTTCCTATCCGTGCAATCAATTCCTGAGTAATTTCATTGTTGCCTCTGTGGGCTGAAACACTCGGTAGTGTGTCACATTTGTTGGAGAGCGAATAACAGCCATAGATTATAAAAATACTGACATGGGTTTGCCGTTTTTATCAAATGTGACACACTACCAAAATTTTGAAATGGTTACTTTGCAACCATTTCAAAATTTTTACTGTGATTCGTTTGATTGGAAATTGCTGTAAGCTTTTGTACTAAACTAAGGCAACTGCCCAAAAATTTGCGCCCAAAAAATTTGCTATGCAACTCAATCGCATCATTGCGCTCGCTTTAGTCGCCGTTTGCTTTATCTCGGCAACATTTGGGATTCAACGCCGCCAAATGGATGAGTCTTTAAATTTTAAAAAAGTAATCGATCGCGATCGCCTCGAACTGGTTTCGTTAGATGGCGCGATTACGGGGGCGCGGTCTTCGGTATCTGGAGCAATGTCGGTACGTGATCGCCTGCGCGACTTGATTGAAGATGACTCAGTAAAAGGTGTTTTGCTATCGATCAATAGTCCAGGGGGAACGGTTGGCGCAAGCAAAGAATTATACGAAGCCGTTAAAGATTTGAGCGAGAAAAAGCCCGTTGTCGTGAGTATGCTCGATCAGGCGACTAGCGGCGGCTATTATGCAGCCAGCCCTGCAACTAAAATTTATGCCAATGCTGGCACATTAACAGGCAGCATCGGCGTGATTTTAAATGGATTTAATGCCAAAGAATTATTAGATAGAGTCGGCATTCAAACCCAAACGATCAAAACTGGTCCTTACAAAGATATTTTCTCGCCATTTCGCGAAATAACCGAACCAGAGCGCCAGCTTTTACAAGAACTTTTGCAAAGTACCTATCAAGAATTTATTAGTGATGTTTCTAAAGGGCGCAAACTAGATCTAGAAATAGTGCGAAAACTGGCGGATGGACGAATTTATACAGGGCGACAAGCTAAGGACAATAAGCTTGTTGATGCTCTGGGCACTTTGGATGTGGCGATCGCTGATTTACGCAGTTTATCCAGAAAAAAATTCAATATGGATGAAAGCAAAGAATTACCAATCCGTAAATCTTTTGCTTCCTTTGAAAGACTATTAGATCAATTGCTCAACCAAGCTAATGTGAGTATTGCTTTACCATTTTTTGATATTGCGGGTACTGGCAATATGTCTAATGCGATCGCTGATCAACTAACTTCCAAATTAGCTGGTCACAATATGCAAGCAGGAAACTACGATCCACCGATTTTATTAATGCCAAGTTGGTTTAATTAATGTGGCTGTCGCCAAGTATGTCAGGACATAAAACCCAAAAAGTAGATGCGGCGCGGAGCGCCGCATCTACTTTTTGGGTTTTTTTTGTCTTAATACAAGTGACAATAGCTATAAAAGGTATGACACCTTTTTTTAAGGATCGCAAATTAAATAAAACCGAAATATGATTCGGTTTTGAAATGCGTAAGTTATTTGATTGGCGATCCTAAGCCTTGTTTAGCTTTTGTTTGACTTTAGAGATTACGCCACTAGCGATCGCCCCAGCCATCACAATTCCTAATACAGGCTGAATTAGTGGCTCCCAGAGTTGTCGCCACAAATCCAAACCAAGATTTATTTTCATGCTCTCGCCACCGAGAGCGACAAGAAACCACGCAAAGAAGAAAAATACTAAGAACAAATTGAACATTAAAAATTTGTTCGTCCAACGTCCGACTGTTTCCATAAGCTCATGCAAAATAATATTTAGCTATTCTTAAAACAATGGAGTAACGTTGCCGCCACCCCGATTGTTTATATCGTTTTTATTTTATAAATGTACAGGATGTACTTAAAATTTTTAAATAAGTTTTAAACAAGTTTTTGAAAAAATCAAATCTATTTAAAACTTATTTAAAACCGACGGCTGCTTGCCAGACAAAAGCGAGTAGCAAGAAAAATACGGGAATCACAGGAAGAACGTTTACGAGTGGATCGAAAATTCTATACGCTTCAGGTAATGTTGCAATTAATAGATTAAGTGGCATTAAAAATAGACCTCCTTCAAGAGCTAAGATGAATTTTACCACGTCAAAGAAGCCATTCTTTTTTCTGAAAATTTTTTATCCAACGCTCTATCAAATAGGTTTATTTATGGCGATCGCCAATTTTCAGACTCAAAAACCCCGAAAAATCCTACACATTTTCCAAGTTGTCGCTTTGTCACTCATGCTCTGTATTTGTACTTTCGCCTTTAGCGCCCCCGCTTGGGCAAATGTGCAGATCAAGCTAACCAATGTTGATTACGAGCGCTGTACTGGCGATATTGGTAAAAACATGGTGCTAGGCGGCGGCATTATGTCGGCGAATTGCTACATGATCAAGGGCGACGCGAATAACCCATCGGGCAAAGTTGTTTACAATGCCGATGTTTTTGGGCGTATTTATGATGCTAATGGTAATGATGCGATGCCTGAGCGAGGGCGAGTCGGCGCGATTGAAGAAATTCCTACTGGCAAAAGTAAATTTGAAATTATGGTCGCAATTCCCGCCGAACAGCCTGAGCCATTAGAGCTTAAACAATTTAAAGCTTCAGGATTTGGTGGTAAGGTTCGCCGTTAAACGCGATCGCGTTAAAATACAAATAAATAAATGCAGGCAAGGCAATCCGCCACCTCAATTTTTAAAGTTCTCTGAATCGATACAAAAATATGGCTGTTAAAGTTTTAATCCCCACGCCTCTGCAACAATTGACCAATAACCAAGCCACTGTAGAGTGCGCTGGCACTTCGGTTCAAGAAATGATTGATTCTCTCGAAACCAATTGCCCTGGCATCAAAGCTCGCATTTGTGACGAGAAAGGCAATCTGCGTCGCTTTGTTAATTTTTATGTCAACAGCGAAGATATTCGTTTTCTCGATGGGGCAAATACTGTCCTCAATGACGGCGATGAAGTAAGTATTATTCCTGCGATCGCAGGGGGCTAATACAAAGAAAAGGGGATGCTTTGCATCCCCTTTTCTTTTATGGATTAATCAAGGCGATCGCTATTTCCATGATCCAAATCATTGATTGCTTTTTGAAGTCTGAGTCCATTTTGCCTTTGTTCCCCCAAGTTTGTAGCCATGTAGAGAGTCTTGTCAGTGAAATGCTCATCCATTGCCCAACCTGATTAAAAATTTGCTGGGGACCCACACCTGTTAATACTTGGATTGCAAAGACCACCGCAACTACTAGAAATGCGGTTTTAAAGCTAGCTTTGATGACGCTGAGCAACCACCACAGCAGCAGTAACGAGACGATTAATGCGCCGATCACTAGGGGCAAGTTCATAGAGTTTTTCCAATTCCATCTCAAGTTCATAGAGTTTATTAGATTTTGACACGATCGCGCCATTGTCAATTTTTAACCATTGATTTTTAATCGTTAATTTTTCGTAATGTCTCCAAATCTGCAACTTTACCAAGCTCAGCTAGATATCTCGCAAACAGAGTGCGATCGCCTCTGGCAATTTCTCTCAGAGGATGAGCGATCGCGAACTAATAAATTTAAACGTGAACATCTCAAGCGTAATTTTGTCGCCGCAAGGGGGAATTTAAGAATTGTTTTGGGGCAATGGTTAAGCTGTGAGCCAAATGAGATTCAGTTTAGTTATAGCGATCGCGGTAAGCCTTATTTGCAAAATTATCAGGAAATTTATTTTAATCTTGCCCATTCTCAAGACTTGGCAGTTTATGCGGTGAGTAGCGATCGCGAGGTGGGGATAGATTTAGAATTTATTAATCACGAATGTGATGTTGAGGGTATTGCTATGAGATATTTTTTGCCTTCAGAGCAGAAAATTATTAAGAGTTTCGACGATCGCGATGAACATGGTAAGTATTTAGCTTTTTATCGAGCATGGACGCTCAAAGAAGCTTATGGCAAAGCGACTGGACAAGGAATTGCGAATATTCTTGATCGTGTCGATGTTGCACCATTGCTAGAAAGTCCCGCAGGTGAAGTTTTACAGATTGAGAACTGGGTACTAAAACTGCTAAGCACTGAGTTAGAAATAGAGCAAAGTTACTCTGTAGCCCTTTGTATAAGTAACTAAAGCCCAAAAAAGCTATGGCGCACGCGCAGCGTGCGCCATAGCTTTTTTGGGTTATAACTTTGAAAGAAAGGCGATCGCCTCTACATGAGAAGTTTGTGGGAAGAAGTCAATCGGTTGAATGCGTGTAAGTTGGTAGCGATCCCCTTCGCATAGCAACTTGAGATCTCTTGCCTGTGTCGCAGGATTACAACTGACATAAACAAGGCGAGTAATAGGATTCTCACGCAGATATTGAATTACTTCAGGCTCACAACCTCGACGAGGTGGATCGAGAACCACAATATCGGGTTGCAAATTGAGCGTGCCGATTAGTTCTTCCACTTTGCCAGTGTGAAAAACTACATTATCAATCCCATTAAGTTCAGCGTTGAGCTTGCCTTGAGCCGTCGCCTGTGGCTGAATTTCGATAGCGATCGCCTGTTTGACTTGTTCTGCTAAAGGCAAAGCAATCGTGCCAATCCCTGCATAGGCATCTAAGAGAACTTCAGTTCCTTCTAAATTAAGTTCTTCTTGAATGATTTGCAGCATTTTTTCTGCTTGCTCAGTATAGACTTGAAAGAAAGTATCACCGCGCAGACGGAAGGTTAAACCCGCGAATTTTTCTAATAGATAATCTTTACCCGCAATACAACGGCTTTCGCGCCCAAAAATGGCATTGGTTTTGTCAGGATTGCAATTGAGAATTACGCCAACAACCTTGTCATAGCGCTCCACTAAAATCTTCGCAAATGGGGCTAAACCTGCCACATCCCAATCTCTGCTCACCAGCGTAATCAGAATCTCACCCGTAGACCGACCAATCCGCAGCCCTAAGTGGCGCAACAAACCTGTATGGGTTTTCTCATCATAGATTTCCCAACATTGGTTGTGAATATCCATTTTTAGTTCGGCAAGAATTGGATCGAGGCGTTCATCTTGAGCAGGACATTGATTGAGATTGACGATCTTATGGCTTCCCTTTTGGTAGTAACCTGCTTTGAGATTACCATCGCGACCAGTTGCCAAGGGATAAGTAGCTTTATTGCGGTAATGCAAACTATCGGGCGCACCCACAATTGGCGAAATCATCTCTTCGAGAACTTCCGTAGAAAATCCGCCAATCCTCTGTAATGCTTGGAAAACAATATTTTGTTTGGTTATTAGCTGAGCAGGATAGCTGACGGCTTGCCATTGACAACCCCCGCATTTATCAGCAACGATGCAATTAGGACGAATGCGATCGTCTGATGGGGTAAGAATTTTTTCGATGCTAGCGTGGGCAAAATTCTTTTTTACGAATTCTAGCTTGACCTCAAGGCGATCGCCAGGCACAGTATTAGGGACAAAGATGGCGATATTTTCATAACGCCCCACACCATCACCGCTATCGGCTAGATCGTCAATGGTGAGCGTAATTTTTTGTCCCTGTTGCAGCATGGTTTCCTAGAATATATGATTTATAGCTATGCTTATTCGATTATTTCAAAAACAAGACAGCGATCAGATCGCACAGCTATTCCATGATACTGTGCGCGAGGTGAATATTCGTGATTATTCGCCAGAACAGGTGCAAGCTTGGGCTCCCGATGATTTGCATTTTACCAACTGGACAGAAGACTGTACTGACAACTTTACCTACATCGCTGAGGAAGATGGCAAAATAATCGGTTTTGCTCAACTAGAAACCAATGGGCATATTGATTGTTTCTTCTGCCATAAAGATTATCAACGCTGTGGGGTGGGGACTAGGCTGTATCGTGCGATCGAGGCAAAGGCTCTGGAATTAAAAATTGAGCGCTTGTTTGTCGAAGTGAGTATTACGGCGAGGGCATTTTTTAAAAGCCGTGGATTTCAAGTAGTTAAGGAGCGACGAGTATCTTGTCGTGGCTCCAAGCTGACTAACTTTGTCATGGATAAATCGCTTACTAAATATTTAGAAAGGTCTGAAGAATTTGTGGTGGCGACTTTCTATCATTTTGCAGATTTGCATGATTATCAAACTATGCGCCCCGCCATTACAAATTTGTGTAAGCAGCATGAACTGAAAGGCGTGATTTTATTAGCGCAAGAGGGAATCAATTCCACGATCGCTGGCAGTCGTGCGGGTATTGATGCGCTATTAAGTTATCTACGTTCTGATCCGCGCTTGCAAAGTTTGGAACATAAGGAAACCTATTCGGATGTCATACCCTATAACAAGTTGCGGGTGAGACTTAAAAAGGAACTTGTGAAATTTGGCGTAACAGGTATTGATCCAAGTCAGGAAGTGGGAACTTATGTGGAACCGAAGGATTGGAATGCATTAATTGCCGATCCTGATGTGGTGGTAATTGATACTCGCAATATTTATGAAGTGGAGTTTGGCACTTTTAAGGGGGCGATCGATCCTAACTTAGGCTTCTTCCATGAGTTTCCTAAATATGTGGAAGAGAATCTCAAAACTAATAAGCATAAAAAAATCGCCATGTTCTGTACAGGTGGCATTCGTTGCGAAAAGGCTAGTGCTTATATGCTAGCCCAAGGATTTGATGAGGTTTACCACCTCAAGGGCGGAATTCTCAAATATTTAGCCGAAGTCCCAATAGAAGAGAGTCTTTGGCAAGGCGAGTGTTTTGTTTTTGACGATCGCATAACTGTTGACAACCCTAAGAGCGTGTTTGAGAAGTTTTCGCTCCCCCCCAGCCCCCCTTAAAAAAGGAACTGATCTTCTTCCCCCTTTTTAAGGGGGAGCAAGTAGAGCTTTTTGCTAAATCCCAAACTTTTCAAACAAGCTCTAAATCATTGTAAAAAAGGAGTCGCCTTGCGACTCCTTTTTTACAATGATTTAAACAAACTCAGCCTCGATCGCACCTGATTGTTGTGGTTGAGGACGCGGATCGAACTCGAATAGTGAGTAAACAACATCACGGCGGATTTGCGTCATCATATCTAAGAAGATTTCGTAACCTTCGCTCTTATATTCGATCAATGGATCTTTTTGTCCATAGCCGCGTAAGCCCACCGACTCGCGCAAAGCTTCCATTGCTTGCAAATGATCACGCCAGAGAGAATCAATACGTTGCAAAATAAAGAAACGTTCAGCTTGACGCATTAATCCAGCTTGTAACGATTCCACCTGTGACTCCTTGATTTCATAGGCACGGCGAACTTCTTCGCGTAGGAAAGCTTGCATCTCAGGCAAAAACATATCATCAAGTTGATCTGGTTCAAGATCCTGTAGGAGATTTACAAACTCTTTCACCTTTTTCACCATCGCCACAAGATTCCATTCTTCAGGTGGAAGTTCGGGATTAACGTAGGCGTTGACGATATCATCCATCGTCCGTTCCGCATATTCGATCACGCGATCGCGTAGATCTTCACCCTCAAGCACACGACGACGCTCAGCATAAATAGCGCGACGTTGATTATTCATCACTTCATCGTATTCAAAGACTTGCTTACGAATGTCGTAGTAGTAGGTTTCGACCTTCTTTTGCGCGTTCTCTAAGGCACTAGTAAGCATTCCCGAACTAATCGGCATATCTTCTTCCACGCGGAAAGCATTCATCAAACTAGCCACGCGATCGCCTGCAAAAATCCGCATCAAATTATCTTCAAGACTGAGGAAAAATCTTGTAGAACCAGGGTCACCTTGACGACCGCAACGACCGCGTAATTGATTATCGACACGGCGGGATTCATGGCGCTCAGTACCGACTACATGCAAGCCACCCAGCTTGGTTACTTCCTCATGTTCCGCACCAGTGACAGCTTCATATTCGCGTTTGATTAGCACAAAGGCATCACGCAGCTTTTGAATTACTTCATCTTCAGTTGGAGCTTTTTCAGAAGCAACCGCAATCATTTCTTCAGCTTCGAGTTCCGTTTGGCTCATTCTACCCATCTTTTCAGAGGCAAAATCAACTGCATCTTTGAGCAGGATTTGAGCATCTTTGGATAATTCACAGGGATAAAGGCTGTCGGATACTTTCCAAGTTTTTTTCTTTTTACCTTCTGATACCATGCCAAAGCCCTGTCCTTTTTCGGGGCGATCGCTAAACATGCGTTGACCTTCATTAGTGAAGTCATCGTCATTTTCAGGACGAACAATCATCGGCATGAAGCTTTCGCGCACTTTCAGACGCGCCATGTAGTCAGCATTACCACCGAGAATAATGTCTGTACCCCGACCTGCCATGTTCGTGGCGATCGTGATTGAGCCTTTACGACCTGCTTGAGCGACGATTTCCGCCTCACGTTCTACGTTCTCAGGTTTTGCATTGAGCAAGTTGTGAGGAATGTCTTTTTCGGCAAGCAAACGCGCCAATACTTCCGACTTCTCAACACTGGTAGTTCCAATCAGAACAGGGCGACCCGATTCGTGCATTTCGCGACATTCTTCAGCAACCGCTCGCCATTTCGCCGCTTCCGTTTTATAAACCACATCCGACCAATCACCCCGTCCGCTCTTGCGATTGGTGGGCATAGTTGTAACTTCGAGATTATAAATTTTACCAAGTTCTGCTTCTTCAGTTTTAGCCGTGCCAGTCATGCCGCCAAGTTTGGGGTAGAGCAGAAAGAAGTTCTGGTAGGTAATTGTGGCAAGAGTTTGAGTTTCATTTTCGATTGTTACACTTTCTTTTGCCTCGATCGCTTGATGCAATCCATCGCTCCAACGACGACCAGGCATAACCCGCCCCGTAAATTCATCAACGATCGTTACTTCGCCTTCACGAACAATATAATTAACATCTCTTAGGAATAATTCTTTTGCCTTCAGAGCATTAAACACATAATGCGCCCAAGGATCGGCTTGATCGAATAAGTCCGTAACACCAAGAAGTTTTTCAGCCAGTTCAAAACCTTCATCGGTCATGACCACATTGCGCTGCTTCTCATCAACTTCATAATGAGTTTCCTGTTGCATTTGATCAGCGATCGTCACTGCCCCAATATATTTTTCAGTCGGACGCTCGACCATGCCTGAAATAATTAGGGGAGTCCGCGCTTCGTCAATTAAGATCGAATCAACCTCGTCAATTACACAGAAATTGAAAGGGCGCTGCACCACTTCTTCGATACTTGTCGCCATGTTGTCGCGCAGGTAATCAAAACCCAGTTCGCTGTTGGTGGCATAGGTAATGTCGCAACCATAGTTTTTGCGGCGCTCAACAGGCTCCATTGAGTTTTGAATCAAGCCCACCGACATCCCCAAAAAACGATGAACCTGCCCCATCCATTCTGCGTCACGACGGGCAAGATAATCATTGACCGTAACAACGTGAACGCCTTTACCTGAGAGGGCATTGAGATAGCTTGGCAATGTGGCGACGAGGGTTTTACCTTCGCCTGTTTTCATTTCGGCAATTTCGCCGCGATGTAAGATCATCCCGCCCAGCATCTGTACATCATAATGGCGCAAGCCTAAAACACGAGTAGCCGCTTCACGGACTACCGCAAAGGCTTCAGGCAAAAGGTCTTCAAGGGGTTCACCTTTTTCGAGACGTTGTTTGAACTCTCCTGTTTTTCCTTGCAATTCGCGATCGCTTAGCGCCGCCAACTCTGGGGCTAAGGAGTTAATGAGAGCCACTTCGGGACGGAGTTTGTCAAGCTTGCGCTTATTAGGATCGCCAATCAGGTTTTTTAGGTTAAACATAGCTACCGAATGCGGTTAAAACAGGAATTGCGCCAAACGCGATCTTTAATACGATTTTGGACTACCAGTATATATTACCTGACTGTTGAGAATACAAGCTTCGGTTATCCGAAGCGATCGCGATTTGCCTCGATCAAAAAGCTAATTTCGCGATAATTTGTCAGGTAGCGCAAGCGTCTCGCTTGCATTGTGATATGACGCAGACAGGATGCCCGCGCTACAGCTTTTTGTTTTTTGGCTAAATCAAAAAAATAGGATCACCATTTTTATGGTGATCCTATTTTTTATTATGGATACTCCCTTCCCAGTGAAAGATTAGCGGTGCGGCGCTTCGCGCCGCACCGCTAATTCTTGGGTTTTAATGTTTATTTTTATACTGGGAAGACAGTAGGTGAAAATTTTAGATTTGAGGAACGAAGCGTTCTTTTACAGGAAGCGCCGTGTACTCGGAGACAATGCGGCGAAACTCATCGCCATCGATAGTTTCAGCCTCAACTAGCAAATCAACAACGCGATCAATCGCGGCGCGATTTTCATACACAATCTGAAGCGCAGTTTGATAACACTTCTGCACAATTTCGCGGACTTGTTGGTCAATCTTTGCGGAAATATCTTCAGAAAACTGTGAGCCACCGCCCATGCTGCGACCGAGGAATACTTCAGAGCTTTGACCTTCGAGAGCAAGTTGTCCAATATTGGACATGCCGTAACGAGTCACCATCTGACGCGCCATGCCGCCAACTTGTTGCAAGTCTCCACCTGCGCCTGTCGTAACTTCTGCCGCGCCAAATACCGCCTCTTCAGCAGCACGACCACCGAGTGCAGTAGTGATCCGAGCGAGGATTTGACCGCGAGAAACTAGAGTTTGCTCTTCATCAGGAGTGAACCATGTCAAACCAGCCGCTTGACCTCTAGGAATTAGGGTAACTTTTTGAACTGGATCGTGATCCTTCATCAAAGTACCAACGATCGCATGACCGACTTCGTGATAGGCAATCAAGCGCTTGTTACGGCTATCAACGAGAGCTTTACCTTCGAGTCCCGCAATAACGCGATCGACGGCAGTATCAATTTCTGACATACCCATCTGATCTTTGCGACGACGGGCGGTGAGAATTGCCGCTTCATTTAAGAGGTTGGCAAGATCAGCACCTGCAAATCCGGGGGTGCGACGGGCGATCGCCTCAAGAGAAACTTCAGGACCAATTTTTTTGTCACGAGCATGGACATTGAGAATCTGCAAACGACCTTTGATGTCAGGTGGATCGACACCGATTTGGCGATCGAAACGACCTGGACGTAATAGGGCCGAGTCAAGTACATCAGCACGGTTAGTTGCCGCGATCACAATTACGCCAGCATTTCCTTCAAAACCATCCATTTCCGTGAGGATTTGGTTTAAGGTTTGTTCGCGTTCATCATTACCGCCACCGATACCAGCGCCACGTTGACGACCGACTGCATCAATTTCATCAATAAAAATGATGCAAGGAGCGTTTTCTTTGGCTTTTTTGAACAAATCGCGGACGCGGGAAGCACCAACGCCGACAAACATTTCCACAAACTCCGAACCAGATACCGAGAAGAAAGGTACACCCGCTTCACCAGCGATCGCCTTAGCAAGCAAAGTCTTACCAGTTCCAGGAGGTCCAATCAACAAAACTCCTTTAGGAATCTTCGCGCCTACTGCGGTAAATCTTTCTGGCTTCTTCAAGAAAGTGACAACTTCTTGCAATTCTTCTTTAGCTTCTTCGATGCCAGCAACGTCATCAAACTTCACCCCAGTTTGAGCGTCCATCGCAAAACGGGCTTTAGTTTTGCCAAAATCCATCGCTTGTCCAGGTCCACCCATTTGATTAGAGCGGCGGAACAAGAAAAATAAGCCTCCGAGCAAGGCGACAGGGAAAATCAAATTACTAATGAAGCCCCAGATTGCACCATTGTTGCTAGGTGGATAAATGGCAAGATCCACGCCACCTTCGTTGAGTTTGTCCATCAACTCTGGTGCATATGTTGGCAAGTCAACTCTAGCGCGTTGCTCTCGGCCTTCAATTTGGGGATCGCTTGCTACGATTACCGCCGTGCGACCACCATCAAAAATATCAACCTTGCTGACCCGATGTTCATCAAGATATTCAAGGAATCTTCCGTAGGCGATGCGGGTATTCGCTGCGTTTACAGTTGGGCGACTAGGGGCGGGACGCGCGGCCAGCGTCTGCCAACCAAAAAAGCCGATGATCGCTATGGGTAGTAACCACAGCAGTGCAGTTCTCCAAGAGGATTTCATATAGCAAAAAGCCTGATGTTCAAAATAATTTCTTAACTAAACTTAACTTACCATGATCGTTAAGTATTGAGATCGCGCGATCGCAAATATCTACCCAAAGTAAAGCAACTCGAACGGAGCTATTCGTTACAGCGCTTTGCGCTCTTATAAAACCCAGAGAAATTTTTGAAAGTGCCGCTTCGCGGCACTTTCAAAAATTTCTCTGTACTACTCAAAGCCTTAACAGGCGTAACAGTTGGTAAGGTCACGCAGCACTTCAACAACAAGCCTTGTAAAATCAAAAATATAGATATCTACCACACTAAATTGACATGGCTTATAGTGAATTTTCTCTGTCCCGTGTGCGTGAGGTTTTTAGTCTAGTTTTAGAGGAGCCGAAAAGTCTCTTTGTTGATATTTTACCGACTACAGCTAGTGATTATCTGCTTACATCACTAGATGAAAATCTGGCGCTAGCGACAGCGATCAATACCGAGAAAGCGCGATCGGAGATGGTGATTACGCCCATGTTATTGGAAGTGCGCCGACAATTAAAATATGAAATTGGTTTTTTTTCTGGTACGGAATTTAATATTGATCCTGCTCAGGGCTTAACGGGTTACTGTGACTATATTCTCAGCGCAATTAGAGATTCCTATGAGGTGCGATCGCCTGTTTTGATGTTGGTTGAGGCAAAGAATGAAAATATCAAGTCGGGGTTGGGGCAATGTGCGGCGGAAATGATTGCCGCGCAAATGCTGAATACAAAGGATGGTTTGGTGGAACAAGCGGTTTATGGCTGTGTGACAACAGGGACAGATTGGAAGTTTTTGAAGCTACGCGATCGCACTCTCCAAATCGATCAACGCGATTATTTCATCAATGAGGTATCGCTGCTACTTAGCATTCTCTTGCTACCCTTTCAGCAAAAAACACCATCTTAAAATAAGTGAGGTGCAATGCGCCGCACTTATTTTTATTTTTAAAGACGTAATTCTTTGCGTCCATTTTGGACAATTTTGATCATGTCAATTAGCTGAGTCTCCAGACTGCCCAGCACCCGATCGCTATATTCATCAGCCCCACGCTGCATATCTTGAGCTTCACCCGTTACCCGTTGATGCAGCACATCGAGATCTTTCTGGGCTTGGCGGCGCATTTGGTTGACTTCAGCGAGAGTTTGCGATCGCACCTGTTCGCATTCTGTTTGCAGTTCACGGCGAATTTGGGCAGCTTCCTGCTCAGCTTGGTGAATAATCACCGATTCTTCTAATAGCTGACTTGCGCGTAACTCTGCCGATTTAATTAAATCTTCGACATACTGTTGAGCTTCGTCAACCAGATCTTGTTTGTAGAGCAAAATCTCTTCGGCTTTAGCGATCGATTTAGGTACAGACAATCTCACGCGATCAATTTGCTGACAAAATTTTTCTTCATCGATGACAGTATGTCCCATCACACGAAGCCCCGTTTCCAGTACCATTTCTTCAAGATGGTCTAGCTCTTTGTGTAAGCTCATGTAGTAATCGGCTCTTTGAATGGGCGTAGGGGAGCCGTTGTAATTACCATTACTAGATTTAGTACTAGCAGGTGAGTTTTCTGTCAGCATCACATTTGTGTAGGAGAAAGTTCAATGCTTCGTTCTAGGAAAATACAGCTTAAGCAGATTTCGCTCAGCTAATCAGCCTAGAAATATTAAACAACATTGTAAATGAATTTTTGCGAAAGCTGTCTAAAATAATTTTGAGGAGATAAGCAAAGCTTATCTCCTCAAAATTATTTTAGACAGGGATTTGCGACAACACCGCACGGGCTGCGGCTAGGGTTGCGGCTACATCAGCGTCAGTATGAGCAAGTGAGGTGAAACCAGCCTCAAACTGTGAAGGCGCAAGATAAACACCATGCTCTAACATTCCTCGATGAAATTTGGCAAACTTGGCAGTGTCGCTAGTTTTGGCATCTTCATAGTCATAGACTTGCTGGCTGGTGAAAAACATCCCAAACATTGCGCCAACGATGTTACCCGTAGCAGCATGTCCAGTTTCATGGGCGATCGCCAACATACCTTCAGCTAACTGCTTGGTAATCTGCTCCAGATATTCATAAGATCCAGCCCGCCCAAGGATTTCCAGAGTTTTGATCCCTGCGGTCATCGCCAAAGGATTTCCTGATAATGTTCCAGCCTGATACATGGGGCCCGCAGGAGCAACCATTGACATAATATCTTTGCGTCCACCATAAGCACCCACGGGCAAACCACCACCAATGACTTTACCCATCGTGGTCAAGTCAGGAGTAACCCCAAAACGAGCCTGTGCGCCGCCATAGGAAAGACGGAAACCTGTCATTACTTCATCAAATATCAACAAAGCGCCATTGGCATGACAAAGATCTTTTAAGGCTTGCAAGAATCCATCCTTGGGAATGATGCAACCAGCGTTACCGACTACTGGCTCGATGATTACGCCAGAGATTTCGTTGGGATGCTGAGCAAATAGTGCTTTGACGGCTTCAAGATCGTTGTAAGGCGCGTTGAGTGTATTCGCAGTTGTGGATTTAGGCACGCCTGGGGAGTCGGGCAAGCCAAGGGTCGCCACGCCTGATCCTGCCTTGACTAAAAACATATCCGCGTGACCGTGGTAGCAGCCTTCAAACTTAATGATTTTGTCACGCCCTGTAAACGCTCGCATTAAGCGCAATACGGACATACAGGCTTCAGTGCCAGAGTTGACAAAGCGCACCATCTCGACACTAGGCACGGCTTCGATCACCATTTCGGCAAGTTGATTTTCAAGAACGCAGGGCGCACCAAAACTTGTGCCTTTTTCCAAAGCCTTATGTAAAGCTTCGATCACTTCGGGATGGGCATGTCCCACGATCGCTGGCCCCCATGAGCCAATGTAGTCGATGTATTTGTTGCCATCGATGTCCCATGCGTATGCACCATTGACGCGATCAAAGACAATTGGCTCACCACCAACTGATTTAAAAGCGCGAACAGGGGAGCTAACGCCACCAGGCATCAGGTTTTTGGCTTGAGCAAAAACTTTTTGAGATGCAGTTGTATTAAAAGTAGATAAATTCTCAGTCATTTTTTAACAAAGATTTTTTTTAGATTTTGTGACTCTTTCCAGACTCAATTTAACTTATATACCGCGTCTAAGATCAAACCCGTAGTTTTATTGAGGGTCGCAGGGCAAAGCCCCGCTTCGGTTTTTTCTTTTCGTCCATGTCGAAAACTTCGGTTTTCAACATGGACTGGGTATAGTTGATGCCGCATGGAACTTTAGTTGTACATACCAATTCTAAAAAGTTTGAGTGCAATTCTTGGTTTAAAAATCAGGAAGCATACAATAAAAATATAAATATCAAAATCTAAGCTGTGATACCAATTCTTGATATCAAATATGCTTATTCGATGTGTCTAGGGATGCTAATTGCCTTGACAGGCGTTTCTCTATGGCAACGTTTGACCCCACCGTCAGTCCGTGATATTCCCGAAAATACTGAATCGGCGAAGACGATTATTCCGCCCTTGCCTGCAACTTTTACGCGCCCTAGTCTCAATGACGGCGAAAATATCGGCAGTCTTCGCGTTGGCAATCGTACCGATCGCTCGGTGCGAATTGTCTTATTCTCGCGAGTTACATCTCAGAATGCTTGGCAAGCGATCGAGCCACTCAATTGGGACTTTGCACCGAATGAGGGTGGCAAAGAGGGCTTATTGCTATCTTTGCCAAATTACAAAATTGCGATCGGTAAAGGTGATGTAATTTTTGTCTTTGCCACCGATGGCTCTCGTACTTACTGGGGACCAAATATTGTTGGTGAAACCGATGCCCCATTTTGGGACAACCAAAACAAAGAATGGAGCATGGTACTCCAACCCTAAAAAAATAACCTCTCACAAAGTGAGAGGTTATTTTTTTTATTCGATGGGGTCTTTGCGCTTGATTAATGGCTTCGGCACAGGTGGGCGATCTTCAAAAGATCGCGGACGTGGTGGATAAATAGTCACTGGACTATTGCCACCATCACTGTTATAGGATGGCTTGAATGGGCGATCGCTATAGGGGCGATCATCGTATCTTCTCGGCGCAAACCTACCAGCAGCAGGATGACCTTTAGACTGTTGATGACGCTTACCTTTATAAGGAACAATCCCGATAAATTCACCGTCAATAATCGTTAAAACATCCCCTTGACGCAGAACATTTACACTCCAAAACTGCCCCACTGCATCAGTCGGCAATAACCCCGTCAGGCGAACCTTAAACTTACTGTACTCTTTGGTGACTCTATCTTTTTGCTTGTCAAACTTCTGCTCAGCACGTCGTACTTTGACAATTACAGAGTTATCCTCAGTGGACTGATTTGATATCTCGCCCCGTACAGAAAAATAACCGTCTTGAACGTTAGGATCAATTGGTAGATCCGATTTCCCAAGCTCAACAGGAGCCCACACCCCAGATATCTGAACATGCAGTTTACCTGCTTTGTCATTTGTGCGTGGATATACCACCCACAAATATTCCTGTTCGCTTTGCAAGCGCTTTTTGACAATCGAAATAATTTTGCCAAGTAATACAGCATCAACCTCAGAGCCATCCGCAGCCAAGATATGACCTTTGGAGAAGTTATCTTCACTAGCGACATATTTTCCACAAATCACACCGATCGCTCGGTACTGAAATGGCTCGGTTGCAGCAGGAATTGGCTGCAAATAAACTTTTGGTTCTTGAAAATCTTCAGAACGATTATCTAGATCGGATTGAATATCCCCATAACGATTGAGACTAGGCAATTTAACCCTTGCAGATGCAGGGATAATCTTGGGAACAGATTTAACTGGCTCCTCTTTCTGCGTCACTAACTTCTGCTCTTCAGGCAGAGAAGGCTCTGGAGCCTTGGGAGCAATAACTTTGACAACTTCTAATTTAGGCAAGTCTTTAATTGGCGATTTGGGTGTAACTGATTTTGGCAATTTGCTATTTGAGTCATCGGATTGGCTCGTTTTATTGATTTTATCCATCTGAACCTCCCGAAGAATTAAGTTGTCTAATGAGGAATAGACTTTACTGAAAAATTAATTGAAAAAATATGCTATTCAACATCAAAATTGTCTTACAGCAAGTCGCGATTATGTGGAGTACGATATTTTCGTTAAAAATGTAGTAAAATAACATTTTTAACGAAAATCTTGGTTCTCATTTGAGCGTAAGGCTCTATATAGATAATATCTTACAAACTAGCGTCAAAAAATGAGGAAATTCTGTGATTTTGAAAATGAACTGAGTAAAGTTTCTTTGCATACTACTTTAGTTCAGGTCAGACCGTCACAAAAACTGCTGGCAATTGATCGTCAGCAAAAAGTAGAAGTGGCAATCTTTATGACCATGTTTTCTGACCGATATTATTAAGGATTTACAAAGGATTGGCGATCGCTGCCAAATCTACGCTTACCTACTGAGCGAAAGCCCCGCCGCTTACCCATTGACAGGGTAAGCGGCGGGATGTAAGCGAGTCCATTGAGGGGTTTGATACACCGAAAACGGACAATTATCTTTGCTTTAATTACGAAAAGCCATATAAGGCATAGGTTTTACGATATAATTAATCTTGGATATGTGACACCTCTACGGAGGGAATCTGGCATATCTGAGTCAAGGGGCGACAAACATCGCAGTCTTGGTAGGTAACACCCGTCCGGGCCTAGGTCATAAGGAACGTGAAACTGGTGCAGTGAGTCCAAAAGACGATGACCTGTATCTTCGGACGTAAAGCTCAAAGTACGAGTCTCC